>JAURCL010000049.1 GCA_030828465.1 Acidimicrobiales bacterium | reverse complement strand
TCACGAGGAGGGACTCCGGCCCCATCGACCGGAGGTGGCTCGAGAGTTGCTCGCTGAGCTCGGTGTCGACCCAGGTGTCGTCGACGCGGCCATCGCCGATGACACGACGAACGACGAGGTGCTGGCCGAGCATCGACGGGTGACGGACGCTGCCGGCTACGGGGCGCCGACGCTCTTCTTCGGTGATCACTGCCTGTTCGGGCCGGTGCTCGTCGATCCGCCGCTCGACGAGGCAGCGGTGCGTCTGTGGGAGGCGGTGACGGCCTGGGTCGAGTTCCCTGACCTCTACGAGTTGCAGCAACCGAAGACCCGTGAGATCGAGCAGCGGATCACCAAGGTGTTCGAGCCGTATCTCAACGCCCGCGACTGGGTGAGCATCAACCGCGGTGAGGAGATCGCCTTCACCGAGGACGGATTCCAACGGGTCGGCCCGGCCGACCGCGACCGATCGGAGGATCGATGAGCGATGAGGTGACCCGGGCGTCGGTGGACGCCCTCGAGATGTGTATGGCGTCGTTCGACGACTTGGTCGGCGGCCTCGATGCCGACGGGTGGTCGACGCAGTCGCTCTGTCCCGCGTGGACGGTGCGAGGTGTGGCGGCGCACCTCGGCGCGATCGAAGCGATGCTGCTCGGCGCCGAGCCGGGGTCGATGGTCGACTCGCTTCCCTTCGAGCGGGCGGGGGAGTGGATGGCTGAGGTGGCCGATCTCTCCGACGGCGAGTTCCTCGAGCGGTATCGCGCGGTGTTGACCCCGCGACGGGCCGAGTTGGCCGCGATGGGGCCCGACGAACTGGGTCGGTCGACGGCAACCCCGGTCGGCCCCGGTACCTACGCGCGGTTCATGGCCGTCCGGGTCTTCGATTACTGGGTGCACGAGCAGGATGTCCGTCGTCCGCTCGGGCGTCCCGGCCACGAGTCGGGTCCGGGCGCCGAGATCGCGCTCGACGAGGTGCATCGCTCGCTTCCGTACATCGTCGGCAAGAAGATCGGTCTTCCCGAGGGTAAGTCGATCACGTTCTCGGTGACCGGTCCGATCGAGCGGTCGATGCACGTCGCGGTCGACGGTCGCGCCGGCCTGGTCGATGCTCTCGACGCCCCCGACGTGACGGTGTCAGCCGACTCCACCACGTTCATCCTCTTGGCCTGCGGTCGGATCGACCCTGAGGCCGAGGTGGCCGCCGGCACCATCTCGTGGTCGGGTGATGACGAGTGGGGGGCCCAGGCCGCCCGCAATCTTCGTTTCACCATGTGAGCGGGGCGGGGAGGGCCCCGCGTGAGCGCGTCAACTCGCCGTTAGCGTTCGACCGCTTGCCTACCTAACGAACGTTAGGTAGGGTAATTCCGTGCCGCAGTCCACCACAGTGCTCGCCGAATCGGGCCGAGATCGCATCCTCGACGAGGCTGCCGCACTGTTCCTCCGCCATGGCTACGAGGGCACCTCGCTCCGCCAACTCGCCGACACCGTTGGCATGAAGGCCGGTTCGCTCTACTACCACTTCGCCTCCAAGGACGACCTTCTCACGGAGATTCTCCGGCGCGGCATCGACGTCATGCAGACCGCCTTCGACGAGGCCGAGACCTCGACCGGTTCGGCCCGCCCCGTCGATCGCATCGAGGCCCACGTCCGCGCGCACCTGTCCGCCCTCTTCGAGAACGGTCCCTACACCGCCGCGCACGTCATGACCTTCCGCACCGCCCCCGAGTCGGTCCGCGAGATCGTCGTCCCGCTCCGCGACGCCTACGAGGCGCGCTGGACCGAGATGCTCCGACGGCTCCAGGCTGACGGCGCCATCCAGCCGACGGTCGACGTCAACGTGATCCGGCTCGTGCTGTTTGGCGCGATGAACGCCTCCGTCGAGTGGTTCGACACCGACCGCGGCAATCTCGATCGCTTCGCCGCGGCGATCACCGCGCAGTTCTGGAGCGGGGTGGCCTCATGAGGGTCATCGAGACGCGCGTCGACAGCGGTTCATTGGCCTTCGCTACCAACCGCGCCGCCTACCTCGACCTCGTCGACACCCTGCGCGAGCGGATGCGGTGGGCCATCGACGGTGGCCCGGGTCGCGAGCGCTCCATCGAGCGGCACCTCGCGCGCGGCAAGGTCATGGTGCGCGACCGGATCGACATGGTCACCGACGAGCACACCCCGTTCCTCGAGTTCTCCACCCTGTCGGGGTGGGGTCAGTACGGCGACGAGGTACCCGGAGGCGGGATCGTCACCGGCATCGGTGTCGTCCAGGGCGCGCCGTACGTCTTCATCGCCAACGACGCCACGGTCAAGGGCGGCTCGCTCGTGCCGATCGCGATCAAGAAGCATGTGCGCGCCCAGGAGATCGCCGAGGAGAACGGCCTCGGCGTCATCTATCTGGTCGACTCCGGTGGGGCCTTCTTGCCCCTGCAGGATGAGATCTTCCCCGACAAGGATCACTTCGGCGGGTCGTTCTATCGACAGGCGCGACTGTCGGCGATGGGCCTGCCGCAGCTCTCGGTGGTGCTCGGAGGCTGCACGGCCGGAGGCGCCTACGTGCCGGCGCTCTCCGATGAGGTGATCATGGTGGAGGGGATCGGGCGGATCTTCCTCGGCGGCCCGCCGATCGTGAAGGCCGCCCTCGGCGAGATCATCGAGCCCGACGACCTCGGCGGGGCGGAATTGCACACGCGCGTCTCGGGGGTCAGCGACTACATGGCGGCCACCGAGTCGGAGGCCTATGGCCGGCTGCGTGAGATCTGTGAGACGACCGCTCAGCGGCGGGTTGATGATCGCCAGGGATGGCTTGATTGGGTGCCCCCGGAGCCACCGCTGCACGACCCTGAGGAGATCTACGGGATCATCTCGGCCGACGACCGCATCCCCTTCGACGCCACCGAGATCATCGCCCGCATGGTCGACGGTTCCCGGTTCGCGCCGTTCAAGCCCGAGTGGGGCACCTCGATCATCACCGGCTTCGCCCGCATCTGGGGGCACATGGTCGGCATCATCGCCAACAACGGGATCATCTTCTCCGATGCCGCGCTGAAGGCCACCCACTTCATCGAGCTCTGCGAGCAGCGGCGCATCCCGCTGCTCTTCCTGCAGAACACCTCGGGCTACATGGTGGGGCGCGACTCCGAGGCCGCGGGTATCGCCAAGCATGGGGCGAAGATGGTGGCCGCCGTCGCGAACGCGACAGTGCCGAAGTACACGGTGCTGATCGGCGGCTCCTATGGGGCCGGCAACTACGGCATGTGCGGCCGTGGGTTCCGTCCGCGCTTCTTGTTCGCCTGGCCGAACTCGCGGATCGCGACCATGTCGGCCGAGACCGCGCAGACGGTCCTCGTCGACATCCGCCTCGCCGGGTTGAAGGGCGACGACACGACACCCGAGCAGGTCGAGGCGCTGCGCGCCGAGGTCGCCGAGCAGTACCTCACTCAGAGCGATCCGTATCACGCAACGTCGAGGCTCTGGGACGACGGGCTGATCGACCCGGTGGACACCCGCGACGCTCTCGGACTCTGCCTCGCCCTCGCCGCCCGTCAGGACGTCCCCGACCGGGGCAACCCGCTCGTGTACCGGATGTGATGTCGTGAGGATCCTGATCGCCAACCGCGGGGAGATCGCCCGCCGCGTCATCCGGACGGCCCGAACCCTCGGCCACACGACGATCGCCGTGTTCGCCGACCCGGACGCCTCGGCTCCCTTCGTCGCCGAGGCTGACGTGTCGTTCCACCTCGGTCCGGCCGATCTCGCGTCGAGCTATCTCTCGGTCGAGCGCCTGCTCGTCGCCATCGCCGAGACCGGAGCCGACGCGGTGCATCCCGGCTACGGGTTCTTGTCGGAGAACGCGGCCTTCGCCGAGGCCGTTGTCGGGGCCGGATGTCTCTGGATCGGTCCGCGACCCGAGGCGATCCGGATGATGGGTTCCAAGATCGAGGCGCGTCGTTTGGCCGCGGCGGCCGGTGTTCCGATCATCCCCGGGTTCGACGAGTCCCAAGACCCTGAGGCGCTCGCTCAGGCGGCGGATGCCATTGAGTACCCAGTGCTGGTGAAGGCGGCCGCTGGTGGGGGCGGCAAAGGGATCCGCATCGTCCACGAGCCGGCGGGTTTCCGCGCGGCCCTCGCTGAGGCGGCATCCGAGGCGGAGCGCTCCTTCGGCGACGCGTCGATGATCGTCGAGCGCTTCATTCAGCGTCCCCGCCATGTCGAGGTGCAGATCGTCGGCGACCGGCACGGTTCGGTGATCCATCTCGGAACCCGTGAGTGCTCGGTGCAGCGCCGCTACCAGAAGTTGCTTGAGGAGGCGCCCGCGCCGAACCTTCCGCCCGAGACCCGCGACGGGCTGCACTCCGTGGCGGTGGCACTCGCCGCCTCCATTGGATACGACTCGGCTGGCACCGTCGAGTTCGTTGTCGACGATGAGACCGGTGACTACTTCTTCTTAGAGATGAACACCCGGTTGCAGGTGGAGCATCCGGTCACCGAGGAGGTGACCGGGCTCGATCTCGTGGAGTTGATGATCAGGGTCGCTGAGGGCGAGCCGCTCCCCATCACCCAAGACGACGTCACCTTCTCGGGCCATGCAGTCGAGGCGCGGGTGAACGCCGAGGACCCGGCGAACGGCTTCGCCCCCCAGATCGGAACGGTGTCGCATCTGGTGGTGCCGAGCGGGGTCCGTTGGGATTCCGCTGTGGTGGCAGGCAGCGAGATCACCCCCTACTACGACGCGATGGTCGCCAAGCTCATCGTCGCCGGTGCCGATCGCGCCACCGCGTTGCGGCGCCTTGGCGCGGCGCTCGACGAACTGGTGCTCGGCGGACTGGTCACCAACACCGGTTTCCAGCGTTGGCTCATCGACCGCGAGCCGGTGCGCGACGGCCGGGTGACCACCCGGTTCCTCGACGAGACCGAATTGCCCTCGCGGCCTGAGCCGGCGTCGGCCGCCGCGGCTGAGGCCTGGGCCGCGGCTGTCTCGTCATCGGTGGATCACGCCTCGGTGTGGTTCGGCGCCGGGTCGTTCTCGCTGACTCCGCACCGTCGCTCACTACCACGGGTCGTGGTGGACGCCGACGGCGTGGCGCACGAGGTGGCTCGAGGCGCCGATTCGGATCGGGCCGCGGTGGCGAGCGTCTCGTTGGCCGACCGCACGGCCGCAGTGAACGTCGACGGTCACACCCAGACCTTCTCCGTGCCGTCGCGCTCGCAGCGCTGGGCTCCGGTCGGGGTCGGGGGTCACGGCTCGGCCGGGGCGGTGGTCGCCCCGTTCCCGGGTGGGGTGACCGAGGTCGCCGTCTTGGTGGGCTCCACGGTCGCCGCCGGCGACCCGGTGGTCGTCATCGAGGCGATGAAGATGCTCCACACCCTGACGGCCGCCGGGCCGGGGACGGTGGAGGAGGTACGGGTCGCCGTCGGCGACCAGGTCGCGTCGAATCAGGTGCTCGTCACCTTCGCCGCGGCATCGGATGAGTGATCAAAGGGAGACAATGTGCACCGCAACATCTACATGACCGATGAACTGCAGGCGATCTACGACCAGACGGTCGAGTTCGTCACCGCCGAGGTGACCCCGCACGGCGACGACTGGGAGGTCGAGGGCAAGGTTCCTCGCGAGGTGCTCCACAAGATGGGCGCCCTCGGCATGTTCGGGCTCCGCGCCCCGGAAGAGCACGGCGGCCTCGGTCTCGGCATGTTGGCCTCGGCGACGTTCTCCGAGGCGCTCGGCGCGTCGACCTTCGCCGGCTTCGATGTGACCGTGTTGGTCCACACCGATATGGCGGCCCCGCATCTCATCAACTCGGGCTCGCCCGAGCAACTCGAGCAGTGGATGCCGACGGTGCTCTCCGGTGAGACGATCCTGTCGATCGGGGTCAGCGAGCCCGACGCCGGGTCCGATGTTGCGGGAATGCGAACCTCGGCGGTCCGCGACGGCGACGGTTGGAGGATCAACGGCACGAAGACCTTCATCACCAACGCCGTCTACGGGGACATGACGATCGTCGCGGCGAAGACCGATCCGGACAACCGGTATGGGATCACCACGTTCCTGGTGCCGAAGGGCACCGAGGGGTTCTCGGTGGCGAAGAAACTCGACAAGCACGGTTGGCGTTGCTCGGACACCGCGGAGTTGGTGCTCGACAACGTCTGGGTGCCCGACTCCCAGGTGCTCGGCACGGTGCACCGGGGGTTCTACGAGACGATGAAGAACTTCCAGAACGAGCGCATGGTGCTGATCGGGATGGGTGTCGGCGCGGCGCAGGCGGCGATCGATCAGACCCTCGCCTACGTGCAGCAGCGACCCGCCTTCGGTGGTCACCTCTACGACCTCGGCGCGATCCGTCAGCGGATGGCGATGAACCAGGCCCGGCTCGACGCGGTGCGGGCCGCGATGTACCACGCGGCCTGGGTTGGCGACGCCGGTGGCGACAACGTGAAAGAGATGTCGGGGGTGAAGGCCTTCGGCGCTGAGACGGTCATGCAGATCATGTACGACTGTGTCCAGTTCCACGGCGGCATGGGCTACATGCGCGAGACCCCGGTCGAGCGCATGTATCGCGACGCCCGCATCCTGCCGATCGGGGGTGGGGCGACCGAGGTCATGCTCGAGGAGGTCGCCAAGCGCTCGATCGTGGCGGCCTGATCGATCAACCCATGCGTCCGGTTCCGCGTCTCCGTTCCCTGCTCTTCGCCCCGGCGGTGCGCCCCGACTTCGTCGAGCGTCTCGGCGAGCGAGGGGCCGACGCGGTCGTCATCGATTGTGAGGATGCGACGCCAGCGAACGCGAAGGGGGCGGGCCGCGCGAACGCCGCGCGACTCGCCCCGGTGCTGGCCGCGGCTGGTGTGGCGGTGACCGTGCGGGTCAACGCCGAGCCGACCGAGTGGTTCGCCGATGATGTTCGCGAGGCCCTGAGTGACGCGCTGGTCGCGGTGGTGGTACCCAAGGTCGAGTCGCTCGATGGGCTCGACGCTGTCGACCGAGCGCTCACCGGGGCCGGTCTCGCCGATGTCGGAGTGATCGCTGGGCTCGAGACGGCCCTCGGCGTCGCCGACTCGCGGCAGTTGCTCGCGCACCCTCGGGTGGTGGCCGGCTATTTCGGCGCTGAGGACTTCATCGCCGATATGGGCGGGGTACGCACCGCGTCGAACGACGAGGTGGCGACCGCCCGATCGCTCGTCGCGCTCGCCGGACGCTTGGCCGGAGTTCCCGTTCTCGATCAGGTGGTGACCGACTTCGGTGACCTCGATCGTTTCAACGCGGAGTGCGCATCGGCCCGCGCCCTCGGCTACTCGGGGAAACTCTGCATCCATCCGGGCCAGGTGGCGTCGGCCAACGCGGGGTTCGTGCCCGCCGAGGCTGAGGTCGCCCGAGCCCGGGCGCTGCTCGACGCCTACGAGGAGGCCTCAGCGCGCGGGGTGGCCGCCATTGCCTTCGAGGGGCAGATGGTCGATGAGCCCCTCGCGGCGCAGGCGAGGCGGATCATCGCGCTCACCGAGTAGTCGACGGATCAGTCGGCGGGGCGCTTCAGCATGAGCGCGTCGCGAACGGCGCGGCACACCAGCGTGTTGTGCTGGTTGTGGGCGCGATGCTCGAAGGTGACGACCCCTTGGTTGGGTCGCGACTTCGACTCGCGGGCGGCGCGGACCTCGGTCTCTACTCGGATGGTGTCGCCGTGGAAGAGCGGTGCGGGGAAGACCACCTCGGAGAATCCGAGGTTGGCGACGGTGGTGCCGAGGGTGGTCTCGTGCACGCTGATGCCGATCACCATCGCAACGGTCAGCATCGAGTTCACGAGGGGTCGACCGAACTCGGTCTCGTTGGCCGCGTAGTCGAAGTCGAGGTGGAGCCAAGCGGGGTTCATCGTCATCGAGGTGAACATGACGTTGTCCGACTCGGTGATGGTGCGTCGAATTGCGTGCTCGATGACGGTTCCGGGGGTCAGTTCCTCGAACCATCGTCCGGTGTGTGGTCGGCTCACTAGCTCGCGCCCTTCAACCTCTCGAGCATCTCGCCCATCTGCCGGTGCACGGCGTTGACGGCCTGGAGGGGGCGGACCATGACCTTGAACTCGATGATCATGCCATCGTCGTCGCAGGTGATGATGTCGACGCCGTTCACGTGTTTGCCGTCGACGGTGGTCTCAAACTCGAGGACCGCGTGGTGGCCGTCGAGTATCTCCTTCGTGTAACGGAACGATCCGTCACCATCGCCGGTGACCGCCTCGCCGACATCGGATGCCTCTCCTGGGAGCGCCACCGAGGCGGCGTCGAGGTAGAGCTTCGTGATCGCCTTGCCCTGCTGAGGGGTGAACACGACCGGCGAGATGAACACGACGTCGTCGTGGAGGAGGGCGTCGAGGCCACCGGGGAGTTCGCGCCGCAGATGCTGGTGCCAGCGATCGATGACGTCGTGGATCGGATCCATGGCGTCACCGTAACCGGCGGGCCGCGGCTCGGCCTGTGGCAGGGTGGAGGCGTGGATGACCTCGACGAGCGTGTGCGCGCGGCGGCTGCGGCGACGGCTGGACCTTGGCGCGAGGTGGCCTGTGATCCGGATCTCGCCGACACAGCCGCGTTCTGCGGGCGCTACGGATTCTCCCCGGCCGATTCGGCCAACACGATCGTGGTCGCCTCCAAGGGCGACGCGCCGGTGATGGCGGCCTGCGTGGTGCTCGCCACTCATCGCCTCGATGTGAACGGGGTGGTGCGCCGTCGGCTCGGAGCCCGCAAGGTGTCGTTCGCCCCGGCCGAGTTGACCGCTGAGGTGACCGGCATGGTGATGGGCGGGGTCACGCCATTCGGTCTTCCGGAGGGCTTGCCGGTGTGGGTGGATGCCGCGGTGATGGAGCGCGATGAGATCGTGGTGGGCGGTGGGAGCCGCTCGATGAAGTTGGTGCTTCCACCCTCGACCTTGGCCGCCCTCGACGCCGTCGAGGTGGTGGAGGGGCTCGCGCGACCGATCCCGATCGAATGAACCCGCGGAACCCTGAGGGTTAGGCTCGCCGTGGAGGTGCTGTCATGAACACGCTCATCATCATCGCGGTCGTCGCCGTACTCGTCATCTTTGGTGTCGTCACCTACAACGCCCTCGTCCGGCTCCGCAACCAGGTCGACAACGCTTGGGCGCAGATCGATGTGCAGCTCACCCGCCGGGCTGATCTCATCCCGAATCTCGTCAACACGGTGAAGGGTTACGCCGAGCACGAGCGCGAGACGCTCGACGCTGTGATCTCTGCCCGTTCGGTGGCGAGCGGAGCGTCGACGCCTGCCGCGGCCGCGGCCGCTGAGGGTCCGCTCACCGCGGCCCTCGGCCGTTTGTTCGCGGTCGCCGAGGCGTATCCCGACCTGAAAGCCGATGCCAACTTCCGGCAGCTCCAAGAGGAGTTGACCTCGACTGAGAATCGCATCGGCTACGCCCGCCAGCACTACAACGACTCGACGACGGCGTACAACACCCGCCTCCAGTCGTTCCCGACGTTGATCGTGGCGCGGGCGGGGTCGTTCACCGAGCGCGAGCTCTTCGACGCTCCGGTCTCGGCCGAGAGCGTCCCGAACGTCGAGTTCTGAGCGTGGCCGATCGGCCGTCGTTCATCGCGATCGCCCGGCGGAACGCGCGTCGGTCTTGGGGGCTGCTCGCCGCCACGGTTGTGCTGCTCTGGTTGATCATCGTGGCGGTCGGCGTGCTTGGATTCGGGTCGTCGTTCGTGCCCTCGGTGATCGTGTCGCTCGTGATCGCGGTGGGATACCTGTTCTTCGCTCAGCGGGCGGCGAGCCGGACGGCGCTGCGCATGGCGGGTGCCCATCCGGCGGTTGGCGATGAGTTCCTGATGTTGCGCAACGTGGTCGAGGAGATGGCGATCGCCGCCGGTCTGCCGGTGCCCGAGGTGTGGGTGATCAACGACGAGGCCCCGAACGCCTTCGCCGCCGGCCACCGACCTGAGAAGGCAGTGGTGGCGGTGACCACCGGGCTGTTGTCGTCGTTGTCGCGGGCTGAGCTGAAGGGTGTGGTCGCGCATGAGATGGCGCACATCCGCAACCGCGACATCGCGGTGACGACGATCTCGGTGGTGACGGTGTCGGCGATCATGCTGCTCGCCGATCTGCTCATCCGGATCGGCTTCTACTCCTCGATGGGGCGACGGTCGCGGAGCAACGAGCGTGGCGCCACGATCCCGCTCGCCCTCATCGGTTTCGCCATCCTCATCGTCGGTCTGCCGCTCGCGATCGTGTTGCGCGCGGCACTCTCGCGCAGCCGCGAGTCGCTCGCCGATGCGACCGCGGTGGAGTTGACCCGCGACCCGAGCGGGATCCGCTCGGCGCTCGAAAAACTCGAGGCCGACACCCGCGAGATCCGTCGGA
>JAURCL010000048.1 GCA_030828465.1 Acidimicrobiales bacterium | reverse complement strand
GCCACACAGATCACGAAGGCGAACGTCGCGACCACCTTCGTCTCCGGCGCCAGCCGATGCACCGGCGAGTGGCCGTGGATGACGAGATGGCCAACGCCGCCCACGCGACCTTCGACGTGTCCTCCGGCCATCGCGTCAGGCGGCCGCGCGGCCGCGGCCCTGGCGGGCAGCGCTGATCAGACCGAGGCCAACGAGCAGCGTGATCAGCACCCCGGAGACACCGGCAACCGCGAGGCTGAGGGTCTCGTTCCCAACCCCTGAGGTGGCGTAGTCGCTGAAGATGATCGAGTCGAGGGCATGATCGCGACCCGACTCGATGAAGCCCTCGTCGATCGCGACCTTCTCGAGCCCGTCGGGGTTGTCGACGGCGAACTGGCTGACGACGGAGGCGAAGACCAGCGAAACGAAGAGTCCACCGAGCACGAAGGTGCGACGGCCAACGCGGCGCTCCGCGGAAAGTTGCGCGGCGTCGAGGTCGGCAGCACCGGTGACGAGGTCAGGCCGGGCTGCGAGGACCGCGCCGACGGCCAACGCCGAGATGATCGCCTCACCGACACCGATGAGCACGTGCACACCCACCATCGCGCCGAAGACGGTGTCGAAGGGCACCTCGGCGCTCGCCCCAAAGAGCCACTGCACCGAGAACGCCGCCGCCGAGAGCACCACCGAGACGAGCGCGGCGATCGCCGTCGCCCCCATGACCCCGGCCGCATTCCTCGGCATGACCCTGCGCATCAACCGGAACACGGCCCAACCACCGAAGGCAGTCACGGTCGCCATGTTGAGCACGTTGTATCCGAGGGCGGTGAGGCCACCGTCGGCGAAGAGCAGTGCTTGCACGACGACCACAACGGTGACCACGAGCGATCCGACCCACGGTCCGAGGAGGATCGCGGCGAGCGCCCCACCCATGAGGTGACCGGTGGTGCCGGCGGCGACCGGGAAGTTGAACATCTGCGCGGCGAAGATGAACGCCGCCGCGATCCCGGCGAGAGGGACCTGACGGTCGCCGAGTTCGCGGCCGCTGACCCGGAGGGCGAGGGCCACGAAGACGAGAGCGATGACGACGGTGGCGAGGGCGACGGGGGCCTCGAGGAACCCATCGGGGGCGTGCATCGCGATCATGTCGGTCTCCTTCCGGCCACGTCGGCCTGCTCACGCACCGTAGTGAGGGTGGCGCCCTCTTGCAAACCGTTCGCAATACATTCATCCGCCGTCTGGTCGGCCGACCAGAAGTCCTAGGGTCCGTGGCGTGGAACTCGAGGACATCCTCCGAGAGCGCGACTTCCGACTCACCCGACCCCGTCGGGTGGTCTGGGAGGTGCTCTCCGAGAGCGAGCGTCACCTGAGCGCCGCCGAGATCGCCGAGGAGGTCCACCGCCGCGACCCGGGCATCAATGTCTCGTCGGTCTACCGAACCCTCGCCCTGCTCGCTGAACTTGATCTCGTCCGCGAGTCGCGCCTCACCGAGACCAGCACGTGGGAACCGGCTCACGCCGACGCGGTCATCCACCTGGTGTGCGAGAACTGCGGTGCGACCCGCCATCACGACGCTGCCCTGGTCGAGGACCTTCGCGCCGAGATCGCCCGCACCGCCGACTTCGCTCCCAGCGTGATCGACGTCAGGGTCTCGGGCACCTGCGCCAAGTGCCCGGCGCCGTCAACCCCCCGCTGACCCGAACTCCACCCACTCCTCCTCGGTCCAATGGGCCCGGAGTTCCGCGGTCACGAAATCCGACGTCCATCGCACCATCTCAAACCAGGGCAACTCTGCGCTCATCACCTCGGTGTACGCCATTCCCGAGAGCAATAACGCCACGTCCTCGATGTGCAACTCGACCTCGCGGTCCGGCCCGTCCCCGGTCTCGAGTTCGACCGGATCCCACCAACTGAGCAGTCGCCCCTCAAGGTCCACCAAGCGTTCGGTGTCCACCGGCCAGCCCGATGGCGCCGACACCCCGGTGATCGAGTCGAACACGATCCCGAGGATCTGCCAAAGCGAGGAGCCGGCTTCGGTCGAGAGGGTGATCCGACGTGGAAGAGTCACGCCGCACCGAACGCCGATGGGGCGAGCTCGGTCTCGCCGTCGGCGATACCGCGCACGATCCGCTCGGCCACAACCGACGGTGACAGACCGGCGGGGAAGGTCGGCGCCGAACCGAACACCGCACGATCAGCAAGACCCGTCTCGGTGTGTGGCGGACGGGCGTCGATCACGTTGACGCGCCGCGGGCGAAGCTCGCGACGCAGCACGGCGCAGGCGCTCGACAAGCCGGCTTTCGCCGCCGCATAGGTCGAGGTGCCCGGGATTGGAGTGTCGACAATCGCGCCGGTGATCACCGCGATCGCTCCCCCGTCCTCCACTGCGGGGGCCAACTCACCCAGCAGCGCGAGCGGGGCGGCGAGGTCGACGGCGATCAACTGGGCGATGTCGGAGGCGCGCATCACCGTCGCCGGCGCGAACCCGACAACCCCCGAGGCGATCACCGCGATGTCGATGCCGTCCAGGGCACCGATCGTGTCGTCGATCAGCCGCTCCCGTTCGGAGGTGACGGTGATATCGCACTGCACGTGCAGCGTCGCGCCGACACCGGCGAGTTCACGTCGTCCAGAGGTGACCACCCGAGCGCCGCCAGCGACGAGTCGTTCGGTGATCGCCGATCCGAGACCTCCGGTGGCGCCCACAACAAGAGCGCGAGCGCCATCGATCGAGAGTCCGGCGGGGGGAGCCATGGGGAGAGTCTGGGGGTGCCGACCCCTGCCTCGCACCTCGTGCGCTTGCCCTCGCGGACTACCGTCGCCGCCATGAGAAGAACGGTCAACGATCTGGTCCGCGAGGCCAAGGCCCGCATCGAGGAGCTCTCGGTCGCCGATCTGCAGTCAGAGATCGCTGCCGGATCGTGCACGGTGATCGACATTCGCGACTTCCGCGAGCGCCTCGAGCGCGGGGCGATCCCGGGCGCGGTCTCAGCCCCTCGCGGGATGCTCGAATTCTGGTTCGATCCGGAGAGCCCGTATCACCGCGACTCGTTCACCTTCGACCAGCGCTACGTCCTCTACTGCGCCGGTGGACAACGGTCCGCCCTCGCAGCAGCCGTGCTACGAGACATCGGTTTCGACGACGTCGCGCACCTCGAGGTCGGCTTCAACGGCTGGGCTGAAGCCGGCGGCGCGGTCGAGGACGTCTCGGCTGACTCCAAGTGGGTCAAGCGCTCCTGACGCTGCGCTGCTGACCGCTTCCGACACGTCGGTTCCGGTCTCCCGACCGACACGGCACACTGGTGACCCATGAGCCTCGTGAACAGCTCCACCCGAACCCTCGGAGACCTCGGCGAGATCGGACCGATCGCCTTCGGCATGTGGAGGTTCACCTCTACCGATGTCGACGCCTTGGTCGCGCTCGTCGAAGCCGCCCTCGACAACGGCATGAACCTGATCGACACGGCCGACGTCTACGGGCTCGACTGGAACGGCACCGGGTTCGGCTCGGTCGAGGAGAACCTCGGCGAGGTGCTGCGGCGCGCACCCGGTCTCCGCGACCGCATGGTGCTCGCCACCAAGGGCGGCATCCGACCGCCGGTTCCCTATGACTCGTCGCCGGCCGGGATCACCTCCGCTTGCGAGGACTCGCTCCGACGCCTCGGTGTCGAGACGGTCGATCTCTACCAGATCCACCGCCCCGACATGTACACGCACCCGGCCGACCTGGCCGCCGCGTTGAGCGCTCTCCGCGACGCCGGGAAGATCCGCGCCGTCGGCGTGTCCAACCACACCCCCGCCCAAACCGAGGCCCTCGCGGCTCACCTCCCGTTCCCCATCATCACCGACCAACCGGAATTCTCGGTTATGCACCTCGACCCGATGCGCGACGGCACCTTCGACGCCTGCATGCGCACCGGTCGCGTCCCGATCGTGTGGAGCCCACTCGCCGGTGGGCGCGTCGTCTCCGGCGAGGGAGTGCCCGACGCGCTCGGCGCGGCCCTCGACGCGATCGCCGCCAGAGAGGGGGTCGACCGGGCGACGGTCGCCCTCGCTTTCGTGCTCGCCCATCCGAGCGCTCCGGTCGCCATCATCGGAACCCAACGACCCGAGCGGATCGCCACGTCGGCGGCGGCGTTCAGCGTCAACCTCGACCGCGCCGACGTGTACACCCTCGTCCAAGCCTCTGAAGGAATCCCCCTCCCATGACCAACGACCACTCCCCCGTCGAAATCTCCTGGTTCGGGGCGCTCTGCGACGACGACTACGAGTTCCTCGGAGCACCCGACCCGGAGCTCGCCGCGAGCTGGCCCCATTGCAGTGACATCGTCACCGCAGCCGACCGCAACGGTTTCGACAATGTGCTCCTGCCGTCCGGCTACACCCTCGGCATCGACTCAACCGCATTCGCCGCGGCCATCGCCACCCACACCCGCGACATCAACCTCCTCCTCGCGGTGCGCATGGGCGAGATGTGGCTCCCGCAGTTGGCCCGGCAGTTGGCGAGCATCGACCAGTTCGCGAACGGCCGTCTCACCATCAACATCATCTCCTCCGACATCCCCGGCGAGGCACTCGAGTCGGAGCCGCGCTATCAACGCACCCTCGAGTGGATGCAGGTGTTGCGCACCCTCCTCGACGGAGAGCCCGTCGACTTCCACGGAGAGTTCGTCAACCTGACGCTCGATCCGCCCCGCGCCCGCACCGTCGACGGGCGATGCCCCCCGTTCTATTTCGGCGGCTTCTCAGAGGCCGCCAAGGAAGTCGCCGCGCGAGAGGCCGACGTCTTCCTCACGTGGCCCGACACCGTCGCCTCAGTCGGCGAGACGGTGGCCGAGATGAACGCCCGGGCCGAGCGCCATGGCCGTTCGCTCATCACCGGTCTCCGCACCCACGTCATCGTTCGAGAAACTGAAGCTGATGCCCTCGCCGCGGCCGAGCGACTCGTCTCGCGACTCGATGACAGCATCGGGGCAGAGATCCGGGCGCGTTCGCTCGACTCGGCGTCGGTCGGTGTGCAACGCCAAGCGGCGCTGCGCGATTCTGCGAGCGACGATGGGTTCGCCGAGGCGAACCTGTGGACCGGGATCGGTCGCGCTCGCAGCGGCGCCGGTGCCGCCATCGTCGGCGATCCCGACCAGGTGCTCGCGAAACTCGAGGCCTATCGCGCCGTCGGTGTCGAGGCGTTCGTGCTCTCGGGGTACACGCACCGAGCGGAGTGCGATCTGTTCGCCGAGCACGTCCTTCCGCGCATCGAGCACGCCCCACTGAAGCCGCGTTGGACCCGCTCCTGAGCGGGCACCACCCGGCCCGATCTCAGGACCAGATCGACAGGCGCGACTCAGCGTCGAAGAAGTGCATGTTCTCGGTCGCCACCGCGATCGAGATGGAATCGCCGGCGCGAACACGTGAGCGCGGGTTGAACCGACCGACGGCGTTCGCCTGGTCCTCGCCGTGGCGTTCCTCGACCGCGTCAGGGTCGCCGGAGTCAACCGTGGTCGCGTCGAGGGAGAAGTGCACCATGATCTCCGAGCCGAGCGCCTCGATGAGCCGGACGGGCGCGGTGAGGCGCTGGTCGGCCGGAGCGTCGGGGGCGAACTCGACGTCCTCGAAATCCTCGGGACGGATGCCGACGATCACCTGTCGCCCGTCGTAACCGCGAAGGGCGGGCCGCTTGGCGATGACCGCGTCGGAAAGCGTGACGGTTTGCGAGCCAATGGTCGCGGTGATGCGGTCACCGGACACCCCAATCAGACTCTCGTAGAGGTTCATCGAGGGTGATCCGATGAAGGCCGCCACGAACACGTTCTCGGGTCGGTCGTACAGGTTCTGCGGGGTGTCGACCTGCTGGAGGACGCCGTCCTTGATGACGGCGACCCGGTCGCCCATGGTCATCGCCTCGACCTGGTCGTGGGTCACGTAGAAGGTGGTCACGCCGAGGTTCCGCTGCAGCGAGGCGATCTCGGCGCGCATCTGCACTCGGAGCTTCGCGTCGAGGTTGGAGAGCGGCTCATCCATCAGGAAGGCGGCCGGCTGGCGAACGATCGCGCGGCCCATGGCAACGCGCTGACGCTGGCCGCCCGAGAGCTGACCGGGCTTGCGATCGAGGTAGGTGGTCAGCTCGAGGATCTCCGCGGCTCGGCGCACCCGCTGCTCGATCTCCTCCTTGGGCACCTTGGCCAACTTGAGAGCGAAGCCGATGTTGTCGAACACCGTCATGTGGGGATACAGGGCGTAGTTCTGGAACACCATCGCGATGTCGCGGTCCTTCGGCTCGACCTCGTTGACGACCCGCTCGCCGATACGCATCTCACCCGAGGTGATCTCCTCGAGACCGGCGATCATCCGCAGCGCCGTCGACTTGCCACAGCCCGAGGGCCCGACGAGGACGAGGAACTCGCCGTCGTTGATATCGAGAGAGAGGTCGTGAATGGCCTGGAAACCGTTGTCGTAGACCTTGTTGACGTTCTCGAGAGACACCGTCGCCATTCCCCACCTCGAATCCAGCCAGCGGGGCGAACCCAGCTGCTCCCATGGCGCCCCCCACTGGGCCGCTCTGACCTCTGGTGATCGTAGTCGGTCAGTCCGACAGCACCGGCAGGTAGCGTCGTGACGCGTGAATCAGGTGAAGAACCGTCTCCAATCGCTCGGCCTGCTCGACCGCGCCTTCGCGGTCGCCACCGATGAGGAACTCACCTCACTGATCGACTCCCTCGACGAGGAGCACCTTGACGCCCTCGCCGATCTGATCGAGGCCGACGGCGACGTCGACACCTCCGCGGTGCGTTCGGCGATTGCCTCAGGTCGTCTTGACGGCACGATGGAGGGGGTCGCCATGGTGCTCACCGACGCCTGCCTCGCCGACTGCATCGAGCAACTCGGTGACAACGCCGACCATCCGTCCTCGGAGGATCTCCGCGAGGTGCTGCCCGGGCTCATCGAGCGGCACGGTCTCGCCGCGAACCGGATCATGCTCGCGTCGACGGTGGCCGGAGAGGCCCCGGCCGCGGCGATCATCCGCGACCTCCTGAAGAACGACGATCTCATCGCCCTCCCGCCGGCCGAGTCGAAGTCGGTGATCCCGACGCCGACGTCGGGTGATGGTCGTGACGACGCCGAGCGCGAGGCGCTGCGCGAGCGTCGTCGCGAGGCGAAGGCCCGCAAGCAGGCTGAGGCGAAGGCCCGGCGCGAGCAGGCCGCCCGCGCGAAACGCCGCTGACCGACGCGCACTACAGGGCGTCGGAGGTCACGTCGACGGCCACGTCGAGTCGTTGTTCCGACGCCGGACCGATCACAACCCCGCGCACCGGTGTCACATCGGCGTAATCACGGCCCCAGGCCACCGTGACGTGTCTTGAGACCGGGTGATGCCCATCGTCAGGATCTCAGCCTCGGCTGCTCGCTGGCGTTCGTGGAGGGCGCCGGACTCGAGTGAGGACAGCATGCGGAGCAGTTCGGCTGCCGCCGGGCGCGGCCGACCGTCGGGCCCGAGCAACTCGTCCATGCCGAGACGTTACGGCCTCGAGCCGACCGGGGTCGCCCGTGCGCACACGGTGTTCACATGAGCGACATCGCGCTCAACGGATCGGAGCGGACGGCATGGTCGGCGCCTCGGCGTGTGCCGGGTTGCGCTCGGGGAGCATCGTCCACACGACCACGAGGCCGATAAGAGCCATCACCACGCCCCCGGCAAAACCGCTGCGCTTGCCGGCGAGCTCGGCGACGATGCCGAGGGAGAGCCCGCCGACGATGTTGCCGACCTCGAAGAACATGGTGAACGAGCTCACCGCGGCCGTGCGCTCGTGGGGCTCGACGCTGTCGACCACGCGGGCCCACAGCGGCGGGTAGTTGAGTGCCATCCCGGCACCCGTGATGCCCGCAGCGAGCCAGAGCGCCCAAGCTGAGGGCACCGCGGCGAGCAGGGCGAGTCCGACGGCCAAGCTGGCGAGGGCGATGGTCGCCGAGGTCCGCAGTCCGATCATCTCGGGGATGCGAGCGCCGAAGATACGAATGACGAGGCTGACGCCGCTGTAGACGGCGAAGAGCCCGCCTGCCCCAGCGAGCCCGACCGACCGGGCGTGGTCGGGGATGAACGCCGCGAACGACGCGAAGGAGGCGATAGCGCAGGCGAGCACGACGCCGGGCCAGAGGGCGGCGCGGTGCAGGAGGGTGAATCTCCGAGGCGGACCCTCGGCCACGCGGTCGACCCTCGGAGGCACACGGAACACCGAGAGGGCGCCGATGACCGCGAAGACGGCGGCCGCGACGAAGGTGCGGGTGTAATGGTCGTCTCCGAGGAACCACTCACCGACGAGCGGGCCGATGCCAACCCCGGTGAACACGGCGACCGAGAGGTAACTCGCTCCCTCCGCGCGACGCCCCTCTGGCGAGAGGTCGGCGATGAGGCTCGAGGCCGCGACGAACACGACGGCCTCACCGACTCCCATTACAGCTCGCAGAGCGAGGAACACTGCGAGGTTCGGTGACAGACCGGCGAGCAGGGCCGCTCCGGCGCACATCAGCGCTCCGACCCGCATCAGCGCGCGACGTCCGAAGCGGTCGCTGAGCGGTCCGATCGCGGGCCGGCAAGCGACCGCGGCCCCGGCGAACGCGACCAGGGTCAGACCGATGCCGAACTCTCCGGCCCCGAGGTGCAACTCAACGAATCGTGGGATGATCACGATGACCATCCCGACGAACATGAACTGCAGGAACAGCGCGGTGGTGACCGCGATGAACGGTCCGGTGACGAGACGCTCCCTGGTGGCGCCCGGTTCGATGCTCATTGCTCGGTCAGCCGGGTTTGGGTTCCTTCGGGAGCCCGAGGACCCGCTCTCCCACGATGTTCCGCTGAATCTGGCTGGTGCCACCCCAGATCGTCTCGGAACGGGAGAAGAAGAAGGCCGACATCATGCCGCTCACCGGGTAGCCCTCGCGGCGGCGTTCGCGCATGGCGCCTGGCCAAGAACCGCCCTCCGGTCCGCTGTCGACCAGCATCGCCTCGGGCCCGAAGATGTCGAGGGCGAGTTCCATGGCACGCTGGTGCATCTCCGACCAGAACATCTTGTTAGTGGCGCCGAGGGCGATGGTGCCCATGTCCTTCGAACCGCTCAACGCCGACGACAAGTTGCGCAGGCCGTTGATGCGGAGGATCTGGATCTTCGTGAAGTACTGCATCAGCCGCTGGCGAATCAGAGAATCGTTGATCGCGCCGTTGGCGCGCGCGGCTTCGACGAGCAGGCGGTACTCCTCCTCGAACCGGCGGTAGCCGGTGGTAGCCGACTGACCGCGCTCGAAGGCGAGGGTCGAGTTGGCAACCTTCCATCCGTTGTTGACCCCACCCACCACGTTGTCGGCCGGGCACCGCGCGTCGGTGAAGAACACCTCGCAGAACTCGGCGGTCCCGTCAGGCTGAGTGATTCCGCGTACCTCCACCCCGTCCTGGCGCATCGGCACCAGCAGGTACGAGATTCCCGCGTGCTTCGCGGCGGTCTGGTCGGTGCGAGTGAGCAGGAAGCAGTAGTCGGCGTGGTGACCCTGGGTGGTCCACACCTTCTGGCCGTTGATCACCCACTCGTCGCCGTCGAGGACCGCGGTGGTCTTCAGGCTGGCGAGATCTGAACCCGAGTTCGGCTCGGAGAAGCCCTGGCACCAGCGGGTCTCGCCCTTCAAGATGCCGGGGAGGAACTCGCGCTTTTGCTCCTCGGTGCCCCACTGCAGCAGGGTCGGGCCGACGAGGGTGTCGCCGAAGAAGTCGCCTCGCATGGGGGCGCGCGCACGAGCGAACTCCTCAGCGAGGACGACGCCCTGCATGGTCGTGAGACCCTTACCGCCGTACTCGGTGGGCCAGGTGGCGCAGATCCAACCGCCCGAGAAGAGTTTCGCCGGCCAGTGGGCGTTGAACTCGCGGCGCTCCTCGTCGCTCATCTCGAAGCCGGGCTCGAACCAGCCGGAGGGCAGGTTGCTCTCGAGCCAGGTGCGGATTTCGGAGCGGAACTCCTCGGCGTCGGTCGGGTACGTGAGGTCCATGGGATGAGTCTGCCCCCGTCGGCACTCTCTCGGCGCATCGACGTCGCACTGCCCTCACGAAACCTGACCAGACGAAACCTGTGCACATGAAACACACCGTTCACACTGCGCCAACACGCCGGTCATCCCGAGGGGCGAACCTTGCTCCGTGTCACGGCCCGCTCCTGTCGCCGCTCCCCTCGAGTCGGAACCTCCCGAGGTCGCGGTGGGTGATCTCGTCTCTCCCCTGGGACATCTCACCCAGCAGGAGCGGGCCGTGCTGGACGCGCTGGTGGCCCGCTCCGGCCGGGTGGTGAGCCGTTCCGAGCTCGCTCGCGCCGTCGGTGTCGCCGATCTCAGCGAGCGTCGTTGCGATTCCCTCGTGGTCGCGGTGCGACGGGCGGTCGGCGCAGAACGGGTGGTAACGGTTCGGCGTCGCGGCTGGATGCTCATCGCGGCCTGAGCACCGTTGAGTGACCTCACGCACTGGTCACAGACACGAAACATTGGGGCGACAGTCGTGAAACGACGGCCTCCTACCTTCTCACCCAGTCCACCGGCAGCGTGGCCTCGGACGATCCCTACCCGTCTACCCATAGAGGAGGAACCGTGCGCAAACGTGCACTACGAATCACTTCCGGCCTCGGTGGAACGCTCGCTCTGCTCGCGTTGACACCGAACGTCGGTTTCGCCCAGGAACTCACCCCCGAAGAGGTGCAGGCTGTCCTCGACAACCTGTGGGTCTTC
>JAURCL010000047.1 GCA_030828465.1 Acidimicrobiales bacterium | reverse complement strand
CTCGGTCTGGTCGTCTACTACATCATCCAATCGGTTCTCAGAATTCTTGTTCAGGCCTACATCACCCGCCGGTTCTACGCAGGCGACGAGTCGCTCGGCCGACAAGCGCAGGCGGCCAGCGTGAAGGCGCGGGAACTCTCCAAAGCTGATGGTGGAGGCGGACTGCTGGCGCAAGCCAAGCGGGATCTCTCCGGTGGTGGTAAGGCCGATGATGAGAAGTCGTCGAGGCCGTCATCGAAGAAGGCAAGTTCGGCTGACAAGGGCGGGGGGCGCCCGACGTCGCGGTCATCAGGGGGAGCAAAGCCGTCGCCTTCAAAGCGAACTGGTGGCGGACGCCCCTCCGGCGGAGCGTCCAGGACGGCTGATCTCAAGCGACCAGGCGGCAGTCGGAAGCGCTGAACACGTAGATCTCAGGAGCGGCGGCACACCGCCGACGACATGAATGGAGGACCCATGGAATGGGTGGAGACAACCGGTAAAACCATCGAGGAGGCGACCGAGCAGGCACTCGATCGACTCGGCGTCGATGTCGACGAGGTCGACATCGAGGTGCTGGAAGAACCGAAGAACGGTCTTTTTGGCAAGACCCGCGGTGAGGCGAGGATTCGAGCGAGGGTGAAGCCCGCTGAGGTTCGACCGAAGGTGGACCGGCGTCGGAGCCGTGATCGCAAGGCTCCGCGTTCAGGTGAGGCGAAGGTATCCGCCGACACCGACAACTCTCGTCAGGACAAGTCCGGTTCGGGTGACCGATCAGCGGGCGGTCGTGGTCGTTCGGGCGGACGGTCCCAGGACCGGCGTCCCCCACGCGAGGAACGTTCCGGCGATCCAGTCGACCCGGCGTTGGTCGGCGAGGCCGCGGTCTCGTTCATGGAGGGACTCACCTCGGCGTTCGGCTTCGAGGCGACGGTGGAACTACAGCGCGAGGACACCGATCTCGAGGTGACGGTGAACGGCTCCGAGCTCGGCCTGATGGTCGGTCACGGAGGGCGCACGCTCGTCGCGATCCAGGATTTGGTTCGGGTGGCGGCTCAGCGGCGACTCGGTGACCACGACACCCACCTTCGCGTGGACATCGCGAAGTACCGCGAGCGCCGGCGGGCCAGTCTCGAGGCGTTTGCGAAGCAGATCGCGGAGCGCGTCAAGGAGAGTGGCCGTGCGGTCGCGGTCGATCCGATGTCGTCGGCCGACCGCAAAGTGCTCCACGACGTTCTCGCTGAGATCGAGGGTGTGAGCAGCAGGTCGGAGGGAGAGGACCCCGACCGACGGGTGCTCGTGAGCCCGGAGTGAACCGCGGAGGGGCCGAATGAACGGTTCCAACGGCCCTGATCAGGGCCCCCTGACCGAGGCGTTGCGCATCGCGCAACGCCTCGGTGTCATTTCTGCCACGAATCTCGACCACGAGATCACCCACTGCGAGCGGTTCGCGGCGATGGTTCCACGTGGAACCGTCACCCTTTTGGATCTCGGATCCGGCGGGGGATTGCCGGCCCTAGTGATTGCCGTTCACCGCCCCGAACTCAAGCTGACCCTGGTCGAGCGTCGTGAGAAACGCGCGGACATCCTGCGACGGCAGGTGGCTCGCCTTGAATTGTCCACACGGGCGAGGGTCGTGTGTGCAGACACCGACACCCATCAAGCCACCGGTGAGTGGGCGGGCCACTTCGACGTGGTGACCGCCCGCAGTTTCGGAACACCCGAGCAAACCGCCCGCGCAGCAGGTCACTACCTGAAGCCGGGTGGACTACTCCTCGTCTCTGAACCCCCGGGATCGACGGGCGCTCGTTGGGACAGCACCCGTCCCGAGTTCACGCTGGGATCCGTCAACGGGGGGATCGCGGTCCTCCGTCGCACGTAGTGTCTTGGTGATCCAATGTGACTGTTTCACGTGAAACATCACCGGCTCATTTGATCCGTGGTCAACACCCTGAAGTGGGGGTCGATGGTTTCACGTGAAACATTGGCAGGGTGCTTGCCCATGCAACACCGAACGGGCAGGATGTACCCACCATGAGTGATGCGCCCAATCCCCCTACTGATACTCATCAGGCCAAGACACTCCCCCGGGTGATCGCCATCGCCAACCAGAAGGGCGGGGTTGGGAAGACCACCACCACCATCAACACCGGTGCGGCTCTCGCCGACATGGGCCTCAGAACACTGATCGTTGATCTCGACCCGCAGGGAAACGCCTCAAGCGGTCTTGGAATCGATACACGGTCCCTTGAGCATTCGATGTATCACGTTCTGCTCCACGGCGTGTCCATGGAGGATTGCGTCGAACCGACCGACGTTCGCAACCTGTTCGTGGCGCCCGCCAGTCTGGATCTCGCTGGAGCTGAGATCGAGTTGGTTTCGACATTCAACCGCGAACTCCAATTACGGAATGCCATTCACAGCGTGATCGATGATTACGACTACGTGCTCATTGACTGCCCACCGAGCCTCGGTCTGCTCTCGGTCAACGGATTGGCGGCTGCTGACGAGGTGCTTCTACCGATCCAGTGCGAGTACTTCGCACTCGAAGGTGTCGGGCAATTGATCACCAATGTCGGTCGAATCCGCACGAGTGGCCTCAACCCGACCCTGGAGATTTCGACCATCGCCTGTGTCATGTACGACTCGAGGACCAAGTTGAGCGAGGAGGTGGTCACCGACATCCGCGACCACTTCGGCGACAAAGTCCTCCGTACGGTGGTGCCCCGAAACGTACGACTCTCTGAGGCGCCCCGCCACGGACAACCGATCACGCTCTACGACCCATCATCTCGGGGGGCCATCGCCTACCGCGATATTGCACAGGAGGTTCACGATGCCACGAAGCACTAAGCCTGCCCGGGGGTTGAGTGCCCTCATCCCCAAAGACGCCGATGAGGTGCTCGGCCAGCGAGGCGACGCCCCCTATTTCGCCGAACTTCCGATTGAGCAGATCAGCACCAATCCCTTTCAGCCACGTCGGTCGTTCGACGAGGAGGCGCTCGACGAACTAGCCGCATCGATCAAGCACAACGGCCTGATCCAGTCGATCGTCGTGAGGCCGACCGACTCCGGATACGAACTCGTGGCGGGGGAGCGGCGCCTGCGGGCGTCGAAGCGCGCGGGGTTGTCGACCATCTCGGCCATCGTCCGTACGGGAGACGATCTGTCGTCGTTGGAGCAGGCGTTGGTTGAGAACGTCCAACGGCAGAATCTCAACTCAATCGATGAGGCGATCGCCTACCAACAACTGATCGACGACTTCGACCTGACGCATGATGCGGTCGCATCGCGGGTCGGCAAGAGCCGTGCGAGTATCACCAATACCATCCGCCTCCTCTCCCTACCTCCCGGCGTGCAGCAGTTGATCGAGAGTGGGCAACTCACCGCCGGCCACGCCAGGGCCCTCCTCGCCACCCCTGACCGGAGTCGTCAGGAGGCACTCGCCAAACAGGCGGTCAAAGAGAAGTGGTCGGTCCGTGCTGTCGAGGAAGCGGTTCGTGGGGAGTCTGGAACTGGCGGTAACCCCGATCCGGATCCGATCGATGGAGCTGGTCTGGCTCCGCTCACCCGTCTTCGCCCGCCGGGGCTCCTCGAATTGGAGAAACTTCTGGCTGACCGATTGGAGACTCGGGTGGCAATCAACCTGACTTCGAAGCGTGGCCGCGTCACGATCGACTTCGCCGATTTACCGGATCTTGAGCGCATCTACCGCGCCATGATCGGTGGATCCTGACCGCGACACCCCCATCTCGGGGCCGAACGCTGCGGCCTCTGCGAGATGAGGTCGAGGTTGAGGGTTCTGAACCTCGACCTTGGGTTTATTCACACTAAGTGGAGAAACCTGTGGAAAACCCGCACCGTGGCCGATCATGTGTTTGATAACAGAACATTAGTTCTCAGTTTCCACTTCTGTCCAACGGACCAGCCCTCGAACCACGTGGCGGGTGATCTCTGGGGCTGATCGGGTGAGCGACTCAACTGGTCCGAGGCGCCAGAGCACCGCGGGCATGACCGTTTCGCGGAGAATCGGCATGCGAACGCCGGTGATGTCAGGGCGAAGCGGCGAATGAGTCGCCTCGGTGGCGATGTGCTCGGCGAGCGCGCGACCGGCAATGGACTCGAACTCGGAGACCGCGAAGTGATGAATGACCGAACACGGTTCGGGCGACGCCTCGAAACCCACGTAAACGTGGGCCGCCCCACGGTTCGCCGTTGACGCCTGCTCAACGGGATCAACCTGCTCAGCCGCCAGAACGGTCGCGCTGCGCTGGCGGAGTGCCAACACCACTTGGCGCGCGAGCGCGCTCAATCCGCCGAAGTGGCCGACGACGACCCGAAGGTGTTCGAGGTTGCGGTCACCGCTCGAGAGCGAAAGACGCTCCCGTAGAGCCACGGCACCCGGCCCGGATCCGCTCTGACGGCGAAGCAGGTCGAGGGCCTCGACCGTGTCTTTCCCGCACACGCCGTCGCTCGGCAATCCGGAGTTCCGCTGGAAGTCGCAGAGCGCTCGCATGGTGTCGGGGCCGAAGATCCCGTCGACCTTGCCGCAATCGAAGCCGAGTCGTGTCAGCGTTCCCTGGAGGTCGACCACGTCGTCCCCGCGGAGATTCGGCACCATCAACTGAAGGAGTCGTTCACCGAGGTGCCAGCCGGCCTCGACGAGGGCGGACCATGTCGCCGCGTCGCACTCGCCGCTCTCGGAGAGGTGCCGAGAGCGCTGGAAGTCGAGCAGGGCCGCGGTCGTCGACTCGCCGAACCGACCGAGTTCGACATTGGACACCGTCAGACCGAGCGCGGTCAGTCGACGTTGGAGGTCGCGGACCGCCTCTCCCGCGGCCCCGGAGGTCAGTGGGAACTGCTCAGGAATTCGTCGAACTCCTGCAGCAGGGCGCTTTTGCTCTTGGCGCCGACGATCCGACGACGGACATCGCCTCCGGAGAACAGCAGCATCGTCGGGATGCTCATCACCTGGTAGCGCATGGCGATGTCGGGGTGCTCATCCACATTGAGCTTCGCGATCGTGATTTCTCCCGCGTGCTCATCGGCGATCTGGTCGAGGATCGGGGCGATCTGCTTACACGGCCCACACCACTCGGCCCAGAAGTCGACGACGATCGGGAGCGCCGACCCGCCGATCGTCTCGTCGAAGGTGTTCGTGGTCAGGTTGATGGTCGCCATGTCGCTCCTCGCCTCGGCCGACGATCCTAGACCCGACGGTTGCGACGAGTCCGGACGCTCTCAGGCGTGTTGTGATTCGAGCCAACGCTCGGCATCGATGGCCGCCATGCAGCCCGATCCGGCCGCGGTGATGGCCTGTCGATAGGTGTGGTCCTGGACGTCTCCGCAGGCGAACACACCTTCGATGTTGGTGCGGCTCGAGCCGGGGACGGTCTCGAGATAGCCGGTCTCGTCCATGTCGAGGACACCGGTGAACAGATCGGTGTTCGGACGATGACCGATCGCGATGAACACGCCGGTGACGTCGAGCGTCGAAACGGCACCGCTGACGGTGTCGGTGACCTCGATGCTCTCGACCTTGTCGGTTCCGTTGATCTCTGTGACGGTGTGGTTCCAAAGCATCTCGATCTTCGGGTTGTCGAAGGCGCGTTGCTGCATGATTTTGCTGGCTCGGAACTCATCTCGTCGGTGGATGATCGTGACCTTGTCGGCGAATTTCGTGAGGAAGGTGGCCTCCTCAATTGCGGAGTCACCTCCGCCTACCACGGCGATCTCGTGACCTCGGAAGAAGAAACCGTCGCAGGTGGCGCAGGTCGAGAGTCCGTGGCCGATGAGGCGCTGCTCGGCCTCGAGGCCGAGCATGAGCGACCGAGCGCCGGTCGAGACGATCACCGACTCGGCTCGGTACTCCTCGTCTCGCACCCACACACGGAACGGACGCTCGGAGAAGTCGACTCGGGTGACCTTCTCGGTGATGAACTCGGCGCCGAACCGAGCGGCCTGCGCCCTGAAGTTGGTCATGAGTTCTGGCCCCATGATCCCATCGGGGAAACCAGGGAAGTTCTCCACCTCGGTGGTCAGCATCAATTGGCCACCGGGTTGGTCGCTCGTCGAGGACGGCTCGCCCTCGATCACGAGCGGCGCGAGCGAGGCGCGAGCGGTGTAGATGGCAGCGGTAAGGCCAGCCGGACCCGATCCGATGATGATGATCGGGCGAACGTCACTGGGGGGAGTGGACATGGTGCTCCTCGGGGTCAGGAGGTGCCGAAGCGTCGTCGCATGGCGGTTGAACCGCATACCACGAGGGTCAGGCCGACGGAGAGATAACTGATGTAGACGGCGCGCTCCTCCGAGACCACCAGGGAGATGAGCACCTGAAGCCCGCGCGTCACGAGGATCAGGCCGATCACAACGATGGCGATGCCGAGGAGGGCGCCAAGGAGGCCGAACACCACCGCGCGAACAACGGTGATGATGTTGTTCGTCACCCGATCCCGGACGACACCGACGAGACGGTCGATCTGCTCGGTCGTCTCCTCAGCCCAGTCCGGATTCGTGAACGGGGTACCGGCCATGAGGCGACTGTAGCGGCGGTCCCCCGGATCGAAACCGCTCAGGGTTCGGGTTGGTACGCGACGACGAACGAGCAGTCGGAGGTGGCGAGTGCGGTGACCGAGCCGTTCGCGAGATCGGCAAACACCACGACCTCAACACCACGGAAGCGACTGATGCGCACGGGTCCTCCGCCCATCATCACGCAGTCGGTCACGGGTGGTTTCAGATCACCCGACTGAATCGCCGCCAACGCCTCGGCGGCCTCGTCGAACAGCTCCTCGGGCGTGACCGCGCCGTCGTCGAGCGAGGAGGCCGCATCGGCCTCCTCTGCCTCGTCATCGGTGTCGATCACGGTGTCGACCGCAGGGGCGGCCTCGGCGGCGGCCGGCTCGTCGGCCGAGTACTCCTCGCTCGCGACTCGCTGCTCGATGACGGCTGCGTCATCGGCTGCGTCTCCTGCCGCGTCGTCCGCTGTTTCGGTGCCGATGGTCTCGAGTTCCCCGCCGTCGGCTAGGGCCGCGTCGAACGTGGACTCGATCGTGACCCCCGAGTCGTCCCCTCCCCGAGGGAGCACGATCGCCGCTCCGGCGACGACGAGGAGCGCTGCCGCGGCGGCCCCAAGCAGGGAGGTGGAACTGAACCGGCGCTGTCCGGGGGCGGCGGCGAGGGCGGCGGTGATCGCCCGCTCTCGGGCGAGTTGATCGATTTCGACGGAGCGCAGCGCGGTCAACACGTCATCGGGCAGCGCCTCCATCGGCTCGTCGCCGTCGTCGAATCGCGCGTCGTTCACGTCCATCACTCCTCTCCCATTCGACGTTCGCTGGCCACGGCGGGGTTCCCGAGCAGGTCCCGTAGCTGCGACCGGCCCCGGGCCACCCTCGACTTCACGGTTCCGACTGGGACCTCGAGCATCTCGGCGATCGTCGGATAGTCGAGATCTGCGACATCGCTCAACACGACGGCCTGCCGGAACTCCTCGGGAAGACACGCAAGGGCGGAGTCGATATCGGCGAGTGCGAGGGCGTCAAGCGAGGCCTGCTCGGGGGCGGGTTCGGTGGAGAGCGGCTCCCGATCGGTCTCCGGAACGGTCACCGGTCTCCGGCCGCGTCGTCGGAGTTCGTCGAGCGCGGTGGTGGCGACGATGCGGTGACACCAGGTGGAGAACGACGATCTCCCGTCGAAGCCGGCGAGCCCTCGGACAACGCGAATCAGGGCCTCCTGCGTGCAGTCGGCCGCATCACCCGGATCGCGGAGCATGCGGCGCGCAACGGCGGCCATTCGGTCGTGGACCGAGCGGAGGAGGGCTTCGAGGGCGTCGTGATCACCGCGGCGGGCCGCCGCGAGCAGGACGTCGGGGTCGTCGCTCAGCCGGCGGCGGACCACGTGATCTCACCGATCCGGCCGCGGAACGGATTGACCCGACTGCAGGCGTCGTCGGGGCCGAGTTCCCTCAGCCAGATCAGGAGATGACTGGCCGGCACGGTGACGTCAACGATGAGTCGTCCGGGCTCGGTGTCGTAGGAGGTGTCGCCCACCATCGCCCAGGCCCCGAAGTCGGTTGGTGCCTCCGCGGCCATGCTCGACAGCACATCGATCTGGAAGGGCGCGTTGAGTGACTCGAAAGCGAGTCGACCGGTGGACGTACTCGGTAGGGAGAGCACGAGACCGACGCCGAGCTTCGCGCCCATGTATTTGTCGGAGTAACACTCGGTCGCCCACGCGGTCGATCGGCTGCCATCGGCGAGCGCGAGCGGCGCCAGGGCGTCGTTCTCTGAGTTGTTGTCACCGAACGGGTCCCAAGCCTGGATGCCGGGGTCACCGAGCGCGGACACCGGTCGGTCGATCTGGTCGAGTTCGGCAGCCGAGTCGAGGTCGACAGGTTCGCCCGAGTCGACCTGGATCGGGGCGGCAGTGACCTCGGGCAGGGGCGAGATGTCAGCGGCTTGGGGTCGCTCCCGCAGCAGCACGACGGCCAAGGTTGCGATGACGGCGAGGATGAGACCGCCGATCACGAGTGTGCGACCCGAGTTGGCCGGGAGCGGCACGCCGAAAATTGTCGAGGAGTCGTCGTGGGGCCGGTCGCGTCGACCGGCGGTGGACGGGTCGTTGTGCTCGTTGCGGGTCGCGTCGACCTCGGGTTGACCGGCGATGGCCGATGCCCCCGGCTCGGGCTGGCGTTCGGGCACGGTGGCCACTCGGTCGGTGATCCGCTCGCTCACCCCGGTCGGAGGAGTCACCGGACTCACGGGTGAACCGTTCGCGTCTCGGTGAGGCTCGACACGCACCGGAGGTGGCTCGATCGGCGTGCCGTCGATATGGGGCGGTGTCGTGTCGACGGCGATGAGCTCCTTGCGGAGGTCGGCACCCGTCGGTGGACGATGGGCCGGGTTGCGGGCCAACGTCTTGTGGATCAGGTTCACGAGACCGAGCGGAAGCGTCGGACGAAGGTGCGCGAGGTCGGTCGGGTCGCGTTGCAACCGGGCGAGAGCGGTCTCCGCATCGTTGTTGCCGAGGAAGGGCACCCGACCGGCGAGGCACTCGTAGAGCACCAGTCCAAGGGAGTAGAGGTCGGCTCGGCCGTCGAGTTTGTGACCACGAACCTGTTCGGGGGCGAGGTACTTGGCGGTGCCCATCATGACGTTGTCGCTGGTGAGGTCCTCATCGATCGTGTCGAGGGCCTTCGCGATTCCGAAGTCAGTGAGCAGCACCCGCCCGTCCTGGGTGAAGAGGATGTTGCCGGGCTTCACATCCCGATGCACGAACCCCGCCCGGTGCGCTTCGTCGAGCGCTCCGGCAACAGAGGCACCGATGTGGATGGTCAACTCCGGACCGAGACGTTTGCGGTTGTCGAGCACCTGCCGGAGGCTCTGTCCCTCGATCAACTGCATGACCACGGCCTGTCGGCCGTCGTGCTCGAAGACGTCGTGGACGGTGACGATGTTCGGATGGTTGAGGCGCGCGACGGCGACCGCCTCGCGACGGAAGCGCTCGGCGACGACCTCGTCGGAGGCAAGGTTGGGTTTCAGCCACTTGACGGCCACACGGCGATCGAGTTGCTCATCTACGGCAACCCAGACCTCAGCCATCCCTCCTTGACCGATGCGTCGCTCAAGCCGATACCGGTCGGCGAGAACTCGGGCCGCGTGATCGACGGGCCCCTCGGAGGAGGGCGGTGGGGACATGAGCGCCCCTCACGCTAGTTGCGGCTCCATCTCGGAGCCGGTCAATCAACTCCGCGTCTGGAACGCGACACCGATCGTTCCGAGACCGGCGTGGGCGCCGATCACCGGGCCGATCCGACCGACAACGATCTCGCCGGAATGAACCTCGCGGAGTCGCGAGACGAGCGCGTCGACGTCGTCGCAGTCAGCGTGGAGCACGGCGAGGTTCTCCACCTGCTCACCGAAGGACGACACCTTGTCGACGAGGAAGGCGAGCGCTTTCGAGCGAGTGCGCTGTTTACCGCCCTGTTCGACGACTCCATCGACTACCTCGATGATCGGCTTGATTGACAGGGCGGTTGCGAGGAGCGCTTTGGCACCGCCGATCCGCCCGCCCTTCTTCAGGTTCTCGAGGGTGTCGAGCGCTCCGAACACCTTGGTTCTCGACGACATGTCCTCCACCAGAGCGGCGATCTCGTCGGCGCTTGAGCCAGCTGCAGCGGCTCTCGCCGCGGCGAGCACCATGGTGCCGAGTCCGAGGGTGACCGATCGGGAGTCGACGATCCGGACGTCGATCTCGTCGGCGACGCCTCGGGCAGCGAGTTCGGCGCTCTGGATGGTGGCGGACAGGGCGCCCGACAGCGAGACGACGACGATCGCCGACGCGCCTTCGCCGGCCAAGCGCCGGTAGGCGGCCTCGAACTGCCCAGGAGCGGGCGCCGCGGTCTCGGGCAGCACCTCACTCGCCGCGCAGCGCTGCCAGAACTCCCCTACGCTCAGCTGCTCGCGATCGATGAGCTCTTCGGCTCCGAACCGGATCGAGAGAGGCACCACCGCGATGCCGTACTCATCGATGAGTTCATCGGGGAGGTCGCAGGCGCTGTCGGTGACGATTCGAATGTTTCCCGCGGTCATCCGGGGAGACTACCCAGCCCCAGGATCACCGTCGTACCGGGCACTGTCCTCAGCATCGACGCCGTCGAAGGGCAACTCGATCTGGCTGGAGTTGCTCGGATGCGCGCCGACCGACGCGTCGAGACGTAAAGCCACACGCTTGGAGCGCGCGCGCCGAAGATGGCTCAGCCACCAACTGAGCAGCACGAGA
>JAURCL010000046.1 GCA_030828465.1 Acidimicrobiales bacterium | reverse complement strand
GACGGCCTCGCCCACGCCCTCGCTGGAGAGGGGCACGAGGTGGTCCTCGTTTCGAGGCGAACCGACGGTACGCCACCCGTCACCACCACCGGAGGAGTCACCGTCGTGCGGGCCGAAGCCGACCTCCCCTGGGTGCCCGAGCATCCGATCGGTCGCACCTCGTCGGCCAATCACGCCCTCGTCGATGCCGCGATCAGCGCCATCGATCCCACCTGGCGGCCCGACGTGGTGCACGCCCACGATTGGACGGTCGCCTGGGCGGCCACGACGCTCGCGGCCGCGCATCGCGCTCCGCTCGTCACCACCTTCCACGGCACGGAGCGCGGTCGCCGTGGCGGCCACGTACCACCCGGGGCTCCCGAGGAGATCAACGGGGTGGAATGGTGGCTCGCGGCCCGGTCCCGGCAGGTGATCACCATCACCCGCCTCCTCGCTCGCCAGGTGACCGCCGACTTCGAGATCGATCCGGATCTCGTCTCGTCGATTCCCGGAGGCATCGATCCCACCTGGTGGGCGGCGACCGAGGGTGACGACGACGCGGTCGATGCCCCGGCCTCGGCGGGGCCCGGCTCCCCGCTCGTGTTCACCTGGGGGCGGGTGCAGTACGAGAAGGGGTTCCAGGTGCTCGCCCACGCGATGTCGATCGTGCGGGCCGAGGTGCCCGGGGTGCGCTGCGTGATCGCTGGCCGCGGCACCTACCTCGCCGAACTCCAGTCCCAGATCGACGTGGCCGGGGTGAGCGACATCGTCGACCTGCCCGGGTTCATCAGCGACAACGCCCTGCGCACCGCCCTCCATCGCGCCGACTGCGTGGTGATCCCGTCGCTCTACGAACCGTTCGGCGTCGTCACCCTCGAGGCCCTCGCCGGTGGGGCCGCCCTGGTGGCCGCGGAGACCGGGGGGCTCGCTGAGCTGGTTCGAGGTAACGGCTCCGCCCTCACTTTCGAACCGGGACGGGCCGAGGACCTCGCGGCGCGGGTCATCGAGGTGCTGACCGACCACGAGCTGGCCTCGAGCCTGCGCGCCGCCGCGAGGGAACTCGTGGAGGGCGCGTACTCCTGGCAGGCGATCGCTCGGCGGACCGTCGACGTCTACCAGCGCGCCCTTCCGGCCTGACCCCGGGCCTGACCCGGGGCCTGACCTCCGGGTGCCGCGCGCCGGTACCGGTCGGCAAGACTGTTGCGATGGACACTGTCGTCGAGCTCGAGCACCTCGACGGGGGCATCGCCCTCGTCACCCTCACCAACGGCAAGGTGAACGCCCTATCGGGAGCGGTCGTCGCGCGAATCGGCGAGATCGCCGCTGAGCTCACCGCGAGCCCGCCGAAGGTCGTCGTGGTCACCGGTGGCCCCAAGATCTTCGCCGCCGGTGCCGACATCTCCGAGTTCGGCGGACCCGAGGAGGCAGCCGGCATCACCGAGCGGATCCACGTCGCCCTCGACGCCCTCGCCGCGATCCCGCGCTTCGTGATCGCCGAGGTATCGGGGTACGCCCTCGGAGGAGGCTGCGAGTTGGCTCTCGCCTGCGACTATCGGATCGCCTCCGAGCGAGCGGTGTTCGGCCAACCCGAGGTGCTCCTCGGCACCATTCCCGGTGGCGGCGGGACCCAGCGCCTCGCCCGTGCCGTCGGCGCGAGCCGCGCGAAGGAGATCTCAATCACCGGCCGACAGGTGAAGGCCGAGGAGGCGTTGCGTATTGGCCTCGCCGACGAGATCGTTTCCTCCGAGGGCTTGCGTGACCGAACGATGGAACTCGCCACCGAGGTCGCTCGCGGCGCGACGATCGCCCAGGCGCTCGCGAAGGAGGCGATCGACCGCGGCCTATCGATGTCGTTGGCTGACGGACTCCTGGTGGAGCGCGAGTTGTTCGTGGAGTCGTTCCGAACGGAGGACAGCCAGATCGGTGTGCGGAGCTTCCTCGAGAACGGCCCGGGCAAAGCCGAGTTCCTCGGCAGATAGACACGTCGAGTTCCTCGGCAGATAGACACGTCGAGTTCCTCGGCAGATAGACCCGTCGAGTTCCCCGCGAGGGATCCGCTGGTGCCCACCGGGGGTCATGCGCGAGCTCTTCAGGCATCTGCACGACCACGACGGCGTCGCCACCTGCGACGATCTCCGGCGACTCGGCGTCTCATGGCATCGTGAGCGACGACTCCTCGATATCGGGGTGCTCGACCGGGTCGGCCCCCGTGTCGTCCGCGTCACCTCGACACCAGAGAGCTTCCAGCAACGCTGCCGCATCGCCACCCTCGGGCCGGGCCGCGGCGTGATCTCCCACGGAGCCGCCGCCCGTCTCCACCGGCTGAACGGCTTCCAGAATCACGACCGGGTCGATCTCCTCTGTCGACGAGGGTCGTGGCCCGGACACCCCGGGGTCATCATCACGCACTTCACCCGGGGGCCCGTCGACGAGGCCGTCGTCACCCTGTCGGGCATCCCGGTGCTCGACGTCCCCGACACCCTCGCCCTGCTCGCGCCCCACACCGGAGCCGATCTCCTCGAACGCGCCGTCGTGAGCGCTCTCGACCGCGGGTGGACCATTGCCCGACTCCGCGACGGCGCCGAGCGCTGGACGAGTCGAGGTCGACCGGGTCCGCGCGCCCTCGAGACGGTGCTCGACGAACTCAGCCGGCGGAACGCTCAGGCATCGACCGGAGCCAACATCTCGTCAGCAGCGGTCCACGGATCGACACGGCGTCCGAGGACCTCGTCGGTCAACTCGTCCCAGCGCTCCCCGGTGCACACCTGACGAGCTCGCTCACGGAGTCGGGCCGCGACGATCTCGCGCATCTCCTCCCGCAGGCGGAACTGGCGTCGCTCAGCGAGCACCCCGCTGTCTTCGGCGAAGGCGCGGTGACGGCCGACGGCCTCCCACAGATCAGCGACGCCCTCCCCCGAGTTGGCGACCGTCGCCACGATCGGCGGTCGCCATGAGTCGTGCGGCAGCTCCGACAGGTCGAGCATCTGCTCGAGGTCGCGGCGGGTCTCCTCGACCCCTTTGCGATCGGCCTTGTTGATGACGAACACATCCGCGATCTCCATGAGGCCCGCCTTGTTCGCCTGAACGCTGTCGCCCCAGCCCGGGTTCACCACGACGACCGTCGTGTCGGCCTTGCCCGCCACCTCGACCTCCACCTGGCCGACACCGACGGTCTCGAGCAGGATCCACCGTCGGCCGAGCGCGTCCAGGAGCCGGATCGCTTCCGGAGCGGCCACCGAGAGCCCACCCAGATGGCCCCGGGTGGCCATCGACCGGATGAAGACCCCCGGGTCGTTCGCGTGGTCCTGCATCCTCACGCGATCCCCGAGGATGGCGCCCCCGGTGAACGGCGATGACGGATCGATCGCGAGCACGGCCACCTCGATCTCGAGCGATCGCAGATGACCGATGAGCGCGCTCGTCAGGGTGCTCTTACCGGCGCCCGGCGCGCCGGTGAGCCCGACGGTGTAGCCCTCCCCACTCAGCGGATGAGCGAGCCGTCCAACCGCGCGGCCCTCGACCCCACCGCGCTCCACGAGCGACAGCAGTCGAGCGGTCGCCGCCCGGTCACCCTCGCGAGCGGACGCGAACAGCGCGACGGGATCCGCCGGAGCGCGTCCCATCAGATCGCGTTCTCGGCCTCGGCGACGTTGATCACCTCGGTGACCCCGTCGACGCGGTCGCGCATAATGCGCTCGATCCCGCCCTTGAGCGTCTGCGTCGACACCGGGCAGGTTCCGCAGGCCCCGACGAGCCGCACGCTGACCACGCCCGTCTCCTCATCGACACCGACGAGTTCCATGTCGCCGCCATCGGCCTGAAGGGCCGGTCGGATGACCTCGATCGTCGCCTTGATCTGTTCCAACATCGCCTCGACAGTCAACCAGACACCGGGGTCGGCTCGCACGATCGACCTCGTACGCTCACACCGTGGCTCTCCTCGCTCACCAAGGCGGCTGGGACGAGATCCTGCTCGTCGCCGGCCCGATGCTCGTGGTGATCGGCGTGCTCGCACTCGTGAAACGACGGGTCGAGGCAGCAGCCCGCGCGGCCGCCGAAGCCGATACTCGAGCCGAGGAACCGGTCGAACCGGCCGACTGAGCCCGGATGGTTCAGGGATCGACGCGGGTGATGTCCGCGCCGATCGAGGCGAGACGACCGACGAGATCGTCGTAGCCACGGTCGATGTGACGCACCCCGGAGATCGTCGTCGTGCCCTCCGCCGCCAACCCGGCAACCACCATGGCGGCGCCGGCTCTGATGTCGTGCGCCCGCACCGGGGCACCAGACAGCCGTGGCAGTCCCCGCACCACGGCGTGGTGGCCGTCGGTGCGGATGTCCGCGCCGAGCCGCTGCAGTTCCTCGACGTAGCGGAACCGACCGGGATAGAGGTTCTCGGTCACGATCGACACCCCATCGGCCACGGCGAGCATCGTGATGATGAGCGGCTTGTAGTCGGTCGCGATCCCCGGATAGGGCAGGGTCTGCACGTCGACCGACCTCAACCGCTCGGAGCATGAGACCCGCAGCCCTTCGACGCCCTGATCGGCGAAGGGCTCGAAGACGATCCCCATATCCCGGCACCGGGTGAGCAACATCTCCATCTGGCCGGGTCGGGCGTCGACCATCTCGACCTCTCCCCCGGCCACCGCGACCGCTGCGATGTAGGTGGCCGCCTGCACCCGATCGGGCACCGTTCGATGGCTCGCCGGGCGGAGTCCGTCACGACCCACCCCGCGAATGGTGAGGCGCGAGGTTCCCACCCCTGAGATCTCGGCCCCCATGGCAAGTAGGAAGTGACAGAGATCGACGACCTCGGGTTCGCGGGCCGCGTTTTCCACCGTGGTCACTCCCTCGGCGAGCACCGCCGCGGTCACGATGTTCTCCGTCGCGCCAACGCTCGGGAAATCGAAGACGATGTCGGCCCCCCGGAGCCGATCGGCGCGGGCTTCGAGGTAGCCGTGGGAGATCTTGAACTCGGCCCCCATCGCCTCGAGACCGGCGATGTGCATATCGATCGGCCGGGCGCCGAAGTCATCCCCGCCGGGAAGGGAGAGCCGGACCTCCCCGCAGCGGGTCAGCAGCGGTCCGAGCACGTTGATCGAGGCGCGGATCCTCTCCACGAGCTCATAGGGCGCCACCGGCACCAGATCACCCGGGTTGGTCACGCGGAGCGTGTTGGACACGGAGGTGTCGAGACGGAGCCCGATCGCATCGAGCAGTTCGCTCATGATCGACACGTCGGCGATCTGTGGGACGTTCGATATCTCAGATGTGCCGTCGGCCAGCAGGCAGGCCGCCATCAACTTGAGCACCGAGTTCTTCGCCCCGGGCACCAAGACCCGGCCCGAGAGGTCGCCCGCGCGACGGACCGTGATGAGCGGTCCGGGGTCGATGGCGCGCGGATCTGACCCAGGACCGGCTGACACGGCCAACAGTATGCTCCGCACGTGCCGGGAGGTCAGCGCACCGTCATCCGACGGCACCGGAGCGAGGTGGGTCACTCCGACGAGAGGATCACCGCCCCGCGAACTGGTCTCCTCAGCGAGCGCGTCGTTGAGTCATCCCCCGACAGCGCCACCCTCGAGCAGGACCGCGGGCCGTTCACCTCCTACCGACGCGTGCTCCGACGCGACGGCGATCACTGGGAGGAGCGCACCGACTACCGCCTCGAGATCCCGTGGTTCGGTTGGCTCTTCGCCATCCCGGTCAGGCGCTGGATCGGGCGACGATCACCCGAGCGTCGACTGTGGTGGGCGCCGCCGGAGGCCCTCGACCAACGTCAGATCCTCGTGCTCGGTCTCCTCGCCGCGGCCTCGATGACCTCGGCCTTCGTCAACACGATCTTCACCCAGACCGTCGCCTTCGCCGCCGACGACTTCGGTGTCGGGAACACCGGCATCGGTGTGGCCGGCTCGATCGTCCGCGCCGGAATCCTCATCACCATCCCCCTCGCCGTGGCCGCTGACCGGATCGGACGCCGGCGCGTCATCACCGTCGTCGCCTGGGCCGCTCCGCTCATCACCGCCCTCGGCGCGCTCGCGCCCTCGTTCGGCTGGCTCGTCGCCTCACAGGCGATCGGACGCCCACTCGGCCTCGCTCTCGACTTCCTGATCGCCGTCGTCGCCGTCGAGGAGATGCCTCGCGGTTCCCGCGCCTACGCCATCGCCCTCCTCGCGATGGCGAGCGGGCTCGGCGCCGGCTTCGCGGTGGGCGCGCTACCCCTGACCGACCTCGGCGACGGTGGCTGGCGGCTCGTCTACCTCGTGACCCTGATCTGGCTGGTGGTCGCCGTCGACATCGCACGACGCCTGCCCGAGACTCGGCGTTTCTCCCGCGAGCACACGGTCGCCCCTCCGCTCGATCGCCGCCGATTCATCCCCCTCGGCGTGATCGCGATCGGCGTCAACCTGTTCGTTGCCCCGGCGAGCTTCTTCCAGAACCGCTACCTCGACGAGATCCGGGACCTCTCGGGATCATCGATCGCGCTCTTCACGTTGACCACCTCGACACCAGCCGCCCTCGGTCTGGTTGTCGGCGGCCAGCTCGCCGATCGGAGGGGACGCCGCGGGCTCATCGCCCTCACGCTGCCCGTCGCGACCGCCGGCATCTGGACATCGTTCAGCGTCGGAGGCTCGGCGATGTGGGCGTCCGCCTTCGCTGGAGGATTCCTCGGCGGGATCGCCTATCCCGCCCTGGCCGTCTACCGGGCGGAGCTCTTCCCGACCGGCAACCGAGGACGAGCCGCCGGTCTGCTCACCGTGCTCGCTCTCCTCGGAGGCATCGGCGGACTCCTCGCGGCCGGGACACTCCTTGACAGTGGCTGGAGCTACGCCCGCGTCATGGGGTTACTCACCGTCGGACAGCTCGTCGTGGTGCACGTCGTGTGGCGGCATCTGCCCGAGACCGCCCGCCGAGACCTCGACGATCTCAACCCGGTGGATGCCCTCAGCCCACCGGCATCGACTCGGTGAGAATTCTCCGGGCCTCGTTGAGCTCAAGGATCGAGGCGCTCGCCGCCGAGGTGTCGCCGCCGTGGTCGGGGTGGACGTCGAGCATCCGACGCCGGTAGCGGCGCATTACCTCACGGCGACTCGGTGCCGACTCGGCCGGATCGAAACCGAGGAGCGTCATCGCCCACCCTCGCGGATCCGCGAGGGAGCGCAACTCAGCGGACCGGGCTCCGGCCAGATGGGCGACGAGCGACGGCCCGATCGGCCCCCTCCATCGCGAGGCTCGGGTGAGAACCGGCCCGATCGCGCGCCGTGCTTCGAGCCCGAGACGCTCGAGGGCGTAGACAGCGCCCAGCACCTGAGCCACGTCGGTGCCCTTCGCGTCGAACTCGAAGGAGATGTCGTCACCGTCGCCGATCATGATGTGCCGACTGCACGCAAGGCCATGACGATCGACCTGGTAGCGATGCCGGAGGCGGGGCTGGGTCACCCGATGGCCGTGCTCCACCTCGGAGATGAGACGGCCGATATCGAGGAGGTCGTCGCCGTCGAGCCGCCGGGCGTGCTCGGCGACGACAGCGCCGAGCAGGATGCCCCCGAGACCGGGCGCCGGGTCGACCGGGAGGACGAGATGCCCGAGGGCGACCCGACGGGTCGGTTGGACGGCGCGGGAATGGAAGATCTCGAGCTCAGCCAACACCACGGCCAAACCGTACCGGTGGGTGGTCGCCGTGTCGCCGTGAGCGCTCGGTGCGCGCGTTCAGACCCAGGGCCGACAGACGTCGCGCAGATCCTCGGCCGCCGATGAGACCCGGGCCGGCTCGAAGTCGGCCGCCGTGAACGCCGCGCGCACCTCGATGGCCCGTTCGAGCACCCGTCGCCACACCCCGAGGGCGACCCCGAACGGAGCGGCCTCTGGTGAGAGGGTCGGGAGCAGATCGAAGAGTTGGGTCCGCGCCGCCGACGCCGTTCCGTCGCGGGCAAGACGGTCGCCGATGGCGAAGAGTTCCTGAAGGACGCCGTCGGGTGCCGTCTCCGCGGCCTCGGTCGGCGCGAGATCCCCCGCCTCGATGGCATCGAGGAGGTCATCGACCGTCTCCTCGGCGTCCTCTGCGACGACGACGTTCTCGCCCTCCCAGCGATGCGGGATCTCAGCTTCGATCAGCGATCGGCGCAGAAGGTCGAGCTCGGCGGGCGCCCAGTCGTCGAGTTGGAACTCGGTGCCCGGCTCGCCGGCGCCGAGCACGACGGGAAACGGGCCGAGCTCATCCTCGAGGCGGTCGAACACGGTGTCGACGGCCTCCTCATCGGACTCGGGCACGAGTAGTTCGGTGCCGCGCCAAGCGTGAGGGAGCCCCTCGTTGGCCAACGACTCGGTGAGGGCCGCGATCTGATCGGCGTCCCAGCCATCGAGGTCGTAGTGAACGACCACGGTGTCCGGGTCATCCGCGCGGAACTCGCGATCGTCGGAGGTCACGGCGGAACCCTACTGCGCGCCCTGATCAAGCCCGGTCGAGCGCTTGATAACTCCTGCGAGGAACTCGCCGACGAGGTCGTACTCGAGTCGGCGGTTGTCGGGCGACCGGAAGCCATGGCCCTCGCCGTCGATCTCGACGAACCGCGCGTCGACGCGAGCCGGATCGAGGGCGGCGACCAGGCGCCTCGAGTGCTCGATCGGCACGACGGGGTCCTCGGTACCGTGCATCACCAAGAGATGTCCTGAGATCTCCGACGCTTTTGAGATCGGCGAGTTGGCGGAGAGCGCGGGGCTACCGGGCGGTCCGACGAGCCCGTCGGTGTAGTGCGCCTCGAAACGATGGGTGTGCTCAGCGAGGCCAGCCAGATCGGACACCGGGTAGAGGGCGATTCCGGCCGAGATGGGGCTCTCACCGACGAGGGCGTTCAACACGACCAAACCTCCCGAGGAGGACCCCATCACGACGGTGGTCTCACGGGTCGACCATCGGGATGCCTGGCAGTGCTCGGCCACCGCGAGCACATCGTCGGTGTCGAGACGCCCCCATCCACCGCGCAGGGCATCGGTGTAGGCGCGACCGTGCCCGGTCGAACCCCGCGGATCGCAGACGACGACGTCCCAGCCCTCCGACCACCAGCGGGCCACCCTCGGCAGGAAGGTGACCGGCCACTGGTCGGTCGGACCCCCGTGTACCGCGATCAGTACCTGGCCCCGACCCGCGCCGTAGCGGCGCATCGGCACCGTCATCCCGTCGGCGCCGGTGACCCGATGCAGTTCCGGTTCGGGTAGATCGTGGATTGCCCACTCGTCGGAGGGGCCGACGGCGAGCACCGAGCGCTTCCCGTCGGGCATCGAGTACCTGACTACCTGTGTGGGTGTCCGAGCGCCCGAGCGGAGCGCGACGAGGGAGTCCCCGCCCCACGAGAGATGGCCGTGCACCCCGCGACCGAGTTCGACGACCTCACCCGAGGCGAGATCGACCACGCAGAGACGACCGAAACCCTCCTCGTTGCGGGTGAAGGCGATCCGGGTTCCGTCGGGCGAGCCAACGAAACTGCGCTGGCCCGGACCCCACGACGGACCGCCGTGCTCCACCGGTTCGTCGATGAGGTGCTCCCAGGGACCGAGGGGGTCCGCGGCCCGCCAGAGATTGAGCCAACCCGAGTCGTCACGGAGACCGGCGAGCGAACCGTCGGCGAGGGAGCGCGGCTGCTGCATGGCGGTTGGACGCTGACCGATGTCGACCGGGCCCTCCTCCGTGGAGACAACGAACGACGCCCCATCCCAAGGCATGTCGGGTGCCGACCAGGCCTGCCACACAATCCGAGCGTCGGCACCGGCTCCCCACAGTTCTGGGTCCGCCACGAAATCGTGTCGGCCGTCATCGAGACGCTCGACGACCGGACCGCGCGACTCGCCGTCCAGCTCGATCCTGATCACCCGCTCGGCATCCACGGTCGCGACTAGACCGCCGACGCCGTCCCACACCGGGGAGGCGATCGTCGAACCGTCAGCGGGGAGCACCAGACTGCTCGAACCATCGAGGTCGAGCACCCAGAGACCGCCGCGGGCGATCACCGCGAGGCGTCGACCGTCGCTCGACCAGGCCAGACAACCGCCGAACATCCCCCGCCCACCGCTCGGCTCATCGGGGAAGGCGAGCGCCCGCTCTTCGGCCCCGACCACCGAGATGAGCACCAGGGCGGCGGGCTCCCCGGCTGTCTTCGACACCACCGCGACCGTGGAACCGTCCGGAGACACCACCGGTCCGGTCAGGTCGCGACCCCCGAGGCACAGCTCGGTCGGCACGACCCGTGGCAGGTTCGATTCCGGCGGCACCCGACCGACGGTACCGCTAGGGCTACCGTGGGGCCATGGCGAGCCCGAGCGCCCAGCGACCCGACCGCAACCTCGCGATGGAACTGGTTCGGGTCACCGAGTCAGCCGCCCTCGCCGCCGCCCGCTGGGTGGGCCGGGGTCATAAGGAGGGCGCGGACGCCGCTGCGGTCGACGCCATGCGCCTCAGCCTCTCGACCGTTCAGATGACCGGCACGGTGATCATCGGAGAGGGCGAGAAGGACGATGCGCCGATGCTGTTCAACGGTGAGGAGGTGGGCGACGGAACCGAGCCCCTCGTCGACGTGGCCGTCGATCCGATCGACGGAACCACCCTCACCGCCTATGGACTCAACAACGCCCTCTCGGTGATCGCGGTCGGCGAGCGCCACTCGATGTTCGATCCGGGTCCCTCGTACTACATGGAGAAGATCGCTGTTGGGCCTGAGAGCGCCGGAGCGATCGACATCACGGCGAGCGCCACCCAGAATCTGAAGTGGATTGCGAAGTCGAAACAGGCGAGCGTGCGAGACCTCACCGCCGTCATCCTCGACCGTCCGCGCCACACCGACCTGATCGATGAGGTGCGCGCCTCAGGGGCGCGCATCCGCTTGATCCGCGACGGCGACGTCTACGGGGCGATCGCGTCCG
>JAURCL010000045.1 GCA_030828465.1 Acidimicrobiales bacterium | reverse complement strand
CGCGGCCGACCACTGACCGAACGGTCGGTCTAGGGTCGGCGCATGCAGAGCGCCCTCGACAACGGCACGCCGATCACGATCGCGGAGGTGGCGGGATCGTCCCGCGGGCTGGTGATCGCCCCAGACATCTTCGGTCTGCGGCCGCTCTTCACCGACATGGTGGAGCGCTTCGCCTCCGAGTGGGGCATGACGACGATCGCGGTCGAACCCTTCCCCGGTCGCGACCTCGGCGCTGACCTCGAGCCGCGTTACGCGGCGGTGCCGACCCTCGCCGATGACGTGGTGCTCGGTGATCTCGTCGCGGCTGCTGAGCGGACCGGATGCGACTCGGTCGGGTTGATCGGTTTCTGCATGGGCGGCATGTACTGCTTCAAAGCGGCGTCGACCGGCCGCTTCGATCGGATCGCTTCCTTCTACGGAATGATCCGCCTCCCCGAACCGTGGCGCTCACCCGGTCAGGGTGAGCCACTCGACCTGGTGGTCGCCGATCCCGAGTCGGTGCTCGCGGTGATCGGCGAACTCGATCCGTACACACCGGCGGACGCCGTGGTCGATCTCGAGGCGACGGGTGTCGAGACGCTCAGATTCCCTGAGGCCGAGCACGGGTTCGCCCACGACGCGAGCCGACCAGCGCACCGGGCCACTGATGCCGCCACGGCGTTCAGCCGGGCGCGTTCGTGGCTGTCGGGCTGAGTCAGCGGGCCCGGTTCTCGAGCCGGTCGCGCTCGATGATCCGGTAGTTGCGCTCGTGCTGCTCGAGCCAGCCGAGACGAGCGAAGCTGGCGATCGCCTTGTTGACCCGCTCGCGAGAGGCGCCAACCATGCCGGCGAGCTCCTCTTGAGTGACGGGGAGGACGAACTCCTCTCGGCCCGCTGAGAGTTCGACGATTTTCTTGGCAGTGCGCCCCGTCACGTCGAGGAAGACCGAGTCGGCGAGCACCTCGTCCATGGCGCGGAGTCGTTGCGCGAGCATCCGCGCCGCGTTCCAGAGCAGGCTCGGCTCCTCATCCAGCATCTCGCGCACCGCCTCGAACGGGATCTCGAGCACCTCCGACACGCTGAGCGCGCGGGCGCCCGCCGATCGGGGGCCATCGTCGAGGAGGCCGAGTTCGCCGAAGAGATCGCCGTCTTCCATGAGCGCGACCACCGATTCGCGGTCATCGACCTCGCTCGACATGACGATCGCGATCCGTCCGGTGATGACGATGAACAGGAAGTGGGGTGTGTCGCCCTCGGCGAAGAGGGTCTCGCCGCGGGACAGCTCCCGGCGATGCGATCGGGCGGCGACACGCTCAAGCGCCGGGGTCGACGCGTCGGCGAAGAAGTCGACCTTGGAGAGGAGATTGATAAGGGAGGAACCGCTGTCTGCCATCTCGATAGGACGGTACTACCCTCCGAGTCGTGACCGATGGTGCGGCGGTGTGGACGGTCGTCGTCGGTGCCGGTCGCGGATCTCGCTTCGGTGGTCTCAAGCAGTACGAGGAGATCGACGGGGAGCGGATCATCGACCGTTCGGTCTCGGTGGCGCGCTCGGCTGGTTCGCACGTGGTCGTGGTGGTGCCGGCGGAGGACGTCGAGCGCGAGGGCGGCGTTGCCGGCGGGGAGTCCCGCGCGGAAAGCGTCCGAGCCGGGTTGGCCGTGGTTCCCGTTGACGCCGAGATTGTCTGCGTCCATGACGCTGCCCGGCCGTTTGCTTCGGTCGCGCTGTTTGAGCGGGTCATCGCCGCGGTGCGAGCCGGTGCCGACGGAGCCGTTCCGGGCCTGCCGGTGAGCGACACGATCAAGGTGGTGCGCGCGGTCGAGGGTGAACTCGAGGTGGCTTCGACCCCCGACCGCTCCACACTGAGCGCCGTGCAGACCCCGCAGGCATTCCGCGCTGAGGTGCTCCGCGCCGCCCACGCCGGTGGAGCGGAGGGCACCGACGACGCCTCCCTTGTTGAGGCTTCGGGCGGTCGTGTCGTCGTTGTGGAAGGTGAGGCGCTGAACCGCAAGATCACCACTGCGGAGGACCTCGAATGGGCGCGGGGGGCGGTGGAGCGATGAGCTTGCCGGAGGTGCGCGTCGGCCAAGGGTTCGACGTTCATCGGTTCGAGGTCGAGTCGTCGGGTTTGCGTCAGTTGGTGCTCGGCGGGTGCGTTTTCGAGGGTGAACCGGCACTCGTCGGTCACTCTGATGCCGATGTCGCGGCCCATGCGATCGCGGATGCGCTGCTGTCGGCCGCCGGGCTCGGCGATCTCGGTTCGCACTTCCCCGACACCGATCCGCGCTGGGAAGGAGCGGACTCGCTCGAACTGTTGGCCGAGGTCTCGGCGATGGTAAGGGCCGATGGCTGGTCGATCGGCAACGCTTCGGTCGCCCTGGTGTGCGAACTGCCACGTATCGCGCCTCGCCGAGCGGAGATGGAGTCGAACCTGTCGACAGCGGTCGGTGCTCCCGTGTCGTTGACCGGTCGTCGGGCGGAGGGCCTCGGGGCGATCGGCCGGGTTGAGGGAATCGCCGGATTCGCCTCGGTGGTGATCCTGCGATGAGCGGTCAGCGTCGAACGGGTCGGGGGTCGGGTCGGCCGGGTCAGTCGCGGCCGGCGACGGGCCGAGGCGGGCCGAAGCGCGCGGGATCCTCGCGCGGAGGTGCTCCCCGAGGTGGGCGTGGGGCGCCGAGGAGTCGCGGGGCTGGCAGGACCGGTCCGGTGCGCGCCGACGGAGAGGAGCGGGGCTCGAAGCCGAAGACCCTCGGTGGCGAGCAGATCGAGGGTCGTCAGGCGGTGCGCGAGTTGTTGCTCGCCCAGCGGCGACGCACGCGTGAGATCTGGATCTCGGCTGAGCTCGAGGGTTCCGACGGGGTGGAGGACATCGAGGGGCTGGCGAGGGCGAACCGTGTCTCGGTGTCGTATGTCGCGCGCAAGCGTCTTGAGGCGACCGCTCGCTCGGAGGCTCCTCAGGGGGTGCTCGCCTTCGCAGCGCCGATCCCTGAGGCCGACTTCGGCGCCATCGTGCGTCGTCGACCCGGGCACGTGCCCTTCATCGTCGCGGTCGACGGAGTGACCGACCCGGGAAATCTCGGGGCGATCCTTCGCAGTTGCGAGGGGGCTGGTGTCGATGCGGTGGTGGTGCCGCGTCATCGCGCGGTCCATGTCACTCCGACGGTCGCCAAGGCGGCCGCGGGAGCCGTCGAGCATGTGCCGATCGCCGTGGTGCCGGGTTTGCCGGCGGCGCTCGCTCGCCTGCGCGAGGCGGGGGTGTGGATCGTCGGTCTCGACGATGCCGCCGACCGAGATCTCTTCGAGTTGGGTGACCTCGCAGCGGAGCCGATCTGCGTGGTGCTGGGAGCGGAGGGCGCCGGCTTGTCGCGCCTAGTTCGCGAGCGCTGCGACATGATCGTCGCGATCCCGATGCTCGGTCGGGTCGGCTCTCTCAACGTGTCGGCGGCCGCCGCGCTCGCCGCCTACGAGATTCGTCGGCACCGTCGCTGAGTCACGTCGCGAGAGCGCCCGTGGAGGGCATCGCTAGCCTGAGCACCGCGCCGGGTTAGCTCAGTTGGTAGAGCACTTGACTTGTAATCATGTGGTCGCGGGTTCGATTCCCGCACCCGGCTCCAGTCGTTTTGGGCGCTGAGCCTGAGGAGTAGTGTCCGAGCGTCCGGGCGCGGTGCCCGGCGGTTGTCTCCTCGGAGGTGGTCGGGTTGTCGGATCCTCCAGTCGTTCTCGTGTCGCTCGATGGCATCGCGCCGCGGTTCGTCACGCCGGAGCGAATGCCGCACCTGTGCGGTCTCGCCCGAGCCGGCGCGGCCTGCTTCACGGCCCGGACGGTCGCGCCACCGTGGACGCGCGTGGTGCACGCCTCCATGCTCCTCGGCGTCGATCCCGATGTGCATGGCCTTGTCGACAACTCGATGAAGCCGCTTGCCGAAGGTCTGACTTCCGTGCTGGCACTCGCGCGGGAGGCCGGCCGAACGACGGCGAGCGCGAACAACTGGAAGCAGATGGATTCGCTCATCGAGTCCCGGGCGAGCCTCCACCGGATCTTCATCGACTCCGGCTACGACCCAGCGGAGGACGACCTCATGGTCGACATGTTCGCCACGGTCTGGGCGGCGCGTCGTCCCGATGTTTCCTACGTCTACCTGTGTCGGACCGACCTCGCTGGACACGACCATGGATGGGGGAGTGACGAATACCTCAGCGCGATGACCGAGATCGACCGCACCCTCGGACGGCTGCTCGCTGTCGTCGGCGATGAGACCTCCGTTGTGGTCACCACCGATCACGGCGGAATCGGTGACGATCACTCGGCCACCAGCGACGAGGTGATGGACATTTTCGTCGCCGTCCGCTCCCACCGGGTCGCCGCGGGTTCGATGTGGACGTCGGCCTCAACGCTCGATGTCGCTCCAACCGTGGCTGATCTCGCCGGCCTCGGGCCTCATCCCACTTGGACGGGCTCGAGCCTGATCGGCGCGGAGATCCCGCTGATCGACCACCTCCTCGACCTCGTCGAGCAAGGCTCCGCCGTCACCTATGGGGAGCATGTCGACATGCGCGCTCACGCCCTGCAGACGGCTCGCGCCGTTGAGAGCGATGGCGGTCTCGCCGATGATGACCTGGTGGTGGCTGCTCTCCTGCACGACATCGGCCACCTGCTCGCCCCGGCGGGCGATCACGGGTGTGCCGATCACGCCACGGTCGGGGCCACGCGGCTCGGGCCCTGGTTGCCGGCCACCGTGACTGAACCGATCCGACTCCATGTGGCGGCGAAGCGTCACCTGGTCGCCACCGAGGACGGGTTTCGCGACACGCTGAGCGAGGCGTCCCTCATCACTCTTGAGCAACAGGGTGGCCCCATGAATGCCGATGAGTCGTCGGCATTCCTCGCTGAACCCCATGCGGAGCGGGCCATGCGACTCCGCCGCGCTGATGATCGCGGCAAGCAGGCCGGAGTCGACGCCGGCACCATCGAGGACCGCCGAGCGTTGTTGGAGCGGGTGTTCATGCACGGTCCGATCGATGCGTCCCGCGCCTATGACGCCTGTCGTTGTCCGGCGTGTCGCGACGAGTCCTCGCAGCAGCACCTCATCGATGTGGCCGCGGTGAGCGGAGCGACCGCGCTGGGTTCGCACCGGTGCGACGACGGCCTCGAGGTGCAACTGCGACTCAGTGATGGCACCGATCACCGGGTGTGGCTGCCCGAGCGGGCGCCGGTCATCACCCGCATCTCAACCCCGTGGCGACCGGGCTATCGCCCCGTCGCCCGCGATGCAGGTGACGTCGACGCGATCTCGACCGATGTCGCGATCGACGGCCTCGCCCATGTGCGCGGTATTCCGACCGAGGAGGGCGAGGTGCTCCGTTTCGCCTCGACCATCGGGTTCGTGCACGAGACGCACTACGGACGCCTGTTCGACGTTCGCGTTGAGCCTCAGGCGATCAACCTCGCGTACACCTCACTCGGCCTTCCGCTGCACACCGACAACCCGTATCACGACCCGGTGCCCCCGGTTCAGATCCTCCACTGCCTCCGGCCAGCGGTGTCGGGTGGGGCGAACCGCCTTGCCGATGGCTTCGCTGCGGCTGAGCGGCTCCGTTCGGAGGATCCGCGGTCGTTCGAGGTGCTGGCATCTCGACCGGTGGTGTTCCGGTACAACGGCGGCGGTTTCGATCACTCGGCCGAGCGCACGGTGATCGATTGTCGTCGAGACGGCTCGATCCGCGCGGTCGCGATGAACCATCGGAGCCTGGAGACACCAGCTGACGGTGATTTTGCGCTCGCCCTCAACCGGTTCAGTCGAGTCCTTGAGGAAGGGGAGATCGAGCTCACCCTCGCCGCCGGTGAGGCGATCGTGTTCGACAACGCCCGCGTGCTGCACGCCCGCACCGAGTACGACCCCTCCGAGGGACGGCATCTGCAGGGGTGCTACGTCGACACCGACCTCATGAAGGCCAAGGCCCGCCGGGTGCTCGCCGCGGCCACCACCTGAGCGTCAACGGTCCCTGAAAACGCCCGTGGGCCCGTCGACCGGGTGGTCGACGGGCCCGTGTAGGGAGGCTGTTGGTGGTGTTGGTCAGTCGCGGTTGCGGCGGGTGGCAGCGATCGCGGCGAGCGATCCGCCACCGCCGAGGATCAGGAGGATCCCGGCGTAGAGACCGAGGTTCGCGCCGCCGGTGGTGTCGTCGGTGGTGAACACCTCGACCGGAGCGGCCTCGACCAGACCGGCGTCATCGAGATCAGCCGTGCGGTCGACGTCAGCGTTGAAGTTGATGTCGGTGTCAGCGTCGGTGTCCGGGACGATGATCTCGGGGGTCACCGCCTCCGGGGTCACGACCTCGGGGGTCACGACCTCGGGGGTCACCGTCTCGGGGGTGGCGGGAAGCTCCTCGGGGGCGACCTCGCTGTTGTTCACCCGCACCTCGGGCTGAGCCTCAGGGGCAACCTCGGGCTGGACTTCGGGCTGAGCCTCAGGGGCAACCTCAGGGGCAACCTCGGGCTGTGGCTCGGGGGCGACCTCTGGGGCGACTTCGGCTTCGGGCTGAGCGAGCTCGGGCTCGGCGTCATCATCGGTGCCGAGGAACGGGTTCTCCGGCTCAACGTCGGGGAAGTCAGGCAGCGGGGTGATCGTGTCCGGATCGATCTCGAACCGCTCCGGGTTCACGAGCTCGGGCACGCTCTGCTCGAACACCTCTGGATCGATCGGGGTCGGCAACTCGATACCACCGAACCCGGCGTCAGCCTCGTCGGCCTCGTCGGCCTCGTCGGCCTCGTCGTTCTCGTCGGTGTTGCCGAGGTAGTCGAGCAACGCGCCGTAATCGACGTCGTTGCCGAGGTTGACCTCGGGCAGGGCCGGGGTGAACCCGGGAAGCGGGAACGAGAACTCGGGCGGGCAGTCCACGATGCGAGGCAGACCGTTCGCGCCGGTCTCCCAGCAAATCTCGGTGCCCGAGGCAGCAACGCTGCCAGCGGACAGTGCGGCACCGGCGAGACCGGCGATCGCGAGACCGGTGATCCCGCGGAGAAGGTTCTTGTTGGTGAAGTGCTTGTTCATGTCGGATGTTCTCCCTGTGTTGGGTACAGCGTTCGTGCTGTACGACGGTCCAGAGCACCCCGAAACCACACCCTCACACTTTTCTCAAAAAAATCCCGAGAACCTCGAGCAGATCGTCACGCAGAGCGGCGAGCGAGCGCGCGGCCGCGCTTCAGCGAATCCGTGATCCACTTCTCCGAGCGAAAATCGGCGTGGTCACGTCCGGGACGCGCGAGGTAGTCCTCGAATTCCGTGCGGCTATAGCCGAGTTTCTTGATCACGTAGTCGAATTCGATCTCCTCGAGCCGACTCGAGCCCATCGGTGAGCCTTCGAGCTCCACCACCGCCTCGTCGCGGCTCAACTGGCCGGTGACTACGAGGTTTGAGAGATGCAGTCGTCGCTTGTCGATCCCGAACTTCCGGGGGAGGATCACGCCTTGATAGAAGCGGGTGAAGATCGACTCGTAGTGCTTGTAGGGGTAACGCTTGTACCCGAAGTGTGTCTCGAGATGACGGATCGATGACTCCTTGTCGTAGTCACCGAAGTCGAGGATCGGCACCGCCGTGATCCGTCTCAGGAGGCGGAAGTAGCCGAGGTGCGCCACTCCAATCGCAGGGAACGTCGGCTGGAGACGCACTCCCGACGATTGGGCGATTGCCTTGATGTTCCTGCGGTCGAATTTCATCCAGTTCCAGCCGGTCGGCATGAGAATCCCCTCGGTGGCCTGGTTGCTGCCGGTCAGGAACGTCCGCACCCCAAATCGCGCCGCCTGCTCAAAGTTCACCTTGAGCATCGCGTTGTCGTAGAGAAGTTCAATGTCGAGCACGTCGGCGTCGATGAATGCCCTCATCAGATCGCGATAGTGGCCCCACTCGATGACGTGCGTATAGAGGTCGACCCCAAGTCCTCGGATCAGGTTGGCGATGTTGTTCTGCGCGAGCTCGCTGTCCCAACCGTTGTCCATGTGGACAGCCAGCGGACGCAGCCCGAGCTCGACGGCTCGCACGAGAACCCAGGAGCTGTCGACCCCTCCCGACACTCCGACCACGCAGTCGTATCGCTTGCGCCGATGTTCTCGCTTGATCCGATCGATCAGCTCGTCGAGCGCCGGGCCTTGGTCGATCGGCCGGCCGTCACGTCGGAAGCGCCGGAGAAACTCGCTGCAGTAGCTGCAATTTCCCTCGGTATCAAAGGTGATATCGACCGCGCTGGTATCGAGGACGCACCGCCGACACTGCCGGTACTCACGGCTCATCGATTACTCCGATCCCCGCAAGCTCATCCCGGGTCGGGTAGGTGATCAGAACAGCCCGATGCGGTCCGTACAACACGAAGTGGGCGCCGACGGCGACGGCGTCGATGCCCATCGCGAACACGCTGCGCATGTCGTCGTCAGAAGCGATCCCGCCGCCGTAGATCGTTGGAACAGCAAGCCCCCGCAACAGATCGGCCACCTCGGAGTCCGGTCCCTCAAGGTTCCCGTCAGCTTTCACGCTCTGGACCATCACTTCGCCAGCCCCCGACTCCACGGCCCGAGTGAGTCGTGACTGCATCGCGATGCGGCCCGGTGTCTTGCTACCTCGCTCGCCGAATCCAACGAGTTCACCCGATCGAGAACGGTCCACATCAATCGCCACGACAACCGCTTGAGAGCCGAACCGTGTAGCGAGTTTTGTGATGAGGCTGGGGTCCTGCTGAGCCGCGCTCCGGACAACGATTTTTTCGACTCCGCAGGCAAAGAGCGCCTCCGCGTGGGCGACGGACGTGATGCCACCGCCGTAGGCGAGCGGCATGAAGCACTCACTCGCCACCGCTCGAATCGTGTCGATGTCGGGGCCCGATTCTCGCCGACCCGCACCGATGTCGAGCAACAGCAGTTCATCGCAACCCTTGTCGTTGAACACGCGGATCGTGTTGATCGGGTCTCCGACGTAGACCGGTCGTCGGAACGACCTCGTCTTCACCAACCTCGCCTGATCCATCAGAAGCGCCGGCATCACCCGCCTCGAGACAGCGCTCATCAACGAACCCCCAAAGTGCTGTTGCTGATCACCCATTCCCCGATCGACCTCATCAAGAGGAAGCCCGGTTCGTGTGATTTCTCTGGGTGGAACTGCACTCCGAGGATCCGATCGCGTCCGATCGCGGCAACAACCTCCCCGTCATGATCTGCCGTGCCGATGACCACGTCCGCCGAGGCACTGTCGTACGCGAAAGAGTGGACGAAGTAATACCGACCTTCGCGTGGCATCTCGACCACCGGATCGTGCCAATCGAACCGCACTCGGTTCCATCCCATATGGGGAACCTTGCGCGGCCCGGAACCGCCGGTGCCCGAGAGCCGCTCGAAGCGGCCAGGAAGCAAACCGAGTCCCGGAGCGGATCCCTCCGCACTCGACTCACAGAGCAACTGCATCCCGAGGCAGATCCCGAGGACGTGTTTCCCCGCCCCGACCGCATCAGCGAACGCCCCCGCCCAACCGGTCGAATGAAGACGGTCCATCCCCGAGTCCCACGCTCCGACACCGGGGAGAACCAGTAGATCGGCAGCATCGAAACCAGTCGGGTCTGCCGAGAGGACCACCTCGAAGCCGAGACGTCGGCACATGTTGGCCACCGACGCCGCGTTCCCGAGACCCAGGTCCGCGATAGCGGCGACGACCGGGGACGAGATCAGGAACTCCTCGGGGGTGGTGAACGGCGAACCTCTCGACATCGCAGTCCGACACTAACGATCCGCACTCTGATCCACCTCGAACCTCCTGTGCAAATGTCCGGACATTTGCTAAGGTGTTGCACATGTGCCGTCAAATCACCTGCAAGTCATGTGGCAAAGCCACCTGGGCCGGATGCGGGATGCACGTCGAGCAGGTCCTCGGCCACCTCCCCCAAGCCGATCGCTGCTCCTGCTCCTCCGACACCTCCACCGCCCGACGCAAGCGACGTTGGTTCTCGCGGGCCTGATCGTCAGCGAACCCCGAGGGTCCACCCCTCCTCACGCAGCACCATCCGGCGCTCCCCCGAGCTGAGACCCGGCGAGAACCACTCCGCGAGCTCTCCCGAACGGTCGACCGCGCGTAGCAGACGGACCATGGAGTCGACCTGTGCGGCGTCCCTGATGTTCTCCCTCGACGTGATCGGGAACATGCTCGGCCAGATCTCCGCAAACAGCACCTGTCCGGGCTTCCCGGGAATCCCCTCGACCCCGAATCCGGTCTCGAATGGCCAGACGCGACCTCGGCCGGCGAGCCTCGGATCGCGGCGAAGTCCCTCGAGCCGCGCGATCCCGAGCATCATCTGGCTGCCGACGCTCCCCGGATAGGCCAACTGCCACGCCGAAAAGGGACGATGGCCCTCGTCGATCACGCGCCGCTCAGCGAGTCGGAACTGAGCGAGGCGACCCGCAGGAGGGCGCCGGCGGGCCACCGGAGCACTGGCCCCCGGGTGCCCCCAGAACGGCCCGACACCGTCGAGCACGCCGTTCAGTTCGGCCGCCACCTCGAACCGGTTGTTCGCGTTGTCGTCCGCGTCAGTGATGCGCTCGAACAACATCGCCCACACCGCTTCCCATCCCGCCCCAGCTCCGGCGACCCCCTCGGCGAAGCCGACCGGGTATCCGAAGGAGAAGTCGAAGCCGATCAGCGTGCGCTCATCGGCGCACGACAGCATCAGGTCGACGAGCAACTCGACAGCCTCTCGACGGGTCGGCGGATTGACGAGCCGCACCCGACCTCTCGTCGAACCCGAAGCGATCCAAATTGAGTCACGACCGGTCTTCGGAGTGGAGTTGGCGCTCCAGTCGACCATCACATAGCGATCGAACAGATTCGCCCGCGCATGGGTGATAGTCGTCGACCTCGGCATCTGCTCATGCTCTCACTCGGCCCAGTGCACACGCGGGGTCCGCCGCCGACGAGACTCTTCCCCATGAGCGACAACTGGCAGCACATTCGTTACGAGAACCCGGTGGACCGAGTGGCTCGCATCACCCTCGCGCGCGCTGAGACGGCCAACGCGCAGGACTATCGGATGCTCAGTGAACTCAATGAGGCCTTCGAC
>JAURCL010000044.1 GCA_030828465.1 Acidimicrobiales bacterium | reverse complement strand
CCCGGTGATCGTCTCGCGGTAGCCGACGGAGCGCTGATCCACCTGCGCTCGGTCGACGTGGGAGCAGCCGACCGGGCGGTCGGCGAGGCGGTAGCGGCGTTCACGCGACTCGCCGAGTGCTCGGACGCGTCGATCACCTCCTTCTTTGAGCGCGCGGCCGAGTTACTCAACGACGGGTCCATCGTCGCGCGGCTCACCGCGGTCAACGAGGCCGATGTCGCGTCGGCGCTCGAGCGAGGACGGTCGGTGACGCGGCTCCGCCTCGACGCGCGAATGATCGATGACATGGCCGCCGGACTTCGGATGTGGGCTGAGGCGCCACCCGAGCGCGACGGTCTCCTCGGAACGGTTGAGCACGGCTCGTGGACGATCGAGACCCGTCGTGCGCCGCTCGGCGTGGTTGGGTTCGTCTTCGAGGGCCGTCCGAACGTGGTGGTCGACGCGGCCGGGGTGCTCCGGTCCGGGAACACCGCGGTGCTCAGGATCGGCTCGGACGCCTTGGCGACGGCGCGAGCGATCATCGAGCACGTGCTCGAACCCGCACTCGCTGCCTGCGGCCTGCCCAACGGCGCGGTCGGGCTCGTCGATGCCGAATCCCACGGGGCGGGTTACGCCCTCTTCTCGGATCGCCGACTCTCGTTGGCGGTGGCCCGAGGTTCGGGAGCCGCGGTCGCGAGCCTCGGATCGGTGGCGCGTAGCGCCGGGGTTCCGGTCAGCCTGCACGGCACGGGCGGTGCGTGGATGCTGGTCGCCGACGACGCACCAGTCGACCGACTCGCCGCCGTCGTAGAGCGAAGCCTCGATCGGAAGGTGTGCAACACCTTGAATGTTTGCTGCATCCCGAGGTCGAGGGCGGATGAGCTTGTGCCGGTCGTGGCCGGTGCGCTCGTCGGCGCTGCCGCCGATCGATCCGGCGCCACCGTGCACCTGACCGACGATGCACGATCGAGCTGGCCGGAGAGCCTGTCTGGTGACGTGCGCGTGGAGTCCATCGATGTCGACGACCTGGGACGAGAGTGGGAGTGGGAGGAACGTCCGGAGATCACGGTCCACGTGGTGGACCGCCTCGAACACGCGGTGGCGCTCTGCAACGAGCACAGCCCGAGGTTCGTCGTGTCGGTGATCACCGATGACCCCTCGACCGTCGACACGGTCTACGGCAGCGTCGACGCGCCCTTCGTCGGCGACGGGTTCACCCGATGGGTCGACGGCCAGTACGCGCTTCAAGCACCCGAGCTCGGCCTCTCCAACTGGGAGCACGGCAGGCTGCTCGGCCGTTCAGCGATCTTGTCGGGGTCATCGGTGCACACTGTGCGGCACCTCGCCCGATTCGACGATCCGATGCTTCACCGCTGACCGGCTCAACGACCGAGAAGGCCGTCGAGCACGCCACCGAAGAGCCGGCTCTCACGACCGGTGCGCTCCTCAATGCGATCGGCGAAATCGGCCGCCCGGCGACCAGCGTTGATGCCGAGCCATCGGATCGGTTCGGGTTCCCAGCGTCGCGAGCGGTGCCCGACCCAGGGGAGTCGAAGCAGGTCGTCGTCATCTTCTCGGGATCCGCTGGCGATCATCGCCGCGAGGCTGCGGCCAGCGAGGTTCGTGGTCGCAACACCGTCACCCACGTAGCCACCAGCGCGGGCAAGCCCGGTTCGATGGTCGAAGTCAACCGAGCAGGCCCAGTCCCTCGGCGCCGCGAGCGGACCGCCCCAGTGGTGGGTGAACCGGACATCGGCGAGAGCCGGGAACAGATCGATCAGGGTGGCGGTGATCACCTGGCGCACCCGGTCGTCGGTGTCGAATCGGTCGTCGATCCTTGAACCGAAGTGATAGGGCGCGCCGCGACCACCGAAGGCGAGTCGGTCGTCGGCTGTCCGTTGGCCGTAAATGATCATGTGGCGACCGTCGTCGAAGGTCTCTCGGTTCCGCAACCCGATCGTCTCCCACACCGACGCGTCGAGCGGTTCCGTAGCGACCATCATCGAGTAGAGCGGGATCATCGACCGCTGCTCACCATCGAGGTCGGAGGTGTACCCCTCGGTAGCGCGGACGATGATGTCGGCGCTGATGACCCCTCGGTCCGTGATCACGCGGCCCGGTTCGATTCGGCGGGCACTCACCGGGGCGAGGATCCGGGCGCCTCGATCCTGAGCGAGCCGAGCGACGCCGTGGGTGAGGCGGGCCGGGTGCACGGCAGCGCAGTGGGGGGTGTGCAGGGCCGAGCGAATCCTCGTCATCGAGCAGCGATCCGCCGCCTCATCGGCGGCGAGCAGGCGGTAGTCCTCCTCCCCGAACCCGAACTCTCGATATCGGGACAGTTCATGGGCGATGCGCTTCTCTTGAGGCGCGCTACGGGCCGCCGTGAGCGAACCGCCCCGTTGGAATCCCGCATCGATCCCGTGCGAGGTGACGACCCGCTCGATCTCGTCGAGGGTGGCGTGCATCGCGATCTGCATCCTGCGGGCCGCCGCCCGGCCGTGGTCGCGGGCCATCCGGTCGAGGCTCATCGGGAGCAGCGTCGAACACCATCCACCGTTGCGTCCGCTCGCGCCGGTGCCGACACCGGAGCGGTCGATCACCACGAGGTCGAGATCGGGTTCTCGGTCGAGCAGGTAGTAGGCGGTCCAGAGACCGGTGAGTCCGGCACCGATGATGACGGCGTCGCATCGGATCGACCCGTCGAGCGGGGCACTGTCGACGCGAAGGTCGTCGGGCAGCGTGTCGTACCACAGTGATTCGGTGTGACCCACGGGTGACAGACTATGACTCCGCGCGAGTTCGCCCCGGGTCGACCGATCGTCGACCGGGAACCGGCGCGAGACCCCTGAGATCATGACGAACCTGCCGCCTCCTCCTCTCGGCACACCACCCGTCGGTTGGCACCACAACGACGGCCTCCGCTATTTCGACGGCCGGTCCTGGCAGCCTCCGCTCGGGGATCCGGTCACGTCGACGACCATGCCACCGGCTACCGGTGGGCTCCGGGAGGCGTTCTTGGCGCTGTCGGTCCTACTGCTGTCGCTTCTGGCGGGCGGTGTCGGTTTCGCGGTGGTCGAGGAGGTCGGCCTGCCCGAATGGTTGGGCATCGCCATCCTCACCTTCGTGGGTTATGCCCCGCCGCTGGTCTGGTCGCTTCGACGTCTCGGCGCTCGAGCCGCAGGCGGTCTGGCAACTGGACGCGCGGTGATCGGTCGGCCGAGGCCGAGCGACGTGGCGAAGGGCGCCCTCGTGTGGGTATCAGCGGTGGTCGCGCAAGCGATGGTGGCCGCTGCTCTTCTTGGCTTCGGTGTCGAGATCGGTTCGAACACCGAGGGTCTCTTCGACGATTCAGGTTTCACAGCGGCGCTGCTGCTCACTGCGTTCGCGGCGGTGGTGGCCGCTCCCGTCGTGGAGGAGGTCGTGTTTCGAGGGGTGATCCTCCCGGCGCTCGTGCCGCGCCTCGGTCGGGTCTTCGCGGTCGTCGCTCAGGCCGTCGTGTTCGGCGCGGTCCATGTCGACCCGACCGGCTCGGCCGGTGTCGGTCTGGTGGTGGTGCTCTCCGCGGTCGGCGCGGTGTTCGGCGCCGCGACGCTCATCACGGGGCGGCTCTGGCCGGCGATCATCGGCCACGCCCTGTTCAACGGCGTGGTCCTGGCGGTGGTGCTCATCGCTGGACCGGAGGTTCTCGGCGGCTGACCCGCCCGTTCAGGGGTCGAGTCGAAGGTTGTCGATGAGCCGGACACCGCCGAACCAGGCCGCCGCGACGATGAGGTCGCCCCTCTGGGGCGGATTGCTCGGCTGGAACGTCGCCGCGTCCACGAGGTCGAGGTAGTCGACCTCACCACCGGCCCGCTCGATGATCTCGCGCCCGAGGGTGCGTAGTTCGTCGGCGGCCCGTTGCCCTGAGGCCCAAGCATCGCTCACCGACCGGAGCGCGCTCGGCAGGGCGGTGGCCGCCTGCCGGGATGCGGGGTCGAGGTGGACGTTCCGACTGGACCGGGCGAGTCCGTCGGGCTCGCGCACCGTCGTTACCCCGACGATGTCGACTCCGTTGCCCTCGCACACCGAGCGAACGACCGCGAGTTGCTGGGCGTCTTTCTCCCCGAACATCGCCACCTGGGGGGACACGATCTCGAACAGTCTGAGCACGACGGTGGCGACGCCGGAGAAATGTCCGGGTCGGTGCTCACCTTCGAGATGTTCGGCGATCGGCCCTGGATCGACGGTCGTCACCGCACCCTCGGGGTAGACCTCGGTGACACTTGGGGCGAACACGGCGTGGACGCCCTCGGCGGCGCAGGTTGCCAGGTCGGCCGCGAGATCTCTTGGGTAGGTATCGAGATCGGTGGGCCGATCGAACTGGGTCGGGTTCACGAAGACCGTCACCACCACCCGGTCGGCTCGCTGGTGTGCCTCGAGTATGAGTGCGACGTGTCCCTCGTGGAGGGCTCCCATCGTCGGAACCACGGCGATGGTGTGTCCCTCTGCGATCCACGACCGCGACAGCGAGACCATCTCAGCGGCGGTGGAACACACGCTCGGGTCAGTCACCGGTCACCCCCGACATGAGGTCGCGGTAGGAGGGCACATCGCGGTGACCCTCGGCCGCCAGGACCGCGTCGGAACAGGCGAGAGCGACGCAGTCGGCGGCGATCGTGGAGAGCAGGTTGAGGTTCGCTGGCCGAGAGGGGCCCACCAGGTCGGCTCGACCGGTGGCGAGGGTGAACACGGTGTCTCCGTCGAAGAGGGTGTGCACCGGATGGATCGCGCGCGCGAGGCCATCGTGGGCGACCGCCGCGACTCGTGTGGCCTCGGTGGCATCGATCCGGGCATCGGTGGCGACCACAACGAGCGTCGTGTTCAGCCCGCCTCGCTCCGGATCAATCGTGCCTCGCTCGTGGCGCGCGATCGTGTCAGCGACGGTGCGGCGCTGCTCGCGATCGGGGCGTCTCAGTCGGCCGTCGTGCACGCGGGGGAGCGCTGTCGCAGGATCGATCACTGACCCGTGGGAGTTGACGACGGCGAGGGCGGCGACTCGGACCGGCCCGGCTCCCAGGTCCAACTCGGCCGATGCCGAGCCGATCCCACCGGAGAGCCCACCGGAAATCGCTCCGGCCCCCGCTCCGAGAGATCCTCTTGGCTGACCGTTTCTCGAGGCGCGTCGGCAGGCGACACGGCCGAATTCGGCGTCGGGACGGTTGGCGAATCGCCCGCCGCGTCCGAGGTCGAAGATCACCGCGGCGGGTACGACGGGGACCACGTGTCGAGGATCGTCGCCGACCGGGTGGCCGAGGCCGAGCTCCTCGAGATGGGCGACGACACCGTCGGCGGCGGAGAGGCCGAAGGCGCTCCCACCCGACAGGCAGATGGCGTAGATCGTCGAGACGAGATTGCCGGGCCGGAGCGCGTCGGTCTCCCGGGTGCCGGGGCCCCCTCCGCGCACGTCCACCCCAGCGGTGGCGCCGTCGGGTGCGACCACCACCGTTGTCCCGGTGCGCCATCCGCGGCCGGTCCGCTGGTGGTGGCCGAGGAGAACACCGGGCACATCGGTGATCGATCCCTCGCCGAGTTGTGGGCCTCGGAGGATCCCGTGGCCTCCGCTTCGGTCGTTCATCGGCCGTCCCAGAGCTCGAGGAGTTCGGGCTCTGGGTGCTCCACGGTCTGGGCCCCGTCACCGTCGAGAACGACGGTTCCCGACCGGGTGTCATCCCAACCGGGGTCGCCGTCCTTCGCGAAACCGGTGATCGCGGCACTGAACCGATCGGCGAGGCTCTGGCGCTCGGGGCCGTCACCAGTGAAGATTTCGACGCCGGGGCGGTGAAGGTTGTCGAAGGCGAACGGGATGTCGAGGGCGTGGCAGGCGCCGAGCACGCCGTCGAAGGCCGGTGTCGGGAAGGTGAACCACCACAGGTGAGTGCGGCCGACACGTCGCTCGACGAGGCGGCGCGCCGGATGACGGAAGATCTGATCGGTCTGGGCGGCGGAGACGAGTTGTCCGGGAGTGTGGTCGGGTCGCCGAAGTCGGTATCGATCGAGTGCCTCTTCGGCGTCGTCATCGAACCAGCGCCGATAGCGCGCGAGCGCTCCGTCGAGGTCGAGGCTGTTGACGGCCGGGTCGAAGGCGGTGAACAGGTGCATCTCGTCTCGGGTGGTGCCGATCATGAGGGGTCGCGGGTCGGCGGCGACCCGGTCGAGGGCGTCGGCGGGCACGATCGCGCCACCGAGGGTGGGGGAGAAGGCGGTGAGCGAGTCTCCGCTCCCAGAGAGCACGACCGCCTGAGCGGCGAGCAGTTGATCGAGGGGGAGGGTTGCCAGCGCGTCGGGATGATCGACGCCCGCAGCGGCGATCACCTCGTCGATCGCCTCGGCGGCTCGGGTGGCTGATCGGAGTTGCGGCATCGATGGGCTCATCGCGATGCCGCGGTGGATGAGGTTCGTCGCGGCGGGGGTGGCGAGGAGAGCGATCACGGACGCGCCTCCCGCTGATTCGCCGAACACGGTGACCGAGCCGGGGTCGCCGCCGAAGGCGGAGATGTTGTCTCGGATCCAGGTGAGCGCGCTGATCTGGTCGCCGATTCCGAGGTCGTCGGTTCCGGTGAAGCCGAGGAGTCCGAGGCGATAGTTGATCGTCACGACGACGACCTCGCGACGTCTGGCGAGCGCGGTCCCGTCATACCAGGGGACCGAGCCCGAGCCGTTTACGAAGGCGCCGCCATGCACCCAGACCATGACCGGGAGGCAGGCGTCGACATCGGGGGTGAAGATGTTGAGGCCAAGGCAGTCCTCTCCCATGGGCTGACTCGAGCCTCCGAGGAATTGCTCCATAAGGCCCGGCACCTGAGCGCACTGGGCGAGATAGGTGTCGGCTCTCGCGGGTGTCCCGTCGTTCGGTTCGCTCGGACGGAATCGGTCGGCCTCGCCGTAACGGATCCCCTTGAACACCGACACCCCGTCACGGTCGATGCCGATCCAGCCGTTCGCGCTTCGGGCCTCCCGGGGGTCCACCGACCGGACGGTAGCGTGCGCCTCGTGCTTGGCGTGCTGCGGCGTCTGATGGGGGGCGCGATCGCTCGGTTTGCGCTGCCGCTCCTCGACCTCGTCAGAGTGCACGGCGCGATCGGACCGGACACCGCCGCTGGTCGACGTTTCGGCGCATTTGGTGAGCGGAGTGTCATTTGCTTCCCTCCGACGACGATCATGAACGAGCGGTACATCCACATCGGCCGGGAGACGATGATCGGGGAGCACGTCGCTCTCTCCGCTGGGATGATCCCCGGTCAGGAGTGCCTCGGATCACCGGTGGTCCGCATCGGGGATCGATGTCTCATCGGCCGCGGGTCGGGCATCGTCGGGCACTTATCAATCGAGATCGGCGACGATGTGTGGACCGGTCACCACGTCTACATCACCGACCAGAACCACGGATACGGGGATCCAGATCTCCCCATCTCGACTCAGACCATGCCCGAGCGACCGGTGAGGATCGGCTCCGGATCCTGGATCGGGCACGGGTCGGTGGTCCTGCCGGGTGCCGAGATCGGGCGGGGGTGCGTGATCGGCGCGAACAGCGTGGTCACCGGGGTGATCCCCGATCACTCGGTCGCCGTGGGTGCTCCCGCGCGGGTCATCCGCTCAACCCTCGCCGATCACTGATCGTGGCCCAGGTTCGCCGGTCACATGCTGAGGTCTCGGGGAGGAGCGCAGGCGTCCATCCTGTTATCACCGGCGAACGTCTCGAGTCGCTCCGAGAGCGGCACTTCGCTCATCGTCTCGTAGAAGGGCAGGTTCTCACCGGTGGTGCGAAGGTCCTCGGCGTAGCGACGGCGATCGGTGATGTACGTGGCGTACTCGTCGGCCCACAGCGGCACGATCGCCCGACCTTTGGCATCGTTCGGTCGAACGGCGGTGACCTCAGCGAGCATTGATTCGATCATGTCGGTCGCGCGATCGATGATGTCGGCGCGCTCGCGGATCAGGTCGGCACCGCCGTCACGAATCTGGCGGTAATCGGCGAGTTCGAGCCGACGCTCGTTCCAGTTCTCGCAGACCACCTGCGCGCGCTCGGCCCACGCGACGTCGCCGATGCGGTTCACCGCTTCCTTCGAGGCGAAGAAGAGCGCCCAGGTCCAGAAGGCGGCGAAGGCTGCCATCACGCTGAGCACCGCCACCCGCGCGACGGTGCGTCGCCAGCCTGGGCCGCCACCGGGCGAACTGATCTGTGGGTGGATCTGTGGACCGATCGACGTGTCGTCCTCGGCGGTGCGGGGTTCTTCCACGATCCCGACGCTAGGCCCGGCTCAGGTCAACCGCTCGACGGAGCAGGCCCGAGATCGATGCCGAACGGTAGGGGACCGCTCACCCCGCGGATCTCGCAGACGACGCTCTCGAATCGGGCGGGCAGTCGATCGCTGGTCTCGATGGTCGATCCTGCGGCGACGGCATCGATCTCGAGGGTGGTGTCGCGGATCACCGCGCCGTTGTCATCGAGGATCCGAACGTGAATCGTGTAATCAGCACTCGACTCTCCAGCGTTGGTGAGCGCCACCGTGAGCGCGACCTCGCTTCCGGTGGGCGCGCAGTCGACGATCTCGACGGTGTGGGGTGAGACATCGAGGTAGGCGGCCGCGCGAGGCACCACCACCACCGCGATGACGAGGGTGCCGAACCCGGCGAGGGCGAGCAGCGTGGCGACCACCGAGCGGGTGCCGCGCCGCCGCGGGTGCGGCCCGAGCGGGTCGACCGATCGGCGACCCGAGTCGGAGACATCGCCGGTCCAGGAGGTTCCGTTGAAGTACCGGAGGTCGTGGCGGCCGGTCGGATCCGTGTACCAGTCCGGTCGGCTCGACACACCGAGACGGTACCTTCGACGCCATGGAGATCGTGCTGGTCCGTCACGGGGAGCCCGAATGGGTCCGCAACGGACTGAGCGTCGGTGATCCGCCGCTGACCGCTCGTGGCGTCGAGCAGGCGAAGATCACTGCCCGCCATCTCGCGACCGAGCACTTCGATGAGATCCTCGTGTCGCCCCTCCAGCGCGCGCGACAGACGGCGGCTCCGCTCCTCGCGCTCCTCGATCGGCCCGAGGTGATCGCGCCGTGGTTGCACGAGATCCGCGATCCGGGCTGGGATGGCGGGCCGGCCGAGCGGGCCGAGCAGGCCTACGCCGAGATGCGCCGCATGGCGCCCGATGATCGGTGGCACGGCCTCGAGGGCGGTGAGAGTGTCCGTGATTTCGTCGACCGGATCCACAACGGTGCCGAGTACTTCCTCGCCGAACGGAGCGTCTCCCGCGACGATCACGAATTGCCGGTGTGGACGATCTCCGAGCCCGGGCGACGCATCCTACTTTTCGCTCACGCCGGTACGAACTCGGTGACGATTGGGCACCTCCTCGGGCTGGTCCCCACCCCCTGGGAATGGGACCGGTTCGTGATCGGCCACTGCTCGATCACGCGAGTCGGTTCGATCGAGATCGGAGGGGCCCACACCTTCTCGCTTCGCCGGCTCGCCGACGACGAGCATCTTCCGGCGGGACTCCGCACGCGCTGAGGCCTGTCGAGGGCGGCGCGTTGGCGACTACGTTGCGCCTCATGAGCGGTGTCGACGGAGCCCCAGCAGTTCTCGCGCGCGTCCCGGCCGGGATGTACATCGATGGGGGGTGGGTCACCGCGGTCGATGGCGAGGAGTTCGACAGCCTCGATCCGGCCACGGGACGGGTGATTGCCCGAGTTCCGAGGGCCCGTTCCGTCGACGTTGGCCGAGCCGTCGCGGCTGCGCGGTCCGCTTTCGACGACGGGCGATGGGGGGAGGCGGTCGCGGCTCGCGACCGCGCTCGCATCCTCCACCGCATGAGTGATCTCGTTCGGGAGCGCCGGGACGAGCTCGTCGAGATCGAGATCCTCGACTGCGGTAAGCCGCTCGCTGACGCGCGCGGCGACATCGACGAGGTTGCCTTCATGTTCGAGTACTACGCGGGGTGGGCAACCAAGATCGCCGGTGATATCCCGCCGGTGGGCACCGATGCGCTGTCACTCGTGGTTCGCGAGCCGGTCGGGGTGTGTGGCTTGATCGTGCCGTGGAACTACCCGATGCTGATGGCCGCGCAGAAGGTCGCCCCTGCGTTGGCGACCGGATGCACCGTTGTCTTGAAGCCGGCCGAGCAGACCCCGTTGACGGCGCTGTGCATGGCGGCCATCGCTCAGGAAGCCGGTCTACCCGCTGGGGTACTCAACGTCGTGACCGGATTCGGCGTGGAGGCCGGAGAGCCGATGCTCACCGATGAGCGGGTCGACAAGATCTCGTTCACCGGCTCCCTCGGCGTCGGACGTCACATCCAGCGGACCTGCGCCGATCAGTTGAAGCGCGTCACCCTCGAACTCGGCGGTAAGAGCCCCAACATCGTGTTCGGCGACGCTCCGATCGCGGAGGCGATCGCCGGCACGGCGGCGGGCATCTTCGGTAATCAGGGCGAGGTCTGCTCGGCCGGTAGCAGGGTGTTCGTCCACGCGTCCGTCTACGACGAGGTGCTCGACGGCATGGTGGAGCAGGCGGGAGCGATCCGACTGGGTTCCGGACTCGACGAGGCGACCACGATGGGCCCTCTGGTGTCGGCCGCTCAGCGTGACCGGGTGCGATCGTACGTCGATGCCGCAACGGGTGACGGGGCGCGCCACGTGTTCACGGGGGCGATGCCGGATACCCCGGAGTTGGCGGGAGGGTTCTTCGTCGCTCCGAGCGTCTTCGAGGTGACCGATCATGGTCCGTCGATCGCCCGGGAGGAGATCTTCGGTCCGGTGGCCACCGTCTTCCGATTCGAGGACGCGGACGAGGTGGTCCGTCAGGCCAACAACACCGAATACGGCTTGGCCGCGGCGATTTGGACCCGCGACATCAACCTGGCGCTCAACACCGCGCGTCGTGTCCGAGCGGGCGTCGTGTGGGTCAACGACAGCCAGCCGGCGCCGAGTGAGTCGCTGTGGGGTGGCTACAAGCAGAGCGGCGTGGGGCGCGAGCTCGGGCGGTACGCGCTCGACGCGTATCTCGAGACCAAGCAGATCTACATCAATCTCGGCTCCTGAGACATTCCCCGAGGCATCGCGATGATGCCGGTTCAAGGCGACCGGCCGACGCCCCGTCGGTAACCTGCAAAGGGTGGTCATCAGCGCCCCCCGCTACCGCCAGATTTCCGTCGGGGCGCTCATCTCGCTGTCGGTCATCATCGTCTCGGGGGCCGCGGTTCGCCTGACGAACAGTGGTCTCGGTTGCGATGACTGGCCAAATTGCAACTCGGAGCGGTTCGTCGATGTGTCGAGTGCTCACG
>JAURCL010000043.1 GCA_030828465.1 Acidimicrobiales bacterium | reverse complement strand
ATCTTCGGTTCCTCAGTTGTCGTCGGCGTGGAGGGCGTCCACGATCTCGCGGGCGGTGAAGGGCAGTCCGGCCACCTTGGTGACCGGTCGGGCATCGATCAGATACTCGGCGCGGAGTATTCGGCAGAGCTGACCGCGGTTGAGCTCGGGAACGATGACGCGCTCGTAGCGATGAAGGATCTCACCGAGGTCGTTGGGGAGTGGGTTGAGATGCCGCAGATGCACCCAGGCGACGCGCCCACCGTTGCGTCGCTCGCGCTGCACGGCGGAGTCGATGGCCGCCCAGGTCGATCCCCAGCCGACGATGCACACGTCGGCGTCGACGTCACCGTGAATCTCGGTGGCTGGGTAGTCGTCGGCGATACGCGCGATGCGCTCGGCGCGCAGGTCCCCCATGAGGGCGTGGTTCTCGGGGGTGTAGTTGACGTTGCCGGTCTCGTTTTGCTTCTCGAGTCCGCCGACGCGGTGCATGAGGCCCGGGGTGCCCGGGATCGCCCAGGGTCGCGCGAGGGTGTTCTCGTCGCGTCGATAGGGGAGATAGACGGGGTTGCCCTCGGCGTCGGTGCCGTTGAACTCGGTCTGGAAGGACACCGAGATGTCGGGCAGCGTCGAGGCGTCCGGCACGCGCCACGGCTCGGAACCGTTGGCGATGTACCCGTCGGAGAGCAGGATGACCGGGGTGCGGTATTTGAGGGCGATTCGCACCGCCTCGATGGCGGCGTGGAAGCAGTCAGCCGGGCTGTAGCTCGCGACGACCGGTAGCGGTGCCTCACCGTGGCGACCGAAGACGGCGAGGTTGAGGTCGGAGGCCTCGGTCTTGGTCGGGAGCCCGGTGGAGGGTCCGCCGCGCTGGATATCGATGATGAGGAGCGGGATCTCGATCGAGACGGCGAGCGAGATGGTTTCGCTCTTGAGTGCGACTCCGGGTCCCGAGGTCGTGGTGACACCCAGGTGTCCGGCGAAGGCGGCTCCGAGGGCGACGCCGACGGCGGCGATCTCGTCCTCAGCCTGGACGGTGCGCACGCCGAAGTTCTTGTGCTTGGAGAGCTCGTGGAGGATGTCGCTCGCGGGCGTGATCGGATATGAGCCCAGGGTGACGGGCAACTTGGCGAGCTGGCCCGCTGCCACCAATCCCCACGAGAGAGCGGTGTTGCCGGTGATCGAGGTGTACTCGCCGGTGGGCAGGGTGGCGGGGCGCACCTCGAAGCGGTGGCCGACCGCTTCGGTGGTCTCGCCGTAGTGGAAGCCGGCTTTGAAGGCAGCCGTATTTGCGGCGGCGACCAGTTCGTTCTTGCCGAACCGCTCCTGGATCCACTCGAGGGTCGGTTCGGTCGGCCGGGTGTACATGAATGACACGAGGCCGAGAGCGAAGAAGTTCTTGGATCGTTCGGCGTCGCGGGCTTTCACTCCGAGGGGCTCGCAGGCCTCCTTGGTGATGGTGGTCATGGCGACGGGGATGACGCGGTAGCCGCTGACGGTGCCGTCTTCCAGTGGGTTCGAGGTGTACTCGGCCTTGTCGAGGTCGCGTTCACCGAAGGAGTCGGTGTTGACGATGAGGGTGCCGCCCGGCTCGAGCCGGTGAAGGTCGGCTTTCAGCGCGGCGGCGTTCATCGCGACGAGCACGTTCGGCTCGTCGCCGGGGGTGGTGATGTCGTGGTTGGCGATCTGCACCTGGAAGCTGGAGACCCCGTTGACGGTGCCAGCAGGAGCGCGGATCTCGGCGGGGAAGTCCGGGAAGGTGGAGAGGTCGTTTCCGAAGGACGCGCTGACCGAGGTGAAGCGGTCACCGGTGAGCTGCATCCCGTCGCCGGAGTCTCCCGCGAATCTCACGACCAGTCGGTCGAGTACCCCAATCTCGGCGCGATCGATCGTGTCGCTCATCTCTTCCCCCCGACGGGCCCCCGCCCGATGATTCGCTTGGTTTTGTGCGGTCGCTGCCCCCGGGAGGAGTCCCGAGTCGGCTCCTTGGCCAGCATGCCACACCCGGCCAGTAGGGTCACGGTTCGATGGCGAACCTTCGCTTCAGTTTCGGCACGATGGGTTCGGGCAAGAGCACGCTCGCCCTGCAGATCCATCACAACCTCGCGTCCCGCGATCTGTACGGTCTGCTGCTCACCTGCCTCGATCGCGAGGGCCATCAGGTCACGAGCCGTCTCGGGGTGCGGGCGCCGGCCATCCACGTCGACCCCGAACTCGATCTCCACGCCTTGGCCGTCGAGCACTGGCCGCTCCACTACCTGGTCTGCGACGAGGTGCAGTTCTATACGCCGGCCCAGTGCGACCAGCTCGCCCGAGTGGTCGACGACATGGAGGTCGAGGTCTACGCCTTCGGCTTGATCACCGACTTCCGCGGCCTGCTCTTCGATGGCACGCGCCGCATGCTGGAGATCGCCGACGAGCGCGTGCCGCTCCAGGTCGAGGCCCGATGCTGGTGCGGTTCGCGAGCCACTCACAACGCCCGTGTCGTCAATGATTTCGTCGTCTACGAGGGCGAGACCGTCGTGGTGGGTGATACGGCTGGCCCGGGTGAGCAGAAGATGTTCGGCGATCTCGTTCGCTACGAACTGCTCTGTCGTCGCCACTTCCTCTCCGGCGACCTCGGCTTCTGATTTCGCTCAGCCCGACTCGGCCGATTCGCGGCAGAGGCGGATGACGGCGAGGGCGATGGCGACTCCGGCCAGGCGCCCGACGATCGCGGCGAGGTCAGCGAGCGGATCGGCGTAGCGGAATGGGATGCCAATGATGCCGATCACGGCGAGCGCGATCACCACGATTGCGAGCCCGCCGGTAAACCTTGCGAGTCGGCGCGACCAGGTGAGGTCGGGTCGGTCGTCGGGGTGCAGCGCGGCGATCAGAACTCCGGCGACCGCGGCGGCGATGGCGGGCGGCACGAGGATCACCGCGTTCTGGGGAAGGGCGACGAAGGAGACGATCTCGATGCGTTGCCCCCAGACACCGTCCTCGAAGCGACTCTCGGTAATGGCCGCTGCTCGACGCAACTCGATGATGATCAGCGCGAGGTAGGCGGTCAGCGTCAGCCACCCGACGTGGGTGGCGGTGGCGATCCACCGGATGCGGTCCGAGACGGTCACGCCGCGGTCAGTCCCAGGCGCAGGGGATTCGCTTGATGCCGTTGATGAAGTTGCTCTTCAGGTAGTCGGGTTCGCCGACGGTGCGCAGGGTCGGCAGTCGCTTGCGGATCTCGTCGAAAGCGATGGCGATCTCGCGGCGGGCGAGGTTCGCGCCGAGGCAGAAGTGTGGCCCGCCCGCGCCGAACCCCACTTGGACGGGTTGGAGCGGTCGGGTGATGTCGAACCGGTCGGCCTGTTCGAACGCGGCCGGGTCCCGGTTGGCTGAGGCGTAGAACAGAACGACCTTGTCGCCGGCGGCGAGGGACTGGCCGCCGAGTTCGGTGTCGGCGGTGACGGTGCGGCGGAAGTGGATGACCGGTGTCGCCCAGCGAACGATCTCGTCGACCGCGGTGCGGGTGTGGGCGTCGAAGTCCCCGAACCACAGTTCGCGCTGATCAGGATGGTCGGTGAGGGCGCGCAGGCCGTGACTAATCGCGTTGCGGGTGGTCTCGTTGCCGGCGACCGCGAGGAGGATGAAGAACGATCCGAACTCCTGTGGGGTGAGTTGGTCGCCATCGACCTCGGCGGCCATGAGCGCTGACGTGATGTCGTCGGTCGGATGCGCCCGGCGATCCTCACCGAGGGCTTGGGCGTAGGCGAAGATCTCGAGGGAGACCTCCATGAGGCGCTCGTAGGTGCCGCCGAACTCGGGGTCGCTCGCGCCGAGGATGGTGTTGGTCCAGTCGAAGATCCGCTCGTAGTCCTCGGGCGGGATGCCCATCATCGAGCAGATGATCTCGAGGGGGAGTGGGCCGGCGAACTCATGAACGAAGTCAGCGGTGCCCGACGGGTTTCGAGAAAGCATTCGGTCGAGAATCTCTGCAGCCTTGGCTCGCACGGATGCCTCGAGATCGGTGACGTGGCGAGGGGTGAAGCCCTTCGAGACGATGGAGCGCAACCGGAAGTGCTTCGGGTCGTCCATGTTGATCATCGATCCGTAGAACTCGTTGAGTTCTTGGGGGAGATCGACAATGTTCGAACCTTGGCCCGAGCAGAAGAGTTCGGGGTTGCGGCTCGCCTGCCAGACGTCGTCGTAGCGGGTGACCGCGTGGTAGCCGGGTCCGGGTGGGAACGGTGAGCCCTCTAAGAAGCGCTCTGGGTATTTCGGGAGCCCAGGGGTGGCGCGCAGCTCGGCGAAGGCGGATTCGCGCTCGTCGCGCGGCGCCGTCCAGAAGTCCATCGTCGAAATGTCGGGAAGTCCCGCCGGTGGGTCGAAGGCGATCTCAGACATGCGCCGATGGTAGGGGTCACCTAGGGTCTCGGGCGTGCTGAGCCCCGACGAGATCGAGCGCTTGCTCGTGGTCACCGCCCATCCGGACGATGTCGACTTCGGTGCCGCCGGCACGATCGCGACGCTCACCGATGAGGGAGTTCACGTCACCTACTGCTTGGTGACCGACGGCCAGGCAGGCGGTTTCGATGACTCGATCCCGAGGCCGCGCATGGCAGCCATCCGCCGCGAGGAGCAGACCGAGGCCGCGGCGCATGTCGGCGTCGACGATCTGGTGTTCCTCGGCCAGATGGACGGCGAGGTGGTGCACGGTCTTGAGTTGCGTCACGCGATCTCGCGGGTGATCCGTCAGGTTCGACCCCGTGTCGTCGTCACTCAGTCGCCGGAGCTCAACCTGCAGAGCATCTACTCGAGTCATCCCGATCATGTCGCGACCGGTCAGTCGACGGTGGCTGCGGTCTATCCCGACGCGCGGAACCCGTACGCGTTCCCTGAACTGTTGACCTCGGGGCTCGAACCTTGGTCGGTCGACGAGCTGTGGATCATGGGCCACGGCGAGCCGTCGGACCACGTCGACGTCACCGCTCAGGTGGATCGCAAGATGGCCGCCTTGCACTGCCATCGCAGCCAGCACCCGGATCCGGCGGCCATGGACGGTCGGGTTCGAGAGTGGATGAGGATGACGGCCGCTGGAGCCGGGCTGCCCGAGGGTTCCTCCGCTGAGGCGTTCCTCGTGATCGACACCCGCTGAGCGCGGCGTCGGGTGCTCGCGCGAACGCGTTCCGGCTGAGACGGTGTACCCCTCGGTAACTAAGGTGCGCCCATGACTGAAGCCGTGATCGTCGCCACCGCCCGCAGCCCTATCGGCCGAGCCGGAAAGGGATCCCTCGTCGACCTCCGTCCCGACGACATGTCGGCTCAGGTGGTTCGGGCCCTCATGGACAAGGTGCCTGAGGTGAGCGCCGACCATGTCGAGGACTTGATCATGGGATGCGGTCAGCCCGCGGGTGAGGCCGGCTTCAACGTCGGTCGCGTCGTCGCGGTGCTCGCTGGTCTCGAGCAGGTCCCGGGTGTCACCGTCAACCGGTATTGCTCATCGAGCCTCCAGACGATTCGCATGGCCGCGCATGCGATCCGATCGGGCGAGGGCGACTGCTTCATCGCCGCCGGTGTCGAAGCGGTCTCCCGCTACGGATCGGGCGCGTCCGACACGGCGCCGAACGCCATCTTCAAGGGTCCGGGCGCTCGTACGGCTGAGCGCGCCGCGGGTGGTCAGGATCCGTGGACCCCGCCCGAGGGTATGCCCGACATGTACATCGCGATGGGTCAGACCGCCGAGAACGTCCGCGAGATCGAGAACGTGTCGCGCACCGAGATGGACGAGTTCGCCGCGCTGAGCCAGCAGCGCGCGGTCGCCAACGTCGAGAACGGGTTCTGGGCCGACGAGATCACTCCGGTCACCCTGCCCGACGGAACCGTCGTCTCCGCCGACGACGGGCCCCGCGCGGGGACCACCGCCGAGGGCCTCGCCGGGCTCAAGCCCGTGTTCCGCCCCGACGGAGAGATCACCGCCGGCAACGCCTGCCCGCTCAACGACGGCGCCGCCGCGGTGATGGTGATGAGCGATCGCCTGGCCTCCGAGCTCGGCCTTACCCCGTTGGCGCGCATCGTGTCGTCGGGCGTGTCGGGGCTGAATCCCGAGATCATGGGTCTCGGTCCGATCGAGGCGAGCCGCCAGGCACTCGCGCGAGCGGGCATGTCGATCGACGACATCGATCTCGTCGAGATCAACGAGGCGTTCGCCGCTCAGGTGATCCCCTCGGCGAAGCATCTCGGAATCCCATGGGAGAAGCTGAACGCCAACGGTGGTTCGATCGCCCTCGGCCACCCCTTCGGCATGACCGGCGCCCGCATCATGACGACGCTGATCCACGGTCTTCAGGCCGACGACAAGCAGTTCGGGCTCGAGACGATGTGCGTCGGAGGCGGTCAGGGAATGGCGATGGTGATTGAGCGCCTCTCCTGAGGCCTCAGCCGAACTCCCAGCGGCGCGGAAGATCCGCCCGCACGCACAGTCCGACCGCACCGGGCGTCGCCCGCAGCACGTACGGCTGACCTCCGGCCCAGAACTCGGCGAGGGCGTAGCCGCCCTCGACGGTGTCGAGCACTCCGGTGCCGAGCGGTGCCAGGTTCTCCACCACAAGACCGGCGCGTTCCGCCTCGGCGACCCACAGGCCGACGAGGCCCTGGCGCAGGCTCGGGTCGTCGAGCAGGGTCTCATCGTCGAAGTGCATGGTGACGGTGAGCACGCTGACCACGAGCAACTCGGTGGCAGCGACGACCGTGTCGCCTTTCAGATGTCCGTCGAGCATGACGACCACGCGCCCACCGGAGTCGACTCGGCCGCCGATGAAGCCGTAGTGGGTCAGCGGCAGGCCGTCGTCGCCGGTGGTGTCCCACCGGACGCGGTCTCCGCGGACGAATGGCGGGTTCACGCTGGTCGCGCTCCGCTGACGAGGTCGGACAGCGTCCCCCAATGCCGTACCGCGGTGCCGCCCCAGCGGTCGAACGGCAGATCGGTGAGGGCGACGAGGGTGCGTCCGGAGTCGGGGTCGGCCCAGGCCATCGTCCCGGCGCCGCCGAAGTGCCCGAAGGTGCGAGCGGACGTGTCGCGTCCCATCCAATGGGGCGACTTCGCCCCTTTGATCTCGACGCCCAATCCCCATGGGCACGGGTCGAAACGCCCCACGCCGGGCACGATACCGGCGAGGTCGGGGTAGTGGATTCGGGTCATCTCGGCCCCGGTGGCCGACGAGACGAGCGTCGGTGCGAGCAGCTCGTTCACGAGCTTCGACACGTCGGCCGCGCTTGCTGAGGCGCTGTGGGCGACCGACCCGGTGAGGGTGGTCGAGGTCATCCCGAGGGGGATGATCACCGCCTCGGTGATGTAGTCGGGGGCGCTCATCGACGTCGCGGCGGCAAGGGCATCGCCGACCCGCTCGATGCCGGTGTTCGAGTAGACGCGGCGGGTGAGGGGCTCGATCGGGTCACCCTCGGAGGATTCGAACGGGTAGCCGCCAGCATGGGCGAGCAGCATGCGGAGAGTCACGCCTCGAGGCGTCTCGGGAACCGGGCCGTCGAGTTCGACAGAGCCCTCCTCGACGGCGACCATGACCGCGAGCGCGGTCATGACCTTGGTGATCGACGCCAGACGGAAAGGCGTGTGGATGTCTCCGACGATGTCCGGTTGGGGTTGGTTGGGGCTCGTCGCGACCATGGCGATCCGCTCGGCCGGCCACTCTGCGATGAGCTCGGCCGGACGCACCGATGCCCTCAGGAACCGTTGGAGTCGCCGCGCACGAGCTCCGCGGTGCGGAAGGCGAGTTCGAGACCTTGGCGGCCGTTGAGTCGCGGGTCGCACACGGTTTCGTAGCGGTGGTCGAGGTCGGTCACGTCGTCTCCACCGCCGAGGCACTCGGTGACGTCCTCGCCGGTCAGTTCGACGTGGATGCCGCCGGGCCAGGTGCCCTCGGCTCGGTGGGCGCGAACGAAGCCCTCGATCTCGTTGACGACCGACTCGAAGTGTCGTGTTTTGCGGCCGTTCTCGGCGGTGTAGGTGTTGCCGTGCATCGGGTCGCAGGCCCACACGACCGGGTGACCTGATTCGCGCACCGCGCGGAGCAGCGGACGCAGGCGGTCCTCGACCTGGTCGGCTCCCATGCGGGAGATGAGGGTGAGGCGTCCGGGGATCATGGCCGGGTTGAGGCGCTCGCAGAGGGCGATGATCTCCTCGCCGGTCATCGAGGGTCCGACCTTGCAGCCGATCGGGTTGCCGACACCGCTCAGGAACTCGACGTGAGCGCCGTCGATGTCACGGGTTCGTTCACCGATCCAGAGCATGTGGGCCGAGCAGTCGTACCAGTTGCCGGTGGTCGAGTCGCGGCGGGTGAGCGCCTCCTCGTAGCCGAGCAGCAGAGCCTCGTGGCTGGTCCACACGTCGACCTCTCGCAGGTTCGAGTTGGTCTCGGTGTCCATGCCAATGGCACCCATGAAGCGGAGCGCGCGGTCGATCTCAACGCCGAGGCGGTCGTAGCGCTGACCTTGCGGGCTGGTAGCGACGAACTCCTGATTCCAAGCGTGCACTCGGTCGAGGGCCGCGAATCCGCCCTTGGTGAACGCGCGCACCAGGTTGAGGGTGGAAGACGACTGGTGGTAGGCGCGCACGAGACGCTCGGGGTCGGGCACGCGAGCGGCTTCGGTTGGGGCCGCGTCGTTGACGATGTGACCGCGGAACGACGGGATGTCGATGTCGCCGACTCGCTCGGTGTCGGCGGAGCGGGGCTTGGCGAACTGTCCGGCCATGCGGCCGACCTTCACCACGGGCACTCCCATCGAGTACGTCAGAACGATGGCCATCTGCAAGATGACGCGGAGTTTCTCCCGAATGTTGTCGGCGGAGAAGTCGTCGAAGCTCTCGGCGCAGTCACCGGCCTGCAGGAGGAAGGCGTTGCCGGCGGCGACGCGGCCGAGGGCCGACTGAAGTGAGCGGGCTTCGCCGGCGAACACCAGCGGCGGCATGGCTGCGATCTGCTTGAGGGCGGCGTCGTAGTCGCCCTCGTCGGGCCACGAGGGTTGCTGCTTGATCGGGTGTGCGCGCCATGACGTCGGCGACCACTGATTCGGCATGGAGGCGATGCTATCGGTGGGCTTTCTGCGGGCACTCTGGACGTGGAACGGGCGGCCGGTTGCCCGGCCGCCCGTCGCGGAGGTGATGCGGGGTCGTCGCCGACCCGTTGATCAGACGCTCAGGATGTCTTCGGCGTCCTCGCGGAGACCGGCGACGGCTCGGCTGACGAGACGGCGGGCCGCCTCAGCGGTCACGCCGAGGCTCTCGCCGACCTCGCGGAAGCTCTTGCGCTCGCCGTCGAGCAGGCCGAAACGGGCCTCGACCGCGTAGCGGGCGCGGGGCTCGAGGGTGTGGAGGAGGTCGTTGAGCAGGTCGCTCTCGACGCCGACCATGACCGCGTCCTCGGGGGTCGGGTCGCCGTTGGCCATGAGGTCGCCCAAGGTGGCGTCACCGTCGTCGCCAACGGTCTTGTCGAGGCTGACCGGGGTGGTGAGCCGGTGCAGTTCGGCATTCGCCTGGTCGAGGGTCTCGCCGTCACCTGAGGCCTGACGCAGGGCAGCGCGGAGGCTGGCCGAGCGGTCGCCGGGGATGCGGATGAGGCTGGCCTTCTGGTCGAGCGCGCGGCCGATGGCCTGGCGGATCCAGAAGGTCGCGTAGGTCGAGAACTTGAAGCCGCGGCGCCAGTCGAACTTGTCGACGGCGTGCTCGAGGCCGAGGTTGCCTTCCTGGATGAGGTCGAGGAGGTCCATGCCCTGGGGGAGCGGGTAGCGGCGGGCAATCGACACGACGAGGCGCAGGTTGGAGCGGATGAAGCGGTCCTTGGCCTGCTCGGCCTGCTTGACCTTGCGCTTCAACGCGACGGAGCGCTTGCCGTTGTCAAGCTCTGCCTGGGCTTCGCGACCCTCCTCGATCTGACGGGAGAGCTCGCGCTCGTCCTCAGCGGTGAGGAGCGGCACCTTGCCGATGTCGTTCAGGTAGAGGCCAATGGAGTCATTCATGGTGGTATCCGGTTCTGTCTGTGGGCGAGGCGCCGATTCTGAGCGGCCGTGGCCGGCCAGCTGTTTTCATCGGCTACTCGGGGGATTTTCTTGAAAATTTCTTCCGATTCCCCCTAACGCTGGGGGCCGGAGGCTTGTTCCCGCCTCCGGGTCGGACTCCCGCGGAGCCACCTTCAGCGGATTGGGGGGTTGTGGTTCTAACGCTCGGCCCGTTGATTGGTGATGTACCTCTTATTGGGCCGGCTTTCGACTGTAACACATCTGTCAAGTGCGGCCGAGGTGGAGCCGCTGCGGCGAGGCGGACCGCCTCTAGAGTGGTTGGTTGTGTCGGAAACGGGCCCCCAGCACCGCCGTATAGGGGTCTTCGGTGGCACCTTCGACCCCCCGCACATCGGTCATCTGGTCTCGGCGATCGATGTTCGTGATCGACTCCGGCTTGATTTGGTCATCTTGATGGTGGCGAACATCCCGTGGCAGAAGGCGGGCTCGCGAAGGATCAGCCCGGCCGAGGACCGCCTCGCCATGGTCCGCGCCGCCGTCGCCGACGTGCCGGGCCTTGTGGCGGGAGATCATGAGATCCGCGCCGGTGGACCGTCGTATACGGCGGACACGCTCGCTGATTTGGCGTCGGAGTATGACGGCGCAGAGTTCTTCACGATCGTCGGCGCTGACGCGGCCGCCGGGCTGTCCACCTGGGAACGCTATGAGGAGGTCGTCGAGCGATCGACGGTTGTCGTCGTCGATCGTCCCGGCTCGTACGCCGATCCGGCCGCCTTGCCTGGTGGCGCGGAGTGGACGCGGATCGAGGTGCCGCATCTTGAGGTGTCGAGCACCGACCTCCGCTCGCGGATCGCTGAGGGTCGACCGCTCGACTACCTGATCCCCGCTGGGACGCTCGCGGTGATCGCCGACCGCAGCCTGTATCGGGAGGCGGCGCGTTGACGGCGCTCCCGTCTCGACGTCGCCGTGATACCTGGCTGGCTGCCGGACTGATCGTCGGCTTGTTGATCATCGCTGGTGTGTTGACCTTGGTCGGTGCGCGGACGCTCGCCGATTCGACACTCGGTCGCGAGGTGGTGGTGTTCGATGACTCGGCGACGCTCCGTCTCCCGCACACGGCGACCGCGTTTCTCGGTGTTGTCGGCGACGAGGGTCATCTGACGACGGCCGCGGTGCTGGTGCTCGCCCCCGATGGCACTGGCGGGTCGATCGTGTCGTTCGCGTCGGTTGCTGACAGCGCCGGCAATCAAGCTCTCGACGTCTACCCGCTCGATGACGCCTGGATCGAGGGGGGCGAGGACCTTCTGCGCCTCGATGTGGAGGCGTTGACCGGGGTCGGGTTCGACCTCTTCGAGGTGGTGTCCGCTGATCGACTCGTCGAGGTGATGGCACCGCTCGGCGAGTTGGGCGAGTTGTTCATCGATTTGGATGACCCGGTGTTCGATCCCTCGACCGATGCGGCGTGGCCGTCGGGAGCGCAGGGCTTCTCGGTGGAGCGCGTGGTTCGCTTGCTGGCGGCCCGGAATCCGGGCGCGGTCACCGACACCGATCTCATCGAGGTGCGCACCAAGGTGTGGGATTCGATCACTGAGGGGGTGGGCGGAGGACTCGAGACGCTTGATGGCCGGTTCACACCCGGTGAGTTGTCAGCGTCGACCACGCCGGCCGATCTCGGGGGATTCGTTGAGCGGTTGTTCTCCGATCGGGTAACCCATCGAGCGATCGCTCATGCCGCGGTCGACGTGGAACGCAACCCGCGTGAAGTGGAGGTCGTGTTCCACGATCCGTCTGAGGTGGTCATGGTGTTCGCCCAGATCGCACCGGCGCGCGTCGGTGCTCCGCTGTCGGGAGCAACGTTTCGGCTCGAGTCGGTTTTCGCGACCGATGACCTCGTCGGCGTAGTGGTCGACGGTGTCCCGGTCTCGGGTGCTGACATCGCCCTGCTCGCGGTGGATCGCATCCGGGCGGCAAGCGGCAATGTGCTCTCGGTCTCGGCGACCGCATCGGGTCTCGCACCTCAGGTCACCCGGGTGCTCGTGGCGGATGACGATCAGATCGAGGTGGCCGCGCAGTCGTTCGCGCTCCTGTTCGGACCCGTCGAGGTGTCCCTCGCCGAGGAGCGAATCGATGGTGTCGACGTGCAGGTGATGCTCGGTCTCTCCTTCTTGGAGGATCTCGATGCCGACGTGGCGGCCCGCCTCGTGGGGTCGGTGTTCGAGGTGGCTGACGAGGAAAGTGGGGCAGTCGATGAGTGACGAAGCGCGCGATCTCGCCGTCGAGGCGGCCCGAGTCGCCGATCACGAGGGAGCGACCGATGTGGTCGCCCTCGCTGTTGGCTCGGTGCTCGATGTGGCGGACTACTTCGTGATCGCGGGCGCGTCGAACCGTCGATTGGTGCGCCGCGTCGTTGAGGAGGTGGAGGCGCGATGCCGTGAACGGCTCGGGCGGTCGCCGGTGCGATCTGAGGGCGTGCGCGAGCAGGAGTGGGTGCTGCTCGACTACGGCGAC
>JAURCL010000042.1 GCA_030828465.1 Acidimicrobiales bacterium | reverse complement strand
CCGACGGGTCGCTCTACCTCCCGGGACCATCCTCGACGCAGGGGGTATCGGCAAGGGTCGCGCCGCCGACCTTGCTGTCGAGTTCGCGCTGCGCGAGGGTGCCCCGGGCGCGATGGTCGAGATCGGCGGCGATCTCCGAGTCGAGGGCCAACCCGACAACGCCGAGCACTGGACGATCGATGTGCTCTCCCCCGACCGGTCCTCGGTGACGACGCAGGTGGAACTGACCTCAGGTGCGGTGGCGACATCCACCGATGCTCTTCGCACTTGGATCCACGACGGCCAACGCGTTCACCACCTGATCGACCCTTCGACGGGTCGCGCAACCGACAACGGAGTCATCGCCTGCACCGTCATCGCGGCCACTGCCACCTGGGCCGAAGCGCTCACCAAACCGGCCTTTGTGCGCGGACGTGCTGAGGCGCTCACCCTCGCCGATCGCCTCGGTATCGCGATGATGGTCACTGAGGCAAACGGATCCGAGCACGCATCGGATCACTGGAGGACCTTCGCTCGTGGGTGATCATCTGTGGTGGAACCTCTCTCGATCCACCGCGATCGTGGCGCTGGTGCTCCTCGTGCTCTCGCTCGTGTGGGGTGTGCTGCTCTCCACGCGCGCGCTCCGCGAGGTCGACCGCCCAGCTTGGTTGCTGTCCCTGCACACTTGGCTGTCGGGCACCGCGATCGTGATGACGGTGATTCACGCCTCCGCGCTGATGCTCGACCAGTGGGTGGCCTTCTCCCCCGTCGACTTGCTCGTACCCGGGGTCGCAACCTGGCGTGGCGCGACGCGGACCGCGGAGATCGGAACGGCGATCGGCGTGGTCTCGGCCTATGTGCTCCTGACGATCCAGGCGACCTCGCTCCTTCGACACCGGATGTCACGACGCGCCTGGTCGCTGGTGCACCGCCTGAGTTTCCCGCTCGTCTTCGCCGTGCTCATCCACGCTGGATGGACCGGCACCGACACCTCGAATCGGGCGTATCAGGCCACCGCCGTGGTGCTGGCGATGATGACGGTCGTCGCGACCGTCATCCGGCTCATCATCCCATCGCGGACCCGTCGCACGGGCGTCTAAGTCGGACTCAGCCAACCGGGGTGTTGGACACCATCGCGCCCGAGAGCCACCGGCGCGCGTTCTCACCGAGGGCCTCGGTCGCGTAGCCGCCCTCCTGAAGCACCACCGCCGGCAGCCCCATGGCGGCGACCATCGAGCCGCAACGCTCGAGTCCGTCACCGGTGAGGCCGAGATCGCTGATCGGATCCTCGAAATAGGTGTCGAGACCGAGGGACACCACCACCGACTCCGCCCCCGAAGAAGCGATGCGCTCACATGCTCCAGCCAGCGCCGTCACATAGGCGTCGTCATCGCAGCCGGCCGGAAGCGGCAGGTTGTGCGTGGCACCCGATCCCGGCCCGGTTCCGGTCTCGTCGGCGTGACCGGTGAGGTAGGGATAGGCGCGTCGGGGGTCGCCGTGAAGGGACACGAAGACCACATCCTCGCGGTCGTAGAAGATCTGTTGGGTGCCGTTGCCGTGGTGGTAGTCGACGTCGAGGACCGCCACCTTCGATCCGGTGGTGCGAGCGAGATGGTCAGCGACCGCCGCCGCGTTGTTGAAGAAGCAGTAGCCCCCGTAGAGCGATCGCGAAGCGTGGTGACCGGGCGGCCGGCAGAGCCCGTAAGCGACTCGCTCCCCCGCCGTCACGAGATCGGCGGCGGTGAGTGCGACATCGACGGAGGACCGAGCCGCGTCGTAGGTGCCCTGAGTGATCGGCGTGGTCGTCTCGAAGCACCACCATCCCAGTTCCATCGAGATCGAATCCGGTCGGCGGGCCGGACCCATCCCGTCGCGCAGACCGGCCATCGAGAACACGTCAGGGATCACATCGTGGGTCGGACCGTGCGCCTCTTGGAATCGCACCCAGGCCGATTCGAGGAAGTCGACGAGCCCGGGATCATGGACCGCGTCGATGGCCGCGCGACCGTGGTCGTCGGGGGCGACGAACTCGAAGCGCTCATCAGCGGCGAGTGCCGCTCGAATGATCTCGGCCCGCCCCGGATGCTCGAAGGGCTCCTGGAACCTCGAGTCCTCCAACTCCCTCTCGGGATGGTGCGCCCGGTGGCGCAGGGTGTAGACCACCTTCACGGGGCCATCCTTACAGGAGTCCTGTGAAAGTGAAACGACAAGCGACATCCCCGGAGGAACCATGACCCACCTCGGCTACCAGATCCCATCCTTCTCCTATCCGGGGGTCGACCAGTCGGGCGTGTTCGACCACGTCATCCGTCAGTCGGTTGAGGCTGAGACCTCAGGCTTCGACACGGTGATGCTCATGGATCACTTCTTCCAGTTGCCCGGACTCGGACAGCCGGACGAGTTCATGCTCGAGTGCTACACGGCCCTCGGCGCGATCGCCCGCGAGACCTCGAAGGTTCGACTCTCCTCGTTGGTGACCGGCAACACCTACCGGAACCCGGCCGTGCTCGCCAAGATCATCACCACTCTCGATGTCGTCTCCGGAGGACGCGCCCAACTCGGCATCGGCGCCGGATGGTTCGAACTCGAGCACAACTCCTTCGGCATCGAGTTCGGCACCTTCACCGACCGCTTCGAAAAGCTCGAGGAGGCCCTCAACATCATCCTGCCCATGCTCCGCGGCGAGCGTCCCTCACTCGACGGCAAGTGGTACACCGTCACCGACGCCATCAACGAGCCTCCGCCCATCCGTCGAGTGCCGGTGATGATCGGCGGCTCCGGTGAGCGCAAGACCTTCCGCATGGTGGCGCAGTACGCCGACTCGGCGAACATCATCTGCCCGGTCGACCAGATCTCCCACAAGCTCGACGTGATTGCCGGCCACTGCGAGACCCACGGGCGTGATCGCTCCGAGTTGGTCGTCAGCCGCCTCGCCTATCTCTGCGTGGCACCCACTCACGACGAGGCCCGCGCCGAGCTCGACGCGATGCTCCTCAGCCGTGGTGTCCCCGAATCGAAACTCGATGCCGCCCGAGCCAACTTCCACTGGGGCGACCCCGATGAGGTCGCCGAGGAGATGGCCGCGCAAATGGCCCTCGGACTCGACGGATTCTGCGTGAACTCCCTCGCGAACTGCTGGATCCCCGGCCGGATCGAACTGCTCGGGGAGACCCTCTCGAAAGTCGTCGGAGTCTGAGCCTCCGACCAGAGCAGGTCAGATGAGGGCGAGTTCCTCCGCGAGGTACAGCTCGCGACATCGGGCTCGCTGCAGCTTGCCCGAGGAGGTCTTGGGGAGCGTGCCCGGCTGGACGAGCATGACGTCACGTGGCGGTAGGCCGCACACCTCCAAAGTGCGATGGTGGATCGCCTCGCGGATCGCGGCGAGCGATACGTCACCGGAGTCGCGCGCCTCGGCCACGACGACCACCGTCTCCTTACCCTTGTAGCCATCCTGGCCGAAGGCGATGACGTTGCCCGCACGAACTCCCTCGAGTCCGCCGACTGCGCGCTCGATGTCCTCCGGGAAGACGTTGCGCCCTCCGACGATGATGACGTCCTTGATGCGACCGCAGAGCACGAGTTCGCCGTCGAGCACATAGGCGAGATCGCCGGTGCAGAGCCAACCATCGTGGAAGAGGGCCGCCGTCGCGTCGTCGCGCTTGTAGTAACCGGGGGTGACCGAGGTGCCCCGCAGGAGCAACTCACCGACGTGGCGTTCCGCGACGTCCTCGCGGGTGTCGGGATCCACCACGCGCATCTCGAGCCCGGGCACGGCCGTGCCGAGCAACGGCAATCGTCGCGCCCGGACCGTGAGGTCATCGGGGTCGGTGATCTCGATCGGCTTCGCCACACGCGAGCGCTCCAGCACCTCACGGTCGACGGTGTCGCATCGCAGTCCCTGTCCGCGGCGCGGGAAGGTTCCCGCGATGGCCACCTCGGCCATGCCGAAGGCCGGGAAGAACGCTCCCTCGGGAAGACCGAACCGCTCGGCGGCCGCGACGAACGCATCCACCGCCTTCGGATCGACGGGTTCGGCGCCGCTGAGCGCGAGAGTCAGCGACGACAGGTCGAGCCCCTCGGCGCGGCGGAGCGCTCGGGTGGCGAGCACCCACGAGAAGTTCGGTCCGGCGGTCGCGGTTCCCCTCCAGTCGGAGATCCACTGCATCCAGTTCCCCGGGTGGGCCATGAAATCCTGTGGCGCCGCCTGAACCAGGTCGACACCGGTGGTCATCGGGATCGCGAGAAACCCGACGAGTCCCATGTCGTGGTAGAGCGGGAGCCATGACACCATTACCTCGTTGTCGCGTAGCGAGGCGGCCTCGCAGGCGGCGTCGATGTTGGCTGCCAGCACCCGGTCCGGGATCATGACCCCCTTCGGTTCACTCGTCGAACCGCTCGTGTACTGCAAGATCACCAGTCGCTCGGGATCGTCGTCGGGCGATTCGAGAGCCTCGGGTGACGGCACGCCGGCCGCCCCGGGAAGCACCGAGGTCATCGGGGCGATTGGGGGATCTCCGGCGGTCGCCTCGTAGAACGGGGCGAGTTGGTCGTCGATCAGCACGAGCTTCGCGTCGCCGTGGCGGATTCGGGCCCGCGTCCCCGCCACGAACTCCTCGAGCGATCCCATCCGCATCGGCAACGGCAACACCATCGACGCGATACCAGCGAGCCAACAACCCCGGATCACGGTCATGAGCTCGCGGCTCGTCGGACCGAGGACAGCGACATGATCACCGGGGATGAGCCCTCGCGCCTGCAGCGCAGCGCCGACCGCGCGGGCCTCGTCGTGCATCTGTCTCCACGGCACGTGCACCGGTCCGTCCGGAGCCACCGAGTGGCCGACGAAGCGGACACCGCCGTCGCGGTCGGCGGCGGCCTCGAGACGCGCTCGTATCGAGGGTCCGGGGGAGGACATGGGCGAGACGTTATCCACCGACGCCTCCGCCATCGGCCGTGAGCCGCGCGGGCCCCGTAGGCTTGCCCGTCGGTATGGCAGAGGCGACAGACACCGAACCCGCATCGGGAGGACCCGAGCACCGTTATTCGGCGAGCCTCGCCCAAGGCATCGAGACCTCATGGCAGGACCGGTGGGAAGCAGAGGGAACCTTCGAGGCCCCCAACCCGGCCGGACCGCTCGCCGACGCCGATCTGCTCGCCGAACGAGGCGAGAAGCTGTTCGTCCTCGACATGTTCCCCTACCCGTCAGGCGCCGGCCTACACGTCGGGCATCCACTCGGCTACATCGGCACCGATGTGTTCTCGCGCTTCAAGCGCATGACCGGCCACAACGTCCTTTACTCGATGGGCTTCGATGCCTTCGGTCTGCCGGCCGAGCAGTACGCGGTGCAGACCGGTCAGCACCCGGCGGTCACCACCGACGGGAACATCGCGAACATGCGTCGCCAGTTGCGTCGACTCGGTCTGAGTCACGACACACGCCGCTCGATCTCGACGACCGATCCCGACTACTACCGCTGGACCCAGTGGATCTTCTCGCAGATCTTCAACGCTTGGTACGACGAGCGCACCGGCACGGCCCGTCCGATCGACGAGCTCGTTTCCGAGTTCGCCTCCGGTGAACGGTCGACCCCCGATGGCCGCCCCTGGGACGCGCTCGATCCGGCTGAGCGCCGTCGGATCCTCGACGACCATCGTCTCGCCTACGTGAGCGAAGCACCGGTCAACTGGTGCCCCGGTCTCGGAACCGTCGTCGCCAATGAGGAGGTCACTGCCGACGGCCGGAGCGACCGCGGCAACTATCCCGTGTTCAAGCGGAACATGCGCCAGTGGATGATGCGCATCACCGCCTACGCCGATCGCCTGATCGATGACCTCGACCTCCTCGACTGGACCGATGCCATCAAGACGATGCAACGGAACTGGATCGGTCGCAGCCATGGCGCCCGGGTCGACTTCGCCTCCCCCGCCGGTCCACTCACCGTGTTCACCACGCGGCCCGACACCCTCTTCGGCGCCACCTTCATGGTGCTCGCCCCCGAGCATCCCGCGGTTGAGACGCTCACCACCCCCGAGCAGGCCGATGCCGTCGCCGACTACCGCCGAGCCGCGTCAGCAAAGAAAGACGTCGACCGCCAGGACGAGAGCCGTGAGAAGACCGGGGTGTTCACCGGCTCCACGGCCACGAACCCGGTGACGGGCGACGAGATCCCGGTGTGGATCGCCGACTACGTGCTCATGGGCTACGGCACCGGAGCGATCATGGCGGTGCCGTGCGGCGATCAGCGCGACTTCGAGTTCGCCCGTCGCTTCGGGCTCCCGATCCCCGCGATCCAGCAGCCTCCCGCAACCTGGTTCGAGGCGCGCGACATCACGCCCAGCCTCGACACGTCGAAGTGGCCGGAGGCCTTCGTCGGTGACGCGCCGTACGTCAACTCGTCGAACGGCGCCCTCGACCTCGACGGCACCTCCTCGGTGGCCGAGGGGGTCGCGACCGTGAACTCCTGGCTCAGCGACAACGGCCACGGCGAGGCGACCGTGACCTACAAGTTGCGCGACTGGCTGTTCAGCCGCCAGCGCTACTGGGGCGAGCCGTTCCCGGTGGTCTACGACGCCGACGGGAATCCGCACACCCTCCCCGATGAGATGCTGCCGGTGCTGTTGCCCGAAACCGATTCGTTCTCCCCGCGCACCTTCGACGCCGACGACGAGTTCTCCGACCCGGAGAGCCCGCTGGATCGCCTGAGCGACTGGGTAGAGGTCGAACTCGATCTCGGCGACGGCCCGCAGACCTACCGCCGCGACACCAACGTGATGCCCCAGTGGGCCGGGTCGTGCTGGTACGAGCTGCGCTACCTCGACCCCACGAACTCGAACGCGTTCGTCGATCCCGAGGTTGAGCGCTACTGGATGGGCCCTCGGGCCGATCTGCGCCCGGATCATCCCGGTGGCGTCGACCTGTACGTCGGCGGGGTCGAGCACGCGGTGCTCCACCTGCTCTACGCGAGGTTCTGGCACAAGGTGCTCCACGACCTCGGTCACGTCTCATCGCTTGAGCCCTACGCCCGCCTGTTCAACCAGGGCTACATCCTCGCCAACGCCTTCAAAGACGAGCGCGGGATCTACGTCGATGCCACCGCGGTCACCGAGGTCGACGGCCAGTTCCTCCACGAGGGACAGCCGGTGGAGCGCGAGTGGGGAAAGATGGGCAAGAGCCTGAAGAACGCCGTCTCCCCCGACGAGATGTACGAGGCCTACGGGGCCGACACGTTGCGCCTCTACGAGATGGCGATGGGCCCGCTCGACGCGAGCCGACCGTGGGAGACCCGCGATGTCGTCGGTATGTACCGCTTCCTGCAGCGCCTCTGGCGCACCATCGTCGATGAGGAGTCCGGCGCGGCGACCGTCTCCGATGGGCCCGCCGACGAGGAGACCCGCCGATTGCTAAATCGCACCATCGACATCGTGCGCACCGAGATGGACGCCCTCCGCTTCAACACGGCGATCGCCAAGCTCATCGAGTTGAACAACCACGTCACCAAGGTTCATCAGGCGACGGGGTCAACCCCGCGGGAGGTGGCCGAGTCGATGGTGCTGATGGCGGCGCCGCTGGTGCCACACATCGCTGAGGAACTGTGGTCGCGGCTTGGCCACGACTCGACGCTCACCTATGAGGAGTTTCCCTCGGCCGATCCCGCGCTCCTGGTCGACGACGAGATCGAGATGCCGGTGCAGATCAAGGGCAAGGTGCGCGCCCGCGTCATGGTGCCCGCCGATGCCGACGAGGCAACAATCCGCCAGATCGCCCTCTCCGATGAGCGAGTGCTCGCCGCCCTCGACGGCGCCGACCCGGAATCACTGCGCAAGGTGATCGTCGTTCCCGGGCGCATGGTCAACCTCGTCCCCTGAGTACGGTCGGCGCATGACCAGCCGACGCATCCTCATCACCGGGGCCTCGAAGGGCATCGGACGCGCCCTCTCCCACCGGCTCGCCGCCGCTGGCCACATCCCGGTCGGCCTCGCGCGAAGTCGGCCCGATGACGCTCCGGGTGAGTTCGTCACAGTTGACCTCTCCGATGTCGACGCGACGGCCGCCGCGCTCGACTCGGTGCTGGCCGCGGGCCCGATCGACGGCGTAGTGAACAACGTCGGCGTGGTGCGCGCCCAGATGCTCGGCGACATCGGCCTCGAAGATTTCGCCCATGTGCACGATCTCACGGTCCGGACCTCGATCCAGACGGTGCAGGCGGCCATCCCGGGCATGCGCGAGCGGGGCTGGGGGCGCGTCGTGAACATCTCGAGCGTGGTCGCGCTCGGCGGGGTGGCGGGACGCTCGGCCTACGGCTCATCGAAGGCCGCCCTCGAGCATCTCACCCGGATGTGGGCCCTCGAGTTAGCGCCCGACGGGATCACGGTGAACGCGGTGGCCCCCGGCCCGGTCGAGACCGAGCTCTTCCGCGAGAACAACCCGGTTGGCTCCGAGGGCGAAGCTCGCTATCTCGCGATGGTGCCGATGAACCGGATCGGCTCGGTCGACGACATCGCGGCCGCGATCTCGTTCCTGCTGTCCGATGATGCCGGTTGGTTGACCGGGCAGACCCTGCGGGTCGACGGCGGGTCGTCGATCGGGCGTTCGGCCAACGGCTAGGTCGGCTCAGCCGCCGGTCACCACGACCTCGGAGGCCTTGACCGAGGCCCACACCTCGTCACCCTCCCCGACGCCGATCGCATCGAGGCCCGCCGAGGTCAACTCAACGACGATCTCGACCGGATCAACCAGGCGGACCCTCACTCGATCCGCGGTCCGGTCGATCGAGTTGATCCGCGAACGCCACACATTTCGGGGGCTTCCCTCAGGCCTGGAGCGGTGGAGTGAGATCGAGCGCGGGCGCACGGTGGCGATCGCCTCCCCCGACGGCACCTCGTGAGCGCCCACCGTCAACTCGAAGATGCCCGAAGTAAGCACCGATCCACGGAGGGAGCCCCGGATCAGGTTGATGCCGAGCAGTTCGGCGACGTAGGCAGTGCGCGGGGCGGCAGCGAGCTCCCGCCCGGAGCCGATCTGGGTGATCCGACCCTCCTCGAGCACGGCGATTCGATCGCCGAGGGTCAACGCGTCGACAGCGTCGTGGGTGACGATGAGCGCCGGTCGCGCGAGCGCGGTGGTGGCGGTGGCGAGCAGCGCTCGAACGCCGGCCTTCGCCGACAGGTCGAGGGCGGAGGTCGGCTCGTCGAGGAGAAGTACCGACGGCTCGCCGATGAGGGCGCGCGCTATCGCGACGCGCTGCGCCTCTCCTCCAGAGAGCGATCGGGGCCGAGCGGCGGCCAGGTGCGCGATACCGAACCGCTCGAGTTCGTCATGGGCGAGCCGCCGAGCGGCATGACGACTGAGTCCACGAGAGCGCGGCCCGTAGGCGACGTTGTCGAGCACCGTGAGATGGGCGAGCAGAGCGTCGCGTTGGGGGACGATGCCGAGTCGGCGCGCCTCGACGGGCCGATGCGCGCCGGTGGTCGTGTCATCCCAAACCTCATCGCCGAAGGCGACTCGCCCCGACCCGATCGGATCGAGGCCGGCGACGCCTCGGAGCAGCGACGTCTTGCCGGCGCCGTTTGGACCGATCACGACGAGGCGCTCCCCGTCGGCGACCTCGAGGTCGACCTCGAGGTGGTGCGTCCCGAGGTCTCGTCGGACGGAGATGGCAAGGGTCACGGTCGCCCTCCGGTGATCGCCGGAGTCCACCGCCGACGAAGCGCGACCAGCACTCCGAGACAGACAGCGACTTGGATAACGGCGAGCATGAGCGCCCGATCCGGATCGTTCTGCAGGGTGAGGTACGTCTCGGTCGGGAGGGTCCTCGTGACGCCGGGGAGGTTGCCCGCGAAGGTGATCGTCGCGCCGAACTCGCCGATCGCTCGCGCCCAGGTGAGGACGGTCCCGGCGACCAGCGCCGACCGCACCGACGGGAGAGTGACGGTCGCGAGCACCCTCCAGGGCCGAGCTCCGAGGGCGCGCGCCGTCTCCTCGGGGCCGCGGTCAGCCGCGCCGAGCGCGCTCTCGAGCGTGATGACGAGGAAGGGCATCGCGACGAACAACTGCGCGATCACAACAGCGGCTCCGGTGAACGGGATCGAGACACCGAACCAGTCGTCGAGCAGTCGGCCGATCGGCGCCCGGCGCCCGAGCACCGAGAGCAGTGCGACACCAGCGACCACGGGGGGCAACACCATCGACAGGGTGCATACGGCGAGGATGATCCGTCGACCGGGAAGACGTGTTCGCGCCAGCATGAGCGCGAGCGGCACGCCGAGAACGAGCGCGATGCCGGTGGTGACGAGGCTGGTGATGAGTGAGAGGCCGACCGCTCGGCGGGTGTCACCGGTGGTCAGGATCGATCCGAGCTCGGCCCACGGTGCTCGCGCGATGAGGGCGACGATCGGCAGGGAGAAGAGCGCGACGGCGATGCCGGCAGGCACGAGAAGCACTCGCGGAAGGACATTCCGGCGACGAGTCATGGTGTGCCGAATCCTGCGTCGCGGAGGATCGCGCGTCCGATCTCCGAGGTGAGCATTTCGACGAACGGGCCACCGGTCGATGGGTCGATCGCGAGCACCGGATACTCGACCAGCACCTGCTGGTCATCGGGCACTGGCACCGCGGCGACATCAGCGCGTCCGACGACATCGGTGAGATAGGCGATCCCGGCGTCGGCGTCCCCGAGGGCGACGCGAGTGACCACGGCTCGCACGTCAAGCTCGAGCGTCGACGGGGCGACCTCCACACCGGCTCGACCGAGCATCTGGAGGGCATAGTCGCCGGCCGGAACCTCAGGGGCGGCGAGGGCGACAACCACATCGGGTCGGGCCAGATCGTCAGCACCGGCGATGCCGAGAGGATTGCCCGGCGCGACGACGATGACGAGGGCGTTGGTAGCGAAGACCGTCGCGGCCCCGAGGCCGAGGCCATCGCGGACCACATCCATTTGCGCGACGTTCGCGGAGGCGAAGACCGCTGCGTCGGCTCCCGCGACGATCTGGGCTGCGAGGGTCGACGAACCGGCGAGGTTGACCACCACATCGACCTCGGGATTGGCGGCCTCGAACTCCTGCTCGACATCGGCCATGACCGGACCAAGGGAGGCAGCGGCGAACACGTTGAGCCGTTGGGTGTCGGAGCCACACCCCGGTGTGACGAAAGCGAGCATCGTGATGACGATGGAGCCAACGACCGGCTGTCGGATCCATCGCATCGATACAAGATAGTCAGTGTTTGACTATTTCTCCTACGATGCTCCCGTGGAGTCGCTGACCCTCGCTGAGTCGGCCTGCCTCGCCCTGGTCGCCGAGCACGAGTCGGGGGTCCACGGCTGGCATCTGGTTCGAGCCCTCGCCCCCGACGGCGAGGTCGGTCGGACCTGGTCGCTCTCGCGTCCCCTCACCTATCGAGCGCTCGATCGCCTCGAGGAGCATGGACTCATCACTCGGGATCGATCCTCGCGGCGGCACCTGATGCGCGTCACCGCAGAGGGCCGGCGGACCCTCGACACCTTCCTCGAAACGCCGGTCGACCACATCCGCGATCTACGAACCGCCTTCCTGGTGAAATGCGAGCTCCGACGGCGAGTGGGTCTCGATATCGGCGATCTGGCCCGACGCCAGCTCGATCACCTCGATACGCGGCTCGACTCCCTGATCGAGATCGACCCGGGTGACGACATCGTGCTCGCGTGGCGTTCGACGTCGGCCTCAGCGACTCGAGAGTTCCTGCGGTCGCTCGGCTCGTCGTGAGGTTGGCTCACTAGGGTTCGCTTAGCCGGACCAGCGGATCCGGGAAGTTCGGAGGAATCCATGGAGTCCCAGCTCGCCGTCGCAACCGGACGCCTCGACACCCCGCTGCTCGAGACGACCATCGACGAGAACTTCCGAGCCACCGTGGCCGCCCACGGTGACCGCGAGGCCCTCGTGGTGCGCCACCAGGGAATCCGCTGGACCTACGACGAACTCGACGAACGCGTCGACGAACTCTCCCGCGCCCTGCTCGCCGGTGGTCTCGAGGTCGGCGACCGGGTCGCTCTGTGGTCGCCGAATCGCTACGAATGGGTCCTCGCCCAGTACGCCACCGCGCGCATCGGCGTGATCATGGTCTGCGTCAACCCGGCCTACCGCACGAACGAACTCGAGTTCGCGCTCAACCAGTCGGGCTCGCGGATGCTGCTCGCGGCGCCCGAGTTCAAAACCAGCGACTACCGAGCGATGTGGGCCGAGGTGGCCGACGCCTGCCCGACGGTGGAGCGAGCGGTCTTCTTCGACTCGCCGGAGTGGGCCGAGCTGCTCGGCCGAGCCGACTCGGTGACCTCCGAGGCGGTGTCGGTGAGGTCGGCCTCGCTCGCCAACACCGATCCGATCAACATTCAGTACACCTCGGGCACGACCGGACTGCCGAAGGGCGCCACCCTCACCCACCGCAACATCTTGAACAACGGGTTCTTCGTCGGCGAGACCCTCGGCTACACCGAGATGGATCGGGTCTGCATTCCGGTGCCCTTCTACCACTGCTTCGGCATGGTCATGGGCAACCTCGGCTCCACCACCCATGGCTCCACGATGGTGATCCCGAACGACGCCTTTGAACCGATCTCGGTGCTCTCGGCCGTCAGCGAGGAGCGATGCACCTCGCTCTACGGCGTCCCGACGATGTTCATCGCCGAACTGGCCGTCGACGACTTCGGCTCCTACGACCTGTCGTCGCTGCGAACC
>JAURCL010000041.1 GCA_030828465.1 Acidimicrobiales bacterium | reverse complement strand
CGGCGGGCACGTCACCCACCATCGGGCCGGAGCCGCTGGCCTTTACGGCCTCGAGATCGTCGAAGCCCCGGTCGACCCCGATCGAGTGACCGTCGACGTCGAGGCCCTCGCCGAACTCGCCGACCGTGTGCGGCCGCGACTGATAACGCTCGGCGGCAGCCTCAACCTCGCTCCCCATCCGGTGGCCGGGGTGCGCGAGGTCGCCGACTCAGTCGGCGCCCACCTGCTGTTTGATGCCGCCCATCTCTGTGGCATGTTCGCTGGCCGTCGTTGGGAGTCTCCGCTCGCCCAGGGCGCACACCTCATGACGATGAGCACCTACAAGAGCCTCGGTGGGCCACCGGCGGGCATCATCTGCACCGACGACGGGGCGCTCGCCGAGCGGATCACGGCGATCGCTCACCCGGGCCTCACGGCGAACTTCGATGTCGCGAAGACCGCCGCCCTCGCCCTCACCATGCTCGACTGGATCGACTGCGGGACCGCCTACGCCGATCGGATGGTCGAGACCGCCCGTTCGCTCGCCCGGCGCCTCCGCGAGGCGGGGCTTCCGGTCGTCGGAGTCGGTGACGACCTCACCGACTCCCATCACATTGCGGTCGCCACCCCTGAGGGTGGCCAGCGCGCCGCGGCTCGTCTGCGCGACTCCAATCTGCTCGCCTGCGGCATCGGTCTTCCGTCGACGAGGGTCCACGGTGGCGCTCCGCCCGACGGGGATGTGCCGGGACTCCGCCTCGGCACCCCGGAGATGGTGCGTTGGGGGATGGGACCCGAGGAGGCCGAGCGGGTCGCCGACTGGATCGCTCGCGCCCTAGTCGACGGCGAGGACGTCAGCACTGAGGTGACCGCTTTCCGCACGGCCTACGACCGAGTGCACTTCGTGCGCGGAGGACCGCTCCCCACGAGGTGAGGCAACGTGAGGTGAGGTCAGCTCGGCGACATGCCGCGCAGATGGTGCGCGTCGACGATCGTGCGCAACCCGAGCACCGTGGCGGCGAGTCGATGCCGGATGCCGAGCGAGTCGGCGGTGTCGCGCAACCGCAGGTAGGCATCGCGCATCAACCGGACCACCCGGTCGTTCACCTCGTCCTCCGACCAGGTCAGATGGGCGAAGTTCTGGCACTGCTCGAGATAGGAGCACGTCACGCCACCGGCGTTGGCGTACACATCGGGGATCAGCCAGATGTCCCGGTCGGCGAGGACGAGATCGGCATCAGGCGTTGTCGGTCCGTTTGCCCCCTCGACGATCAGGCGGGCGGTCAGCCGCTCCGCTTCGTTGACACCGATCGCCCCGGACAGCGCGCAGGGCATCGCGATCTCGCAGTCGACACCGAACATCTCCGATGAGGCCTCCACACCAGTGCCGATGACGTCACCGACCTCGGTCTCGACCAGCGAGTGCGCTCCGTCGGCGAGCGCTCGATCGATTCGCTCAAGATCAAGGCCGCCCGCATCGTGGATCGCCCCGTCGACATCGGAGATCGCCACCACTCGGGCGCCGCGCGCGACCGCGAGTCGAGCGGCCCAGGAACCCACATTGCCGTAGCCCTGGATCACGACGCGCGCCCCCTCCATGTCGATCCCGAGTTCCTCGGCCGCGAGGCTGGCCGCTTCGACGACACCGCGGCCAGTGGCCGACTCACGTCCGAGCGATCCGTAGAGCTCGATCGGCTTACCGGTCACCACGCCGGGCACCGCGTAGCCCATCGCCATCGAGTACTGGTCCATCATCCAGGCCATCACCTGGGCGTTGGTTCCGACGTCGGGTGCCGGGACGTCCTTGTCGGGGCCGATCAGGGGGAATATCTCGGTGGTGTAGCGACGGGTGATGCGCTCGAGCTCTTTCGAGGTGTGCGCGCGCGGGTCGATCGCCACCCCTCCCTTGGCCCCGCCGAGCGGAAGGTTCATGAGCGCGCACTTCAGCGACATGCCGGCGGCGAGCGCGACGACCTCATCGCGACACACCTCGGGGTGATATCGGACCCCGCCCTTGGCGGGACCACGCGTGGTGTTGTGATGGACCCGCCAGCCCGTGGTGTGACCCCGGGTCCCGTCGGCGCGAGTGAACGGCACCGACACCTCCAACACGCGTCGGGGCGCGATGACGTTCTCCACCAGTCCGTCGGCGAGGCCCAACTGACGGGCCGCCTCCCAGATGCGCGACTCGATGGCCTCCAGCGCGGGGTGACCGGCACCACTCACAGCCGTGAACATAGACCCGCCTCGGCACCCCGGGTGGTGATGCTGGCGGAGCCGCCCTCGCTGCCCCGCACTAGCGTCGCGTCGGTGAGCGCCGAGACGTCAACGTTGCCAACCGTCGACCTGTCTCCGTTCGCTACCGGCGCCGATCACGGCTCAGCAGACGCCCTCGAGCAGGCCCGGATCATCGACGAAACCTGCCGAGAACTCGGCTTCCTCCTGGCGATCGGACACGGCATCAGGCCGTCCACCAAGGCGGCGCTGCTCGACTCGATGCGCCGGTTCTTCGCGCTTCCGGTCGACGAGAAGGAGCGCATCTCGATCGCGGGGAGCGATTGCCATCGTGGATACGTCGGCATTGGAGCGGAGGCGCTCGAAGGCGCGCTCGCCGGCAGTGATGACCTGTCGCAACCGAGACCCGGTGATCTGAAGGAGACGATCGACTCCGGGGTGGAGCACGGACCTGATCATCCGGAGGTCATCGCGGGCACGCCGCTCCACGGCCCGAACCGCCTGCCCGACCTGCCGGGTTTCCGCGAGGCTTGGCAGGCCTATTTCGACGAGGCCGAGGAGGCGAGCCTGAGAGCGCATCGCGGACTCGCGGTCGCGCTTGGACTCGACTCGACCTGGTTCGAGGACCTCGGCCACGGGTTCATGTACCACCTGCGCATGCTCCACTATCCGCCGACCTCGCGGGTCGCTCCGGCCCCCGGCCAACCCGGCTGCGGCACCCACACCGACTACGGAAGCGTCACCGTGCTCACCGATGACGGCATCGGCGGCCTCCAGGTGCAGACCCGCGACGGTCACTGGATCGATGTCGTCGTTCCCGACGGCTCAGCCGTCGTCAACCTGGGTGACCTCATGGCGATCTGGACGAACGACCGTTACGTGTCGAACCCTCATCGAGTCGTCAACCCGCCCGAGACCGATCGCTATTCGATCCCGTTCTTCGTCGAACCCGGCTTCCACACCCGTATCGAATGTCTACCGACCTGCCGCGCCGAGGACGGATCGACCACCCATGAGCCGATGATCACCGGTGAGTACCTCCTCGGTCGCTTCGACGGGACCCACTCGTATCGCAACGCGCTCCTCGGCTGATCGTCACCTTCGCGGGGTGTCGTTCTCCCAAGCGACACTCGCCGCCACCGCCAGCAGGGCAACCGCCGCGACCGTGCCCACCACGGTGAGCGTCTCGACTCCGCTGCCGCCGCCCGGATTCCGATAGGCCGGTCCGATCGGATTGGCCCCGAGGTCGATCCATGTGGTCGCGACCATCCACGCAGCAGGCGCCAACGCTCCAGTGACGAGGCCCAGCCCGTGCCGCCGAACGAGGAGGAAGCCGAGCACTCCGCCGACCGCCATCGCTCCCGCCTGGATTAGGCGCGCGATCACCAGCAGGGTCGGCCAGGCACCGTCACCGGTGCCGATCATCCAGTTGTCCGCAAACTGGGCGCCATCGCTCGGCCAGAGTGGGCCGAGCGCGGCTCCGACCACGGCGAGCGCTCCGACCGCGCCGACCAACGGATTGAGATCGTGGCGACGGTCGCGGAAGATCTCGTTGATCGAGGCGAAGAAGGTGACGACTCCGGCGGCGACGGTGGCGAGCATCATCCAGTAGCCGAGCGGGCGCTCGATGGTGACGGTGAACGCCTCGGAAGCTCCGAGCTCGGCGAATCGCGTCGCCGCTCCGACCGGTTGCTCGACCAAACCGACGGCGAGCGCTGCCACCCCTGCCGCCGAGAGCCCGGAACCGCCGATCATCCCGGCGCCCCACGGTCGGCCGAGCACCGTGCCGACCGCTCCGATCGCGGCGAGCACGGCGATGATGAGTCCGGCGAGGCCGAGATTCGAGGCGAGGTCATCCACATGCCAGGTACCGATGCGGAAGCCGGTGGATCGCGCCGCGGTCAGCAGGTCAGCGGGGGCCGTCGTCGAGATCCGCAGCAGATCGAGGGTGAACCCGAGCAACGCCACCGCGGTGAGCAGCACGCCGATGGTGGTCATGACGGTGGGTCGGAGGCGCACGGAGGCCACCGCGGCGAGGTCGCGCTCCGGTGGCGGGGGAGCCGGGCTGGGAGCCACCGTCGGAACCGACTCGGTTGGCATCGCCCGTGGCTCCCAGGAGCGAACGAGTTCGATCGGGGTCGGGTCGGTCACCGGTCCGCGCTCCATGCCGTCAGGGTCGACCTGATCGTCGACATCGGCCCACACGATCGCCTCCGCGATCGGACCGTCGGCCGCGGCGTCGCGCCGCGCCGTCTCCGACATCGCGGAGCCGGCGACCTGCTCCATCAGCATCGTTGAAGCGAGATCATCGAGACCGTCGGTCTCCGCCTCACCGACGTCCGCGTCAGCCGTCGAGAACGGAGAGCCGCAGCTGTTACAGAAGCGCGCCGACTCGTCAACCCGCTCCGCTCCGCATCCCTCGCAGCGCATGTCCGCAGACTAAACGTCCAGCCGTCGGAGTTGGGTGGCGATGTAGGGGCGGGCTCGACGTTGACCGCCCTGCTCGGCGATGGCTGCGCTCAGCGCGTGGAGGCAACGAACGATGCGCTCCCGGTCCACCTCGCGTCCGAGGCCCTCGCACTCGTCGGCGAACTCGCCGAGCCCGCGGTGGCCGCGAGCCGAGTTGCATCGACGACAGGCCGCCACCTCGTTCTCCACCCAACTCGGACCGCCCTTGATTCGGGGCACCAGGTGTTCGGTGGTGGCCGTGTTCAGTCGATCGTCGAACGGGCTCCCACACCACACGCAGGCGGCGCCATCGCGCTCCATGATGACCTCCATCCGACTGCGGCGGTCGAGGGAGGAACCCGAGGAGCGCGACGGCGACGAGCGACGACTCGGCACTCGCCGTCCCTCAGCCCGCCGTCCCATCTCACCAGAATGGTCGCGTGGCCGGTCGCTTCGCACCCTCACCGACCGGTGATCTCCATGTCGGCAACCTGCGAACGGCGCTCGGCGCGATGCTCCTGGCGCGATCGGGAGGACGCGGATTCCTGCTTCGAGTGGAGGACCTCGATCACGTCGCCGCCTCGGAGCACCACGAGGCCCGGCAACTCGACGATCTCGCGCGAATCGGGGTCCGCGGTGACGACGAGCCGGTACGGCAGAGCGACCGCCTCCACCGGCATCTCGAAGTGGTGGCCGAGTTGCGCGACCGCGACCTGCTCTACCCGTGCTACTGCACTCGGCGCGAGATCCGCGAGGAGATCGAGGCGGCCGCCTCCGCTCCGAACGGCCCGGCACCTCCGGACGCCTATCCGGGGACCTGTCGGCACCTGACTCGCGACGAGCGGTCGCGTCTCGAGCGCGACGGCCGACGCCCTGCCTGGCGGCTGCGGGCGGATGATGAGCAGATCTCGTTCGTGGACGGCATCGCCGGGGAGCGAACCGGTCGCGTCGACGACTTCGTTGTGGTCCGCGCTGACGGGGTGCCGGCTTACCAACTGGCGGTCGTGATCGACGATGCCGATGCCGGCATCGATCAGGTCGCGCGCGGAGACGACCTCATTCCGTCAACCTGGCGGCAGATCCGATTGCACCAACTCCTCGGCCTCGACTCGCCCGAGTACTGGCACCTTCCCCTCGTGGTGGCTGCCGATGGTCGTCGCCTCGCCAAGCGCGACGGCGCCATCAGCCTGCGCGACATCGTCTCGGCGGAGGTCACGGTGGAGCAAGTGGTCGCAGCGCTGCTCACGAGCCTCGGCATGGATGCGGACGCGATCGTCGGAGGTGATCCTTCCGCCCCCGGCTGGGCGTCGGCGCAGGCGCAGCGATTCGATCCGAGTTCCTTCGGCTCGGAACCGGTCGTGATCGATGACCTCCGCGCCTCGTGGGGGTGACTCCGCGAGTCGGCCGAGCGCAACTAGCGTCAGATGCGTCATGGACCACAGGCCGTTCCGGGTCGGCTCGCTCGCCGTGATCGGCGCGGTCCTGCTCGGAGGTTGCGCCACAACTGCGATCTCGAGTTCCATCGTCACCACGACGACCAGCACGACACCGCCGGTCGCGCCGATCGCGGAGCCTGAGGCGATGCCCGTCGACGAGTCCGTCGTCGTCGCCTCTCCCGAGTCGACGGTCGCGCCGACGACCACGGTCGAGCCCCTCGTTCGGGAGATCGTCGAGGTGTCGGCTCTCGACACCGCGATCCCGGCGATCGGCACCTCCAGCGGAGCGGAGACAACGCGGCTCCAGCAGCGGCTGCTCGATCTCGGCTATTGGGTGCAGGCGACCGACGGCGAATACGGCCTCACCACCCGTCAAGCCGTCATGGCCTTCCAGAAGTACGAGGGCCTGACGCCGACCGGATCGCTCGATGAGCTGTCGGCGATGCGGATCTCCGAGGTCGACACCCGACCGTTCGGTCGCGCTCAAGCCGGGACCATGGTGGAGGTCGACAAGGCGAAGCAGTTGCTGTTCGTGATCGAGGAGGGCCAGACCCGCTGGGTGCTGAACGCCTCGACCGGATCCGAGATTCCCTACAGCGAACCCAACAGCAACAACCCCGATGTCGTCGAGGAGGGCGACTCGGTCACCCCGGTCGGTTTGCACAAAGTGAATCGCGAGCGCGAGGAGGGCTGGTGGGAGGGTGACCTCGGGCAGATCTACCGGCCGAAGTACTTCCGTGGCGGTGTGGCCGTGCATGGCGCGAACTCGGTGCCCGAGTACCCCGCCTCGCACGGCTGCGTGAGGGTCAGCGTCCCGGCGATGGATTGGATCTGGACTCAGGGCCTCCTGCCGATCGGCTCCCTCGTGTGGGTGCACGGTGACATCCCTGGCGCTTCCGACGGCGCATGACCGGACGTCGCCGAGTGCTCGGCCGTCTCTCGGTGCTCATGCTGGGCGCGCTCGCATCGGCTTGCGCCGCGAACGCTGACCCGAAGTCCGACCAGGTCGTGCTCGTCTCAGTCCTGCCGACTACATCTGCCGCGGCTGACGTGTACGAAGGTGACGCCACGGTGGCTGAAGCCGACGGGGTCCTTGCCGACGAGCGAGTTGCTGAAGCGGGTACGGAGCCGGCCGGCGAGGCGACGGGTGAGACCACCGTCGAGCCCAGCCCAGATGACGCCGGCCCGGATGAGGCCGACGCGACTGATGATGAGCTGGCGGAGATCGAGAACCTCCGAACGGCCGATCTCGCGCTGTCTCCCGATGGAGTCGGTCCTTACGACTTCGGCACCCCGATCATCCGCGTCCTTGATGCGCTCTCTGCACTCCTCGGGCCCGCCATGTCGGATGTCGTGGCTGTCTATACCCCTGTCGATTCGGGTCGACTGGTCGACGACGATGGCTTTGCGTTCGCCTATCCCTTCGGTCGACAGACGTGCTTCGCGAGCGGGCTCTGCGTGGAGTCGGGCGCATCGGACACCTCCGATCTTCGGCTCGTCGGATGGAGCCTGGCTGAGGGGGAGGGTGAGCAGCCGGCGACGTTGGGCGGGCTCCGGCCGGGCGATCGGCTCGGCGAAACGACGGAAGCCATCATCGATCCGCTCGGCTGCGGAGTGTTCGGCACGGGGCGGCTCGGCGGACTCGAACTTGAGTTGCTGTCGACCGCGGGAGCATTCCCCGATCGCGCCAATGATGCCTCGACACCCGCGCCCTTGATCACCGAACTCGTCGTGGTCGGTTTGTCGGCCGGGTCACTCAGAACGGCGACCTTCGAACCCTGCTAACGCATCGCGAAACGATGGAGCACGGGCGCGTGACGCCCGAGGAGCACGAGAGCGGATGACGGGAATCGAACCCGCGTTCTCAGCTTGGGAAGCTGATGTTCTGCCATTGAACTACATCCGCGAAGAGGGCCAACACTAGCGGTCGGGCGACTGCTCGTCACCGGGCCGAGCGGCACTAGGGTGACCCGCGTGATCCTGTCGGACCGCACGATTCGCGAGGAGATCGCCGCCGGTCGGATCGTGATCGACCCCTACGACGACCAGCTCGTCCAACCCTCCTCGATCGACGTTCGGATCTCCCATCTCTTCCGGGTGTTCCGCAATCACACCTCCGCCGTCATCGACGTCAAAGCCGACCAGACCGGCCTCACCGAGCTCGTCGAGATGCCCGAGGACGGCTCGGAGGCGTTCATGCTCCACCCCGGCGAGTTCGTCCTTGGCTCCACCCTTGAGCGGGTCGCGGTGCCCGACGATCTCGTCGGCCGCGTGGAGGGGAAATCGAGCCTCGGCCGGCTCGGACTGCTCATCCACTCCACCGCCGGATTCATCGACGCGGGCTTCGATGGGCACATCACCCTCGAACTCGCCAACGTCGCGAGCCTGCCGATCACGCTCTACCCGGGCATGAAGATCGGCCAGGTCAGCTTCATGCGCATGACCACCCCAGCCGAGCGCCCTTACGGATCCGGAGCCTCCGGATCGAAGTATCAGGGCCAGCGGGGCCCCACCCCGAGCCGCTACTTCGAGAACTTCACCTGAACCCCGATGCGGGCCCGTCGAGCCGATGGACCCGTTGGACGAACCCACAGGAGTCAACGATGACCTTCTTCCCCGATGTCGAGGCCCCGATCGCCTACGAGGGACCCGAGAGCGACAACCCGCTCGCCTTCCGCTGGTACGACGCGGAGCGGTCCGTCGCCGGACGCACCATGGCCGAGCACCTTCGTTTCGCCGTCTGCTACTGGCACTCCTTCAACTGGGACGGCTTCGACATCTTCGGCGCCGGCACCATGGACCGCCCGTGGCTCGGCGCCCAGACCGACCCGATGGACGCCGCCCGAGGCAAGATGGACGCCGCCTTCGAGTTCTTCTCGAAGCTCGGTGCGCCGTTCTGGTGCTTCCACGACCGTGACATCGCCCCCGAGGGAGCGACCTTCGCCGAGTCGTGTCGCAACCTCGACACCATGGTCGACGAGGCCGCCCGGCACATGGAGGCGACGGGCATGCGCCTGCTGTGGGGCACGGCCAACCTGTTCTCGAACCCGCGCTATCAGGCCGGCGCCGCCACTAACCCCGACCCTGAGCTCTTCGCCTACGCAGCCGGTCAGGTCTGCCATGTGCTCGAGGCGACGCATCGACTCGGCGGCTCCAACTACGTGCTGTGGGGTGGCCGCGAGGGATATGAGACCCTGCTCAACACCGACATGGGTCGCGAACTCGAGCAACTCGCGCGGTTCCTCCACCTCGTTGTCGAGCACAAGCACGAGATCGGTTTCGAGGGCACCATCCTCCTCGAGCCGAAGCCCTTCGAACCGACCAAGCACCAGTACGACTACGACGTCGCCGCCGTCCACGCCTTCCTGCAGAAGTACGACCTCGCTGAGGACGTCTGCGTGAACATCGAGGTGAACCACGCGACGCTGGCCGGCCACGACTTCGCCCACGAGGTCGCCGCGGCCGCGGCCGCCGGCATCTTCGGATCGATCGACGCCAACGCCGGTGACGACCGACTCGGCTGGGACGTCGATCGGTTCCCGGTCTCGGTGGAGCAGATGACCCTCGGCATGTACGAGATCCTTCGCGCCGGCGGCTTCACCACCGGTGGGCTCAACTTCGACGCGAAACTGCGCCGACAGTCGATCCATCGCAACGACCTCTTCCACGCCCATATCGGCGGCATGGACACCATGGCCCGCGCGTTGCTCGCCGCGGGAGCGATGTGGGAGGACGGTGCCCTCGAGAGCATCCGTCGTGACCGCTACGCCGGTTGGGAGGGCGAACTCGGTGCCGACATCCTGGATGGCCGGGCGACCCTGGCCTCGCTCCGCGAGCGGACGCTCGGTCGAGACGGTGAGCCGACCCGAGTGAGCGGACGCCAAGAGGAGATCGAGAACCTCGTGGCCCGCTACATCGAACGGGCTCGCTGAGCGCAAAAGCGCCGGTCGGTCACCGCGGGGCGCTCGTGGCGCGTCGCACCAGCGATGGCGCGATGACGTGGTGGACCGCGCCTCGGCGACCACCGCCGATCCGCTCGAGCAGCACGTCGACGGCGAGTCGCCCCATCGTCTGGCGGTCCTGATCGACCGAGGTCAGCGAGATGTGGTGGATACCGGCGAGTGACGTGTTGTCGTAGCCGACCACCGAGAGGTCATCGGGAACCCGCAACCCGTGATCGGCGAGCCCGCCGAGCACCCCGACCGCCGCGAGGTCGTTGGCCACGAAGATCGCCTCCGGCGGTTGCGCGCGACCGGCGAGGCGTCGTCCCGCGCGCAGTCCGGCCTCCTCGGTGAACTGCGCCGAGATCACTTCCGGCTCGAGCCCGTGATCGCGCATGGCCGTCGAGTAACCGCTGCGACGCTGCGACGACCCGGCGCCTTGCCCGCCGTCGATGTGCACGATGCGCCGGTGGCCGAGGTCGATGAGGTGCTCGGTCGCAAGACGGCCCCCGGCGAGGTCGTCGTTGTTGACGGTGTCGACCGAGGTTGAGCGAAGGTGTCGGCCGATCACCGTCACCGGCACCCGAGCCGCCAACTGCTCGAGATCGCTCGCGCTGATCCGGGCTCCGGCGAGCAGCACCCCGTCGACACCGAGGTCGATGAAACTCTCGACGGCCTCACGCTCCAGGGCACCCCGGAGGTAACCGGAGTTCATGAGGACGTGGTAGCCCGCCTCGGTGGCTGCGGCGTGCACCCCGTCGGCTACCTCAGGAAAGAAGGGATTGTGGAGGTCGTTGAGCACCAAGCCGATCGTCAGGCTCCGCTTACTGGCGAGATGCCGCGCGGCGAGATTCGGTCGGTAACCGAGTTCGGCCGCCGCCGCGAGGACGCGCTCGCGCGAAGCGTCGCTCACCTTGTCGGAGCCTCGCATCACGAGGCTCACCAGCGCCCGCGACAAGCCAGCGGCCCGAGCGACGTCTTCCATGGTCGGTTTGGTCATCGGGCTGCCTCCTTCCGGCGGTCGACGACACAGCACTTGACAGCGCTGTCAGAGCCGATGATCATATGACCCTGGTCACTATTTGGAGCGCTCCAACGCTCCGGTTGCTGAGCGGGCGGCCGGGTCGTCCAAGTGATCGAGCACAGTCGAGAGCGGGTTGAGCGCCCGCAGTCAGTCAGGAGAACCGGTGACCACAACCGACACCGCCTCAACCGAGATCGCGAGCGGCCCGACAGCCGACCGGTCCACCGAGGGCGCGCTCACCGGCGTATCCGAGCGATTTCTCGCGCGGGTGGGGTCCGCGCCGATCTCCTGGGGCATCTGCGAGGTCCCCGGTTGGGGTGAGCAGCTCCCCTCCGATCGCGTGCTCTCCGAGATGGCCGGGCTCGGCCTGACCGCCACCGAGCTCGGATCGGTCGGCTACCTCCCAACCGACCCCGACGCCCTCCGCTCTCTCCTCGACACCCACGGGCTCCGCCTCACCGGAGGATTCAACGCCCTTGCTCTCGCCGACCGCGCTCGACGGGACGAGCAACTCGATGTTGCCGATCGCAGCGCACGGGTGCTCGCCGCTGCCGGTGCCGAGTACTTCGTCACCTGCGTGGTGTCCGACCCCGACAACTGGCAGCGTCCGACGCTCAGCGAGGACGAGTGGACCGAGATGTTCGACAACATCGGCCGGGTTGACGAGGTCTGCTCTCGGCACGGCCTCCAGCAGGTCTTCCACGTGCACGTCGACTCGCTCGTGGAGACTGCGGAGGAGATCCAGAGGGTGGTCGAATCGACTACTGTCTCCTTCGTACTTGAGACGGGTCACATGCTGATCGGGGGGTTCGACCCGCTCACCTTCGCCCGGGACCATGCCGAACGGATCGGCCTAGTCCACCTCAAAGACGTCGACATGACCATCGCCTCCCCGCTCAACTCCGACGACATCACCCTGATGCAGGCCGTTCAGCAGGGCATCTTTCCGAGCCTCGGCGACGGCGACTCACCGCTCGCCGAGTGCGTCACCACACTCGAGTCGATGGGTTACTCGGGTTGGTACATCATCGAACAGGACGTTGCTCTCACCGAAGGCCTTCCGGCCGATGGCGAGGGCCCAGTTCGCGACGTTCAGCGAAGCGTCGCGTATCTCCGATCGATCGCCTCGGCGATCCCGGAGCACCACTAACCACAACAAGGGGGAACTACCCGAATGAGGAAACTGCGCACCATCATGGCGCCGATCGCCGCTCTGGCGATCATCGCCACCGCTTGCGGCAGCGACGACTCAGCGGACGCACCGGCCGACGAGCCGGCTGCCGCTGAGGAGCCCGCTGCTGAGCCCGCTGAGGAGCCGGCCGACGAGGTCGCCGCCACCCAGGGCGGGGACATCACCTTCCACATGGTCACCCACTCCGATGACGGCCCCTTCTGGTCGGTCGTCAAGCGTGGCATGGAGGCCGCCTGTGAGGACACCGGCGTGAACTGCGTGTGGCTCGGCTCGAACAACGACCCGGGCGTCCAGGTCCAGATGATCGAGCAGGCCATCGCCGAGGGCTCCAGCGGTATCGCCTCGGCGCTCGCCAGCCCCGACCAGTTGGTCGGTCCGCTCCAGGAGGCCGTCGGTAACGGCATCCCGGTCGTGACCCTCAACTCCGGTCTCAACAACTGGCAGGAGATCGGCGCGCTCTCGCACGTCGGTCAGGACGAGATCATCGCCGGCCGCGGTGCCGGTGAGCGGTTCAACGCCCTCGGCGCCACCAAGGTCCTCTGCGGCCGCCAGGAGGAGTCGAACGTCGCGCTCGAGGAGCGCTGCAACGGCGTTGCCGAGACCTTCAACGGTGAGGTCGTCTCTCAGTTCGTCGGTCTCGACGCCGACCAGACCGAGCAGACCAACTCGATCGCTGCGGTTCTCGCTGCCGATCCCGCCATCGACGCCTTCATCGGCACCGGCCCCGTCATCGCGATGTCGGGTCTCGCCGCCGCGAACGACTCCGGTCGTGAGCTCCTCGGCATTGGTGGCTTCGACATGACGCCGGAACTCCTCGGCGCCATCGACGCTGGTGACGTCTCGTTCACCATCGACCAGCAGCAGTACCTGCAGGGCTACCTGCCGATCGTCCTGCTCTACCTCAACGTCACCAACGCCAACACCGCCGGTGGCGGTCAGCCGGTGCTCTCGGGCCCCGGCTTCGTCGACCAGAGCAACGCCGCCCAGGTGTCCACGCTCGTCGACGCCGGCACCCGCTGACGTAGACACGACGCATCT
>JAURCL010000040.1 GCA_030828465.1 Acidimicrobiales bacterium | reverse complement strand
GAGGGGTCGGTGCATATGGGTCTCGGCTACGCGATGAGCGAGGGGTTCCCCTGCGATGCCGACGGTCGGCCGCTGAATGACACGCTGCGTTCCCTCGACATCATCCGGCCGAAGGACATGCCTCCGGTCGAGGTGATCCTCGTTGAGTCGCCTCAACCGGACTCGCCCTATGGCATCAAGGGGGTCGGTGAGATCGGGCTGGTGCCCACCTCGGGGGCGGTCGCCGCGGCCATGTGGGCTCGCGACGGTCTTTGGCGCAACGAATTGCCGCTGGTGAATGAGGCGAACCGCGAGCGCGCCTCAGCCTGGGCACCCTCGCCCAGCTGAGGCGTATCTCAGTCGGCGGTTGGGTCGAGGGCCGCGAGGTTGCGCTCCATGTCGATCCGCTGGTCGGCGAAGCGCCTCGCGACGATGTCGTGCTCGCGGTCGGGCATGCGCTCGAGGGCGGCGGTGAGACCACTGCGCCCGAGTCCGATCCGATAGGTCTGGGTCACCGTTGTCCCACTGGGGCCCTCCTCGAGGGTGAATCCCCACCAGGCGAGTGGTAACTCAGGGTCGCCGACCGCCCACGTGAGCCGATGCGGGGCCTCGCATTCCACGATGGTCGACGTCGTCTGCCACTCACCGAAGTGCTCGTTTCGGTTGCGCCCGAGGAATCGCGCGCCGACGGCGGGGTCGCTGGCGCCATCGAGCCATTCGGCGCCGAGGAACTCCCGAGAGTGCGCCGCGGGGAACTCGATGTCGCTGATGAGCGCCCAGATCTCCTCGGCGGGACGGGCGATGAGGCGCGTGACGGAGGTGGAGGGACGGTCCGCGACGCGGAGGGGTGTCTGCTCTTCGGCCGGCTCGGTCATGGGCGTATGGTGCCACACATGCGCGTCGCGATCGCCGTCGACATGTCCTCGGACGACGACGTGAGGTTCGTGCTCGAGGCTGAGCGTCTCGGTGTTGACGCGGTGTGGGTTCCTGAGGCCTGGGGCTACGACGCGCTCACCCCGCTCGCCTTCCTCGCTGCTCGCACCGAGCGCATTCGGCTCGCCTCGGGCATCGTCCAAGTGGGCGCTCGCACCCCGGCGATGCTGGCGATGCAGGCGATGTCGCTGCAGCGGCTCTCGGGCGGGAGGTTCGAACTCGGGCTCGGCTCGAGCGGCCCGAGGATCATGGAGGCCTGGCATGGGGTCGCGTTCCCGCCACCGATCCCGGCGATGCGCGAGACGATCGAGATCGTGCGCTCCGCTGCCGCGGGGGAACGCCTCGATCACCGAGGCGAGGTCTACACGGTGCCGCTCGCCGGGGCCGGTCGGGGGATCCGCTCGTCGGCTAGTGCGACCGAGGTGCCGATCCACATCGCCGCGCTCGGGCCAAGGATGCTGGAGTTGACCGGGGAGTGCGCTGACGGTTGGCTCGGCAACGCGTTCATCGCGGAACACGCCGAGGTGTTCCTCGAGCCCCTACGTCGGGGGGCGCGACGGGCGGGGCGCGACCTCAGCGACATCGCCGTGACGATGCCGGTGGCGGTGGAGTTCGACGACGATCTGGAACGGGTGGGCCGAAAGCACGCGGACGGCTACGCGTTCACGATCGGCGCGATGGGGCCGCCCGATCGGAACTTCTACAGCCGAGCGTTCGCGAGGCAGGGCTTCGCCGACGAGGTTCAGGTGGTCTCCGACCTTTGGTCGCAGGGCCGGCGAGAGGAGGCCGCGGCCGCGGTGCCGATCGAGATCGGCCTGCACACGAACCTGGTCGGCCCCGAGGCGTATGTGCGCGAGCGGATCCGCGTCGACCGAGATGCCGGCGTGACGACCCTGCAGGCAAAGACGAGTGGTTCGGTGACCGAGCGGTTGGACACCGTGGGACGACTGCTCGACCTGGTCGGCGACGTCACGCGCGGATGATCGATCGAACTTGCGCGCCCTCGGCGAACGTGTGATGCTCGTCACTCTGACTTCGGACAGCCGTCCGATCTGCGGTCACAACTAGGGGGTCTGATGCCTATCGAGTCGACCGGTCATAGCGCCGGAAATCCGCGCCTCTTCGAGTTGATCGAGCATTCACCGAAGAGCGGCAAGAGCCCGACCGTGTGGGCATGGCCCCAACTCATCGATCACCTCAAGGTCGCCGGTCAGCCCGTCCAGGGCCCGTGGCCTCCCCACCAGGAACCCCGCCCCGATCCCGACGCCGAGTCACTCCCGACGGCGATCCCCGACGACGGCGGCCGCTGAGCCCCCCGCGAGAAACGAGAAGAGATGTACCCATCCCGGTTCAACTACGAGTCGCCCAGCACGATCGACGAGGCGATCGCCCTCCTCGACGCCGGTCGCGGTGAGGCCAAGATCCTCGCCGGGGGTCAGAGCCTCGTTCCGATGCTCAAGTTGCGGTTCGCCGCACCCGAGACCCTGGTCGACATCAACAACATCCCCGGTCTCGGCTACCACCACTTCGATGAGGGCGGCGCGCTCCACATCGGTGCGCTCTGCCGCCACGAGGACATCGAGAAGTCGACGGTCATCGCCGAGGGTCAGCCGACGATCGCGGCGGCCGCACCGCTCGTCGCCGATCCGATCGTGCGCACCCGCGGAACCTTCGTCGGCTCGGTCTGCCACGGCGATCCCCAGGGCGACTGGGCGGCATGCATGATCGCTCTGGATGGGTTCATCGTCGCCCAAGGCCCCAATGGCCGCCGGGAGATCCCCGTGGAGTCATTCGTCACCGGTCCGTTCCAGAATGTGCTCGCTCACAACGAGATCGCCATTGAGGCGGTCGTCCCCGCACCGCGCGGTGAGGCGCGAGGCGCCTATTTGAAACTCGAGCGTCGGGTCGGCGACTTCGCCACCGCCGCGGTGGCCGTCGCTTTGGACATGTCAGGAGACATGGTGCTCCGCGCTGGCATCGCGCTCACGGGCGTCGGTGGAACGACCGTCAATGCCGCCGAGGCCGCTGACTCGCTCACCGGGTCCACCCTCGATGCCGACTCGGTCTCTCGCGCGGCCGAGCTCGCGGCCGCTGCCGCGCAACCGCGCAGCGACCATCGGGGCAGCGCGAGCTACAAGCGTCACATCGTCAACACGTTCACCGCGCGAGCCCTGAGCGGCATCGCCTCATCGAATGAGAGGGCAGCCTGACATGACCAGTCTCTACGAGGAGGTGTCCGTCACGCCGGTCGACGTCCCGGTCCGACGCGTCACTATCACCGTCAACGGCCAGCGCCGAGCGGCCGATATCGAGCCGCGACTCCTGCTCGCGCACCTGCTTCGCCAAGGCTTCGGACTGACGGGCACGCACACCGGCTGCGACACCACGAACTGCGGCGCCTGCACGGTGCTGTTCGATGGTCGTCCCGTGAAGAGCTGCACGATGCTCGCGGTCCAGGCTGATGGCCACTCGGTCGAAACCGTCGAGGGTCTCGCCAGCGCGAGCGAGTTGCACCCCATCCAGGAGGGCTTCAAGGAGGAGCACGGTCTCCAGTGCGGCTACTGCACCCCGGGGATGATGATGGCGGCGAAGGCACTGCTCGAGGAGAACCCCGATCCGTCCGAGGACGAGATCCGCTGGGCGCTCTCGGGCAACCTGTGCCGCTGCACGGGATATCAGAACATCGTCAAGGCCGTCATGTGGGCAGCCGACAAGATGCGGGCCTCGGCCGGTTGATCGGGGGAGTGAGATGACTATCGACGAGATCAAGATCGGCGGAATGGGCGCGAGCCGCCGCCGGGTCGAGGACAACCGATTCATCCGCGGTCGCGGCAACTACGTCGACGACGTGGTGCTCCCCGGGATGCTGCACATGGAGATCCTGCGCAGTCCGCTCGCCCATGCGCGCATCCGGTCGATCGACGCATCGAAGGCTTGGGAGATCCCCGGCGTCCGACTGGTGCTCACCGGCGACATGATGGCGACCCGCAACCTCGCCTGGATGCCGACGCTGTCGTACGACACCCAGGCCGTGCTGGCCACCGACAAGGTTCGTTTCCAGGGCCAAGAGGTCGCGGCGGTCATCGCCGACGATCCGTACATCGCCAAGGACGCCTGTGAGGCGATCGTGGTCGACTACGAGCCGCTTCCAGTGATCGTCAATCCCATGCAGGCGATGGCCGACAGCGCGCCGCTGATCCGCGACGACAAGGAGAACCAGCCCGACAACAAGGTCTTCGACTGGGAGGTCGGCGACCGGGAGGCCACCGAGCGCGCCTTCGCTGAGGCCGACGTGGTGTCGAAGCTCGAACTCCACTACCCGCGGTCGCACCCCTCGCCGCTCGAGCCGTGCGGCTCCATCGCCGACTTCGATCGGTCGACGGGCAAGCTGACCGTCTACATGACCACTCAGGCGCCGCATATCATCCGCGCCGCGGTCGCGCTCGTCGCTGAGCTCCCCGAGCACATGATCCGGATCATCTCGCCGGACCTCGGTGGTGGTTTCGGCAACAAGGTGCCGGTCTATCCGGGGTACGTGATCTCGATCCTCGCGTCGATCCTCACCGAGCGTCCCGTGAAGTGGATCGAGGACAAGACGGGCAACCTGATCTCGACGGGATTCGGTCGCGACGTTTATCTCCAAGGCGAGATGGCGCTCCGCAAGGACGGTCGCATCCTCGGTGTGCGCATGCACACGATCTCGGATCACGGTGCCTTCTTCTCCGACGCGCAGCCGAGCAAGTTCAAGATCGGCCTCATGCACTCGGCGTTCGCCTGCTACGACATCCCGTCGGCTCACCTCACCGCGACCGGCATGTACACCAATAAGGCCCCTGGCGGGGTCGCGTATCGATGCTCGTTCCGGGTGACCGAGGCCATGTTCTTCCAAGAGCGCATGGTGCAGGCCGCCGCCGATGACCTCGGTATGGACCAGGCCGAGTTCCGCCGCGTCAACTTCGTCCGCGATGACGACTTCCCCCACCGGACCGCGTTCGGGTTCCTCACCGACTCAGGTCAGTACGGGAAGTGTCTCGATGTCGGCCTCGAAGCGATCGGCTACGAGCAGTTCCTGAAGGATCAGGAGGAGGCCCGTAAGAAGGGTCGTCTCCTCGGTATCGGCATCTCGACGATGACCGAGCCGCTCGGCGCCGGCAATAGCCGTGAGTACGACATCCTCGGAATCAAGATGTTCGACTCGGCCGAGTTGCGGGTCCACATGACCGGTAAGGCGATCCTGCGCACCGGGGCGAAGACTCAGGGTCAAGGTCATGAGACGACCTGGGCACAGATCGTGGCGCACGAGCTGGGCATCCCCGCCGATGACATCGTGGTCGAGGAGGGTGACACCGACACGGCGCCCTTTGGCATGGGAACCTACGCCTCGCGTTCCACTCCGGTCGCCGGGGCGGCCGTGGCCATGGTGTCGAGGAAGATCCGCGCCAAGGCCCGCAAGATCGCGGCTCACCTGCTTGAGGTGTCCGAGGAGGATGTCGAGTGGGAGCTCGGCCGCTTCTACGTGCGAAGCCAGCCCGACCGCGGTGTCACCATCCAGGACTGCTCGATGGCGGCCTACTCCAACGTGCCCGACGGCATGGAGCCCGGTCTCGAGAACACCGCCTACTACGACCCGCCCAACCTGACCTGGCCGTTCGCCTGCTACATCGCGACCGTCGAGGTCGACCCCGTGACCGGGGTGTGGGATGTGCTGCGGATGGTCGCGGTCGATGACTGCGGCGTGCGCATCAACCCGATGATCGTTGAGGGCCAGATCATGGGTGGTCTCACCGAGGCCTACGCGATGGCGAGCATGCAGTTCATCACCTTCGACGCCGACGGCAACTGCGTTGGCTCGAACTACATGGACTACCTGCTGCCGACCGCGTGGGAGACCCCGGGCTTCGAGTTGCACGAGGTGGTCACCCCGTGTCCGCACCACCCGATCGGCGCGAAGGGCATCGGAGAGTGCGCCACCGTCGGTGGGCCCGCGGCGTTCGTCAACGCGGTCATGGACGCGGTGAAGCACCTCGGTGTTCGCAACGTTGACATGCCGATGTTGCCCGACCGTGTTCATCAGGCGGTCACCACCGGAAGCGACGTGAGCGGTATGCCGCCGGTCAGGACCGACGCTCCGTGATCGATCGTTCCGACGGCTGGAGCGTGATGGCAAAGGCGCTCGAGTTGATGGAGTCGGGGGAGGCGTTCGCCCTCGCGACGGTCGTCTGGCGACAGGCGCCCTCATCGGGTCAGAACGGCTCGCGCGCGATCGTCACCGCGGATGGCGCGGTGCACGGATGGGTCGGCGGGGCCTGCGCCGAGCCGGTGCTCATTCGCGAGGCACTCGATGTCATCGAGCGTGGCGAACCCCGACTCATCTGGCTCGGGCAGCACGACGAGCTCGAGGGGATGCACATCCCCCAGGGTGTCGTCACTGTTCCGATCTCATGCCAGAGCGACGGTGCCCTCCAGATCTACATCGAGCCGGCGCAGGTGGCGCCTCATCTGGTGATCGTTGGTCGTTCCCCGATGGCGGCGACGTTGGCGGAGATGGCTGGCCTTCTCGATTGGCGGGTCGAACTCGTCGACGGTTCCGAGTTCTCGGCCGCCTCCTGCTCGCCTCGGTCGGCCGTGGTGGTGGCCACCCAGGGGCACGGTGATGAGGAGGTCGTCGAGACAGCGGTCGCCGCTCGGCCCGCCTATCTGGGCGTCGTATCCTCGGGCCGCCGCGCTGAGGTCTTGCGAGCGTTCCTCGTCGATCGAGGGGTCTCCCATGAGCAGGTCGACGCTGTTCGGATGCCCGTCGGACTCGATCTCGGTCACACGACCCATCGGGAGGTCGCGGTCGCGGTCCTCGCTGAACTGGTCGCCCTCCGCGCGGCCGGCGAACTGCCCTCGGGCGGCGGTGTGAGCGTCGTGCGTCCCGAGTACCGCGTCGATCCGGTATGCGGGATGTCGGTCGCGGTCGACGACTCCAACCATCCCTTCGAACATGAGGGTGAGACCTACTACTTCTGCTGTCCGGGCTGTCGTTACTCGTTCAAGAAGGACCCCGCCCAGTTCCTTGCTCAGGAGGCACCATGCTGATCACCAACCAGATCGAGGTCCCGCAGCCGCTCGACGCGGTCTGGGACTTCTTCGGCGACATCCCGCAGGTGGCCGCCTGCCTTCCGGGGACGAACCTCACGGATCAGGTCGGCGACGACCGTTACGAGGGCGACGTCATCATCAAGGCCGGCCCGGTCAAGCTCGAATTCGCGGGCTCGGCCGAGATCACCGCGCGTGATGAGGCAAATCGCACCATCACCGTCGACGCCGCTGGCGCCGACCGAAAGGGCCGCGGCCAGGCATCGCTCGCCCTGACCGCGAAACTGGCCTCAACGCCCCTCGGCACGAAGGTCGACATCTCGCTCGATCTCACGATCTCGGGTGCGGCGGCGCAGTACGGCCGCGGTCTCGTGGCCGACGTCACCGCGGTGCTCCTCGACGAGTTCGCCGTGAACATGGGCGGACGCCTCGACGCCATCTCGAAGGGAATCGATCCGGACTCAGTCGCCGGTGCCAAGCCGGCGAGCGGTGTCTCGATCGCACTTCGCGCGGCGCGCATGGCGCTGGTGCGGGTGGCCCGACGTTTCTTCATGCCGTATCAACCGCTGCCCACGGGTCGCTGAAGGGGGATTCATGACACTCTGGGGACTTGGCAACATCATCCTGATCGCGGTGGTGGTGCCTGTACTCGTCGCGCTGTTGAGCCGGGTGCTCGGCGCGCTGGAGCGGATCAGGGGCGCGGCTGACGACGCGCTCGCGGGAGGGGTCGCTCTGATCGGCGAACTCGATGCCGCGCCGGATCTGTTGGAGATCACCGACCGGACGATCGCCGAGGTCGCCGACGGCGCGGTTCGCTACGCGGGCAGCGTCGGGAAGCTGCTCGGGTGAGGGGGAACACGAGATGACTACCGCTGCTGTGGTGACCCTGGTGGTCGCCGCTCTCATCGTCGCGGCTGCGGCGCTCGGACTGCTGAGGGTGATCCTCCACCTGGTCGCGGTCCGTCGCAGTCTCGCGGCTCTCGAGGGAGGAGTCGCGGTGATCGCCGCGAAGACCTCGTCTGTTCCGACGGTGCTCCCGTCGGTCAACTCGAGCTTGCAACCCGTCCGCGACTTCTGCGAGTCGATCTAAGGAGATGGCCATGATCACACTTCTCGCAGAGTCCAACACCGGCTGGGTGATCGGCTACGTGATCGGCGTCGTCGTGGTGCTGGCCGTTGTCGCGCTCGTCGTGCCGATCCTGCTGCTCGCCAAATCGATCGGCGGTCAGGCGGAGCGGATCAACAACGGACTCGGTCAGGCGGTCGATCACACCGCCGCGCTGTCCGAACTGAACAACACGATCTCGTCGGCGACGGCGATCGTCGCTGGCCTCAAGCGGGGCCGAGAGAGGCTGGGAGGCTGAGATGCTCGCTCTGACCGACACCCAGGAGACCCTCTGGTGGGTCGCCATCATCTTGGGCTTTGTGGTAGTCCTCGCGGTCGCCGCGCTGCTCACCATCTTGGTGGTGCTTGTCCGAACCATCGACCAGCGGGTCGATGCGATCAAGGCGACGCTCGACCAGGCCAAGGCAAACACCGATGACACTGCGCTGATCGAGACCGTGGGAGCCGGAGTTGACGCCGTGCTCGCCGAGGGTCTCGAGCACCACCTGTTCCTCGGCCGAGTTCTCGAGAAGGTCCGCTCATGACGACGCTCATCGTGCTCACTGTGATCGACATCGTCCTGCTCATCGCTGGGCTCGCGATCTATCTGTTCATCGTGGGCGGTCAGCTCACGAAGGTGGCGACGCGTCTCGAGGAATGTGCCGACGTGGTGTGGGAGATCAAGGCGAATGCCGAGGTCATCCGCCCCGGGGTCGAGCGCATCAACGGCACCGGTGGCGTGGTCGCTGGTGCCCTGCCGCTGCTGTACGGCATGGCCGAGGGGATCGTCACGGGAGCCACCTATCAGCCCGAACCTGCTGACGCGGAGCGCCCGCCGGCGCGGCCCGCCATGGGTACCCGCCGCTCTCGTCTGCTGGAGGCTGTGGGCTACCGACCCGCCGACTGATCTCCGGACGGCTCCGACCGAGATGGGTCGGGGGCGTGTCCGGTGGTGAGCGGTCCGGTCGTCGGGGCCCGATAGGCGCCGATCCACGTGTCCTTCCACGTGCGGTCGTACTGGTCGGGATTGCACGATGGCTTGTAGATGGAGATCAACTCGCGTGCGATCTGCTCGCGGTGTGATCGAAGGCCGCCGGGCACCTCGTAGACACAGATGTGCAGGTTCCACTTCGAACCGGCCCGCTTGATCCACGCGGGGGAGTGGGCGTGGCGGAACGGGAACTTCTCCGAGGAGAGGTCATCGGAGTGCCCGATGTAGATGACGGAGAACTCTTGGGGCTTTGCCTCGGCGTCGTTGCGCGTGACCACGGCGTACACGGCGGGGACCGCAGGGGCGGTCCAGCCGGCGAGAACCCGCGGCCCCTCGAAGGGATACCCAGCGAGCGAGCCGAGCCGGATCACGGTTCGAACGCTTCGAGGTCGTCGACCTCGGAGATGGTCTCAGCCCGGGTGACGGGCCATTCCGGCAGTCCGGCGGATCGGGCTGCCTCGATGAAGAGCGGGACGGCCGCGTCGACCGCGGCGTCTGAATCGGTGGCCTCGACCACGATCTGAGCCCCGTACGACATCGACCCAGCACCACTGGCGATGCCGTCGAGTCGGGCGACAGCATCGGCGAGTTCGACCACCTCGTCGAGTCGGATCTCGCGGTCGCCCTCGGCGATGACGGACACGCTGTACCTCATGAGGCTCCTCTCATCGGACGCTTGGGAGCTCGCGGGCGAACTCCTCGAGACTCCGCAGGTTGTGACCCGAGACGATCGAGTCGATGTGGGGTTCGGCGACCATCATTCCGAGGGACGATGGCCGGTAGTCGGCGGAGTCCCCTCGGTGGGGATTCATCCAGATGATCCGGTGGCTGAGGCGCGACAGGGATTCCATGGCGTCGGCGAGCACCTCGGGATCTCCACGGTCGAGCCCGTCGGAGCAGATCACGACGATCCCGCCTCGGGTGAGGCCGCGCCGGGCGTAGTTGCGCACGAAGGTGGCGAGGCTGTCGCCGATCCGGGTCCCTCCGTCCCAGTCGAAGACCTTGGAGGCGGCCTCGGCCATCGCCTCGTCGGGGCGACGGCGATCAAGCTGTCGGGTGATGCGGGTGAGGCGGGTGCCGAAGCAGAACACCTCAACGCGACCAGCGGCGCGCCGCGCGGAGTAGGCGAATTGGAGCAGGTTGCGGGAGTAGTCCGACATCGATCCCGAGACGTCGAGCAGCAGGATGACGGGGCGTTCCCGGAGGCGGCGTTCGGCGTGGATGATCGTCTCGGGGTCCCCCTGGCGCCGCATGGTCTCCCGGACCATCCGTCGCATGTGGATCGAGCGCCCCCGGCGGGCGGCGATGCGTCGGCGGGTGTGGCGGCGTGGTGGGGTCAACCGGATCGAGGACATGATTCGGCGGAGCGAGGCGAGCTCGTCCGGGGTGCACTCGGAGAAGTCCTTGTTGCGCCAGACGTCGACCGGTGAGGCCATGTAGCCGAGTTGGATCTCCTCCTCGCCTCCCGAACCGGGTCGCTCCGACTCCGCATCGGGGATCTGCAGCACCGATTGGGCGTTGTCGGAGGGTCGCATCTTGGTGCGGGGGTCATCGGGTGCGGTCGGCTTCTCGTCGAGGAAGAACATCCGGAACACGTTGTCGTAGACCGGGATGTGATCGCGTCGGGTCACGAGAGTGCACCGTCCGGCCCAGTAGACGTCGAGAATGTCGGTCGGGTCGAGCAGGGCGATCGAGGAGCAGGTGGCCATCACATCGTCGGAGCCGATCGGAAGGCCCGCGTCGCGGAGATGATTGCCGAAGTCGACGAAGAGTTCGACGAACCCGCCGTCAGGAGCCGCTGCTGACATGGCCGATCATGTCGCCGACGACCTCGAGGTCGTCGCGGTCCTTCACGACGGCACCGATGGTGTCCATCACGACCTGCTCGTCGAGAGAGTCGGCCCCGACCACTCGCAGTGACTCGGCCCAGTCGATCGTCTCGGCTACCCCGGGTGGCTTGGCGAGGTCCATATCGCGGAGGCGGTTGACGGCGTCGACGACCCGCTCTGCCATCGCGGCCGCCACACCGGGGATCCGCGACATCACGATGTCGATCTCGCGCTCCCGCGCCGGGAACCCGATCCAGTGGTAGAGGCAGCGTCGCTTGAGCGCGTCGTGCAGTTCACGCGTCCGGTTGGAGGTGAGGATCACGATCGGCTTGGAAGACGCGGCGATGGTGCCGATCTCGGGGACCGTGACCTGGAAGTCGGAGAGGACCTCGAGCAGGAAGGCCTCGAACTCGTCGTCGGCCCGGTCGATCTCGTCGATCAGGAGCACGCATCGGTCGCCGGCCCTCACGGCCTGAAGAAGCGGTCGCTCGACGAGGAACTCGTCGGTGAAGAGATGGTCGATCGCTCCGTCGCCTCCGTCGGATGCGCGGACCTTGAGCAACTGTCTCGCGTAGTCCCACTCGTAGAGGGCTTGGCCGGCATCGATGCCCTCGTAGCACTGAAGGCGGATGAGTTCTCTGTCGTACATCGCGGCCAGGGTCTTGGCGAGCTCGGTTTTACCGACACCGACCTCACCCTCGAGCAGCAGCGGTCGACCCAGAGTGAGCGCGATATGCGATGCCGTGGCGAGACCTCGGTCGGCGAGATAGCCCGCTCCGCGGAGATCACCGGTGAGCGCTTCGACGCTCACGGGTGGGAACGGGGAGGGCATTGGTCAGCGCTCGCCGGAGCCGAGGACGAGATCCCGGATCGACTGCCCGGACTCGCTGAGCTTGCCCTCGCGGGCGAGGCGGTCGCGCCAGGCGACGCGGATGTCGCTCTCGCCCTCGGCGAATCCGCTGAAGTCGATGCCCTGCATATTCCGGCAGACCTTGGTCGGGCTGCACTCCTCGTCGAGGGTGGCGGCTGGGTCGCCTTGGGACTGCCACATGGAGGTGAGCACCTCTTTCGCGGCATCGGTGTCGCTCGTCGCGGCGGGCTCAGTTGACTCGCTCATTTGCTCAGTCTACGGGTGTGTTCACAAGGGGGCGAGTGGAGCGGACGGTTGTCCGCATCGCGTCAGCCCTGGTGATGAAGCGTCGCGATCGCCTCGGCGAGCACGGAGACCGCGATCTCGGCCGGGGTGTCGGCGCGAATGTCAATACCGGCTGGCCCGTACACCCGCTCGAGGTCGGTGATGCCGCGATAGGCCAGCCAGTCGGCGCGGTTCTGCTGCATCCGGAGCGATCCGAGGGCGCCGATGTAGCCGGCGGCGCTCTCGAGCGCGGCGCCGAGCACCCGGCTCGAGGACTCCACGTCGTGGCCCATGATGACGGCGGCGTCGAGGGGTGACAGCGTGGCCATGAGTCCCGACGCGGTGTCGGGGTCGGTGGCTCGGTCGACCTGCCACCCAAGCAAGCCGGCGGCCTCTTCCAGCGCGCGGGCGTTTGGCCCACCACCGGAGATCACGAGTCGCGTGACCGGCACGAAGGCGCTGAGGAGACGGTCAGCCGTTTCGACAGATGACGTTCCGCGGCGCAGTGCCTCGGTGATCTCCTCCGAAGCCGAGTCGCCGATGGTGTGGACCTCGAGATCGGAGAGTCGGCCGTCGTCGATACGGGCTGAGATGGCGAGCGCCTCCCGCTTCATCAGCATTCCCCAGGTCTTCTCCGGGAGAGCTGAGGCCGCCACCACGGCGATTCGGGCTGAGGCCGGACCGCTCAAGCCGGCGATCAGGGCGTCGACTTCACTCAAGTTCACCTCGACGATTCGACCGGTGCCGCTGAGGCTCAACCCGGCGAGGTGGCTGTCGAGCACCCCGCCGCCGAGCGCGCCCATCCGCCCGCCGCCCGGTGTGAGGGCGACGGCGTCACCGGCCTCGAGGCCCGGCAGGTCCTGCGCCGAGAGCACCCAGGCGACGTGAACCTCGGTGCCGGCCCGAAGGCAGGAGGCAACGCTGAGTGCGACCGTGAACATGGTTCGAATCTACCGATGGTCGTCGGCTGCGCTCCGACTGAACTTGACACGGAGCATCCGCCTACGGTCGGGTTGTGCGTCCCGACGTGACAGCGGTCGACTTCCACTTCGATCCGCTCTGCCCGTACGCGTATCAGACGTCGAAGTGGATCCGCGCCGTTCGGGAGCAGATCGGGATCGAGATCTCCTGGCGGTTCTTCAGTCTTGAGGAGATCAACCGTGTGGAGGGCAAGAAGCACCCCTGGGAGCGTGAGTGGACCTTCGGGTGGTCGCTGATGCGGGTCGGGGCGATGCTGCGCCGCTCCTCGATGGACGATCTCG
>JAURCL010000003.1 GCA_030828465.1 Acidimicrobiales bacterium | reverse complement strand
CGTTCCTCGATCATCCGATCGGTGTCGACGAAGCCGTAGCGGAGTCCGGCGGCGACGAGTCGGCCGACCGTCGACTTGCCTGTCGCCATGAAGCCGGTTAGCACGACGTTCGGTCGCCCGGTGTCACCCCCTCGTTCGTCCATGCCGTTGAGGCTAGGTCGCGACGCGTTCGGCGAATCTCCGCAGTACCTCGGAGACTGCTTCGGGTTGTTGGGCGTGCACGTCGTGGTGCGCTGGCCGGAACCAGGTCACCTCAGTGTCCACTGCCGCATCGGCGAGTTGATCGACAGCGGTGGCCTTGTCGAAGCGACGATCTCCGGTATCGGCGGCGATGACGTGGATCGGCCGGTCGAGTCCCTTGACGGTGGCGATCGGATCGTGGTTCCACATTCCCTCGAGGATCGCCATATGACGATCACGGGAGAGCCACGGGGCGATGGTTCCGTCGCTTCGCACCTCGAAATTCGCCATCGTTCCGAGTCGACCCTCCTCCGGCCAGTCCGCGGCTGAGTTGTCGACCCAACCGCGCATGTCCTCGACCGGGGTGCCGATCAGGTGCGGTGGAGCGAGCGCCTCGGCGCAGTCCTCCCACCGGTCAAATCGATCTCGGAGCCGGATGAACCCTCCATCGACACACACGGCCCCAAGAAACCGCCCGGGGTGCCGAGCAAGGGCTTCGAGGACGACGTTGCCTCCCCATGACTGGCCAGCGAGTAGCGCGCTCTCCCATCCAAGGGCATCAGCGACGTGCGCCAGGTCGTCGGCCACAGTCGCCATGTCGTAGCCATCGTCGGGCCGGTCGCTCTGTCCGTGACCACGCTGGTCGACAGCGACGGTGCTGGCGCCTGATTCGGCGAGATGGCGGGCGACGCCGTCCCACAGCCGAGCGTTCGAGGCGAGTCCGTGCACGAGAAGCCACCGGGGCTCGCCCGCACCACGCTCGATGACGCGGACTTCGGGTCCGCTGGCGAGCCGGAGGCGCCTGCTGGGGACGTCCGGGTTGGTCACGGTCACCGATCAGAGGGTGATCACGGTGCCGCCGTCGGCTCCGGAGCGGTGCGCGGCTTCGAGCACGCGAACGACGTCGCGGCTCTCGCGCGGGTCGACAGCGAGGGGCTCACCGAGCAGGAGGTGATCGGCGAGGTTGCGGTGGAATCCCCATCCGGGGTGCGGCACCGGCGGGATCGCCGACTCGATGAGCCCCCAGTCGCTCTCGTAACGGGCGAGACGGAGGTCGACGGGACGTTCAGCGTGATGATGCACTCCGCTCAGATAGCCGCGTCCGGGTTCGAGACGGGAGGCGTCGAGCGGTTGGTAGTGGCCTTCGATGGTGCCCTCGGTGCCCTGAACGTAGAACTTGGGGCGTCGAATCGCGGCCAGATCGCTCTGACGGAACGCGGCTTCGCGACCGTCGGCCCAGATCATCTTCACCTCGAGTTGGTCGACGTTCGTCGAGTCGTGCCAGACGCGGGTGTGGGTCGTGCAGCTCACGCGCTCGGGGGCGGAGCCGTAGAGACGAAGGATCCAGTCGATGTGATGGGATCCCCAGTCGTAGACGGCGCCGCCGGAGACGCTCTCTTCGGAGTGCCAGGCGCGACACGGATGCTCGAACCCGCCAACGAAGGTCTCGATATTGAACATCTCACCGACCATGCCGGTCTCGACGGCTCGTCGGAGCGCCAAGAAGTCGGTGTCCCAGCGACGGCTCTGATGCACGCTGAGCGCGAGACCCGACGCATCGGCTCGAGAAACGAGATCATCGGCGTCGGCAGCGGTCAGGCACATCGGTTTCTCGACAACCACATGGCGTCCGTTGTCGAGGCAGGCGCGCGCGAGGTCGGCGTGGAGCACGGGCGGGGTGGCGATGATGACGACTTCGGCGGCGTCGCTCGCGAGGAGGTCGTCCACCGACGTGAATGTCGCGACATCGCCGAAATCGCGCCGCGCCGCCTCAAGCCGGTCAGGCGACGTGTCGACGGCGGCGGAGAGACGGAGGCCGTCGGTTTCGGTGCAGGCGAGGCCGTGCAGGTAGCCCATCCCTCCGAAAGGTCCGTAGCCGACAACAGCGACTCCGATGTCATCGGTTCGGGTGGGCTCGTGCGCAGCTGCCAATCGGTGCACGTAAGTGCTGAGAACAGGGTGGCTGAGTACGGCGGCGAGGTCACCGAGTCCGGAGGCGATGACTCGACCGGGTCCGCAGCGCCGTACGGTCATCGTCGGCCCGTGGGCGAAGCGAACGCTGGTGGTGGCGGCGACCTCGACATCGCTGCTGACGGGTCGCAGCACCGCGAGCGGGCCGCAGACCGGCACCTCTCCGGTGAGGCGGCTGGCTTCGGGTCGATCAGCGAGGGTCACGAACCATTCTGTGTCGGGTCCGAGATCGGCGATCTCGACGCCAGCGAGTTCGAGGGCGATCGGGTCGTCAGGGGTGATCGCAACCAGAACGGTTCCGCCGGCATCGAGGTGCGCCTTCAGGTCTCGGACCTGCTCCCGAGCGAGCGGGCGGGCGTGGACGGGGAGCAGGCTCACGTCAGGCACCTAATCCACCGTAACGCTGGGAGCCCGAGCGCGTGATGCTGAGCCCCAACGTCGGTGTCAGCGTGAAATTCGCCAGTCGAGCACACGCCCAGCGAGGAGGATGATGAGGCGCAACGGTGCCTCCCACAGCGTGCTGAGCGGGCGAACCACTGCTGGCAGGTGGCGACGGCGCACCCGGCTCGCCTCGCTGACCGATCCGCGGCGTCCTCCAACGCTGAGCGAGCCGCTGTGCCAGCGGAAGTCAGCGAGAGTGCGATCGAGGAAGCGAATGCCGTTGGCGTCTCGACGCAGGCGGAGCAAAAGGTCGAGGTCAAACGCCCACCGCAGTGTCTCGTCGAGCCATCCAAGGCGCTCGACGTCGACCCGCCTCAGCAGTGAGCCGGGTTGGGGGACGAGTTGGGGGCCGAAGAGCATCAGTGGGCCGGCGAAACGCCCACTCCGGTTCATCCACAGATGGTTCCCGTCGGCATCGATGTAGCGGCAACGGCCGTACACAGCCGATACTCCACTCCGATCGAGTTCGGTGACGACGTCATCAATACTTTCCGGGGCGAGCCGATCATCGTCGCCGAGCCATGACACGTACCTGATGCCGTCGGGGAGGGCCCTGAGGCCGGTGTTGATCGCTGCGGCGAGGCCGAGGCCGGGGTCGTCAACGATGTGGTCGACCGATGCGTTCAGTGACTCATCGAGCGCGACGCTCGGCGGCTTCACGATGGTGATGTGGACGCGACCGGCCGTCCGAATCGACGCGACGGACTCCGAGAGGAAGTGGGGTCGGTCCCCCATGGTCGGGATGACGATGCCGACATCGGGCCGTAGATCGTCGACGGGCGCATCGGTCACCCGGTCAGGGTACGACACCGGATCGTGCGGCACGCGGTGAACGTCAGTCACACCCTTCGTCTAACCTGCGATTACCGACCTCCTGAGACCCAACGACTTCACAGGAGGAACAGATGTCCACCAACGACAAGGCTCGTCTCGAACTGCATCGTCGACTCGAATCGGTGCTCGGAGCCGAGGAGGCCATGACGCTCATGTCGCACCTTCCGCCGGTCACGTGGGATCAGGTGGCGACGAAGGATGACCTCCACGCTCTCGAGGCCAACCTTCGCGCCGAGATCTCGGTGAGCGCGTCCGGCCTCAGGACCGAGATGGCCAACCTCCGTACTGAAGTACGCACCGAACTCGCAGAAGTCCGCACCGAGATGATCGACCTTGGGACCAAGGTCGACACCGGACTAGCCGACCTGCGCACCGAGATCGCCGGTGCGATCCTTCGGCAGACCCGGTGGATGCTCGGCTTCGCATTGGCGCTGACGTCGGTCATGATCACCGTCACCCGGCTGATTCCCTGATCGGCGGGCGTCCGCCGCGTCGGGTCAACCACCGTCGACTCACCTCGTGCTCACCAGAGCGCACTGCCGGGACCGCCCTTGAACGGACCCATCACGTTGGCCGTCACCCATCCGCCATAGAACAATCCCTCGTTCGACTCGACACGCTCATCGTCGACAAAGCACTCATCCACCGCCTGCGCGTAAAACGCCCACATGCCCGCCAAGTCGGCGAACACATCGGTCGGCTCCGGATACGTCCACCCGGCGCGAGGCACCCACCCAGACTCGCCGTCCCCGACGACGACGTCGCAATAGTGCGCGACACCCTTCCACTCGCAGAACGACCGGTGATCGCTCGCGCGCACATGTCGCGGATTCACGAATTCCGCCGCCACGTAGTAGGCGGGTGCCTGAGAGGTCTCGAGAATGCGGATTGCCCAGGGCGCGTCAACGACGACAACGCCGCCATGACGCACCTGGATGCGCCACTCCACCCGCTCGAGGCGCGGCGGGCGTGGGTAGTCCCATACCGACTCAAGGACCTTCCCGTTGGGCGCGAGTTCAGCCATCACGTCAGGATCCCACAGCGCTAGCTGACAGCACTGACCGATCGCACAACGCCGAGTGACACGAGCCCGACAACGGCGAAAGCCCCCTGTTCAGGGGGCTTTCGCGTGGAGCGGACGACGGGATTCGAACCCGCGACCCTCACCTTGGCAAGGTGATGCTCTACCAGCTGAGCCACGTCCGCGATGCGGGCCAGATCTTACCAACCCGCTCGGATGAGCGGACACGGCGCGACCGACTTAGGACTCCTTCGGACGGAGGTCAACCGTCAGCGTCAGCACCCCGTCCTCCATGGTCCATGCGGCGTCACCGATGATGGCGAAGTCCATGAAATCCCGTTGCGCCTGCTCGATGAACGCCTTGCGCTCATCTCCGGCAACCGGTGGGAGCGGCCGCTGTTTCACCGCCTTCGCGCGGTCGCGGTAGCGCTCCAGCATCGCGTCGATGTCGAGTTCTGCCATCTCCTCACCGTACCGAGTCAGCCGGCTCCCCTCCATCTGCACTTCCCGCCGCCTCCGACGCGGTGTCGGTCCCGGCGGAGTCGCCGTTCGCCTCGCCGCTATCGACATCGGCCTCAGCCATCTCAGCGAGCACCCGTTCGATCATCCGCTCGCGCTCCTCGGTGTCCGCGCTCAGGTACGCGTGTGTCGTCATCAACTCAAGCACCGCCATCTCGGGCGGGTCCACCCGCGTCGACCGGATCAGCCAGACGGCCACCGCGATCAGCGCCAAACCGAGGACTACCAGCGTGATCACGATCAGCAGCACCAGACGGGCAGCGGTCGGGTCACCGACGGTCACCTGAGCGGGAAGCACCCCCCGAGTCTGGCAGGTCACCGCTGATGGGTCGGGCAAGACACCGTCGCACGACCGGCCACCATCGAGCGCACAAGGGGCGTACCGTCAAGCGCGCACCGCCCGTCACCGTCCCGGTGCCCGGGGCCGGTGTCACCTGTGTGGCTCCCACCGGCCACGAGCATCGCCGGCATCGTCGTGGCGATCACCTCGGCGAGCCGGTTGAGATCCGCCACCTCGCACATCGGCGTCGATGGCGCGACACCGGTGTGGAAGAGCACCTCATCGACGCACAGGTTGCCGAGGCCCGCGATGACCCGCTGGTCGAGCAGCACCCCCTTCACTGGCCCTCGACGCCGGGAAACGCCCTGAAGCGCGTCGGCGATCTGATCGACCGGCGCCAGCAGGTCCACCCCGAGGTCGAGTTCTGGGTCGAGGCGATGACGTGAGAACCGCCTCGGGTCGCTCACCCGCATCTCGCCTCGATCGAACGAGACGACGAGGCGATCCCACACTGGATCGTCGCGTCGGGCGCCGTATTCGAGCTGTTGGATGGCGGCACTGCCATCGACGATGAGCCGACCGGTCATGCCGAAGTGCAAGTCAAGACGTCCTCGCGTCGTGTCGACGAGGACGTGCTTGCCGTGCCTGCTGACCGCGCGCACGTCGGCTGACACCAGCCTTCCCAGCAGGTCACCGTCGCCGCACAGCGGATCGACCACCACCGAGGTGATTCGTCGACCGATCACCTGATGGGCGGCTCGCGCGTAGATCTCGGCCTCGAGCCCCTCGGGCACCGGTCAGTCCATCCGGTCGAGGAACTCGCTCACCATCGGTCCGAGTTGATCGAGTTCCATCAAGAAGGCGTCGTGCCCGTGGGGCGAGTCGATCTCGACGTAACGGGAGTCGTTGCCCGAGGCCGTGAACGCCTCGGCGATCTTGCGCTGCTGATACGAGGGGTAGAGCATGTCGCTCGACACTCCGACCGACAGGCACGGACCGTCGAATCCGCGGAGGGCCTGCTCGATGGTGCTCCTCCCTCTCGACACATCGTGCAGGTCCATCGCCTTGGAGATCACGAGGTAGCTGTTCGCATCGAACCGTCTCGCGAGTTTCTCGCCGTGATACCGCAGGTAGGTCTCCACCTGGAACTCCTCCCAGAGTCCGAAACCGTCACCGCTTGAGCGTTCAGCGAGACCGCGGCCGAAACGCTCCGAGAACACGTTGTCGCTGCGGAAGGTCACCTGAGCGACCTGGCGTGCGACGGCGAGCCCTTCGTGGGGGCCCTCCCCCGGGGCAGCGTCGTAATACTCGCCCTCGTTCCATCTCGGATCGAGGCGCACCGCCCGCCGTCCGATCATCCCCCAGGCGATCTGCTGTGCCGTCGAGTGGAGACAGGTGGCGATCGGCACGATCGAGGCGACCCGCCGTGGGTAGGTGGCCGCCCACTCGAGCACCTGCATGCCGCCCATCGAGCCGCCCACCACCGACGCCCATCGTTCGATACCGAGATGCGCTTGGAGTCGGGCCTGCACCCGAACCATGTCGCGGATCGTGATCACCGGAAACCGCGACCCGTAGGGGCGTCCATCAGGCCCGTGCGATGCCGGTCCAGTCGACCCTTGGCAACCCCCGAGCACGTTGGCGCACACGACGAACCAGCGGTCAGTGTCGATCGGACGTCCCGGTCCGATCATCGCGTCCCACCATCCTTCGGTCGGATGTCCGGGCCCGGCCCGACCGGCGGCGTGCGAGTCACCGGTCCAGGCGTGGCAGATCAGCACCGCGTTGGCGGTGTCGTCGGCCAGCGTCCCCCAGGTCTCGTAGGCGACGGTGACGTCGGCGAGCAGTTCGCCGCTGTCGAGGGCGAACGGACGGTCGGCGGCGATCGTCAGGAACTGTCGTCGCCCGGCGTGGTCGCCGGGACGCCAGGCGCCGGTCACCCGCAGTCGCTCCTCCATGTCACCTCCCATCTCTCGTGCTGTCGCATCCCGAGCGGTCGGTTCGCCGGTTTGCCGGTGTTCCGACCGCATCGCACGTCTCCGTGCAGGCACCTTGGGGGCGAACCCAGGTTGCCGGGCCCGTCTCCGGACCACTCGTGATACTCCGCTGAGAGTAGCGGCTCGGAGCGCCTCACGCACCGGGGGTGTCGGCGACGAGGTCGACGAACTCGTCGAATCCGGTCAGCGCGTTGAGGCGATTACGCAGTGTGCCCTCCCCACTGAGGTGGTCGAACGAGGCGGAGAGCGCCGCAGACACGGCGAGAAGGCCGGAGAGCGGCGACACGATGAGCGAGAACCCGAGATTGGAGAGCTCTGCGGGGCTGAGCAGCGGGGTGCGGCCCCCCTCGACCATGTTCGCGACGAGCGGAACCTCCGAGATGCCTTCGGCGATGGCCCGGAGCTCGTCGATCGACTGCGGCGCCTCGACGAACACCGCGTCAACGCCGAGGTCGCGAGCCGCTCCGCCCCTCTCGATCGCCTCGTCAAGTCCGAGCGGCGCGCGGGCGTCGGTTCTGGCGCACACGAAGAGTCGCTCGCGATGCTCCAAGACGACACCGAGTCGGTCGAGCCACTCACCGGCGCTCACCACCTGCTTGCCCTCCATGTGACCGCATCGCTTCGGCCACACCTGATCCTCGAGGAAGAGTCCGGTGGCTCCAGCGGACTCCCACAACTCAACCGTCCGACGGATGTCGCTGGCGTCGCCGTATCCGGTGTCGGCGTCGACGATGAGATCGACCGGAGCCTCGATTCGGGCGAGTCGAGCGCCGATGCGCGCCGCCACCTCGGCCATTTCTCGCTGGGAGAGGATTCCGTGGTCGGGTTCGCCGAGCAGGGATGCCGACACCGCGAATCCCGACACGAAAAGGGTGTCGAAACCCGACTGCACCGCAAGCAGTGCCGACAGCGGGTCCCACACCCCGGGCATGAGCACCGGCGAGCTGCCGGCGAGACGTTCGGCGAGGGGGCGTTCCGGCCGCATACGCCGACGGTAGTTGGCTGATCGGCCGCTGTGTACCTTGACCGCATGCGAGTTCTCGTAGTCGGTTCCGGTGGGGTCGGTTCGGCGTTTGTGGCGATCGCGTCGCGTCGGGAGGCCTACGAGCACATCACCGTGGCCGATATCGATCTTGAGCGAGCCGAGGCCGCGGTCGACACCGCCGAAGGCAACGATGACGGCACCCGTATCCGCGCTGCCCGAGTTGATGCCTCCGATTCTTCGGCCGTCGCCGCCCTCGCTCGCGAGGCTCGCGCCGATGTCGTGTTGAACGCCTGCGACCCGTGGCTCAACCCGTCGATCTTCGAAGCCGCCTTCGAAGCCGGCTGTCACTACGTCGACATGGCGATGAACACCTCAGTCCCTCACCCGACGGAGCCGTACTCGAAAGTCGGTCGTCGTCTCGGCGACGCGCAGTTCGCTCAGTCGCCGGCTTGGAAGAACCGTGGGCTCATGGCCCTCGTCGGCATGGGTGTCGAGCCAGGCTTCTCGGACGTCGCGGCTCGATACGCGGCAGATCACCTCTTCTCGCGGATCGACGAGATCGGGGTGCGTGACGGCGCCGACCTGGTGGTCGAGGGCTACGACTTCGCCCCGACGTTCTCCATCTGGACGACGATCGAGGAGTGCCTGAATCCCCCGGTGATCTACGAGCGCGCCCGCGGTTGGTTCACGACCGAGCCGTTTAGCGAGCCCGAGATGTTCACCTTCCCCGAGGAGATCGGACCGATCCAGTGCGTCAATGTCGAGCACGAGGAGGTGATCCTCATTCCGCGGTGGATCGATGTGGAGCGGGTCACGTTCAAGTACGGCCTCGGCCGCGACTTCATCCAGGTGTTGAAGACCCTCGACAAACTCGATCTCGTCTCCACCGAGCCGGTCGAGGTTCGTGGGGTGCGGGTGTCGCCGCGCGATGTGGTCGCCGCCGCCCTTCCCGACCCGGCGACCCTCGGTGAGCACATGACCGGCCGAACCTGCGCGGGCACCTGGGTGCGTGGACTCTCCCCCGAGGGTGATCCACGTGAGGTCTACGTGTATCACTTGGTCGACAACGCCTGGTCGATGCGCGAGTTCGGTCATCAGGCCGTTGTCTGGCAAACCGCGGTGATGCCGGCGGTGGCTATCGAGTTGATGGGAACCGGTGTCTGGCGTCGACCTGGCGTGGTTGGCCCCGAGGCGTTGCCGAGCGAGCCGTTCCTCGAGTTGCTCGACCAGCACGGCTGCGAGTGGGAGTGGGCTGAGTACCGCGACCGGGCTCCGATCGCCGCGTCCTGAACCGCGACGCGTCGAGATCTCAGAGCTTGCAGGCCGGCGTTCCGCCGGGTAGCCGGTGACGGTTGCGCGCGATGAGCCGGTAGGCGGCACCAGCGAGCGGCCGAACCGCCGAGAGCGCCCACGCCGGCACGATGAACGGGCCACCGCGATGCCTGAGCGCGGCGATGACCGCCCGCTCGGCGGAGAGCACCTCACCGTCCACGCCGACCCATTGAAGGGCCTCCGAGCATCGTTGCTCGTCGAGGCCGAGGGCGTCGAGATCGAGCCGTTGCCAAGGAGCGACAGTCGGAATTCGCAGCCACCGATCGGCGAGGCCGGCCGAGGTGGTGCAGAACCCGCAGTCGCCATCGAACACGAGGACGGGACGGGGAACGGCCATCAGAGTTCGCCGATGACCGGCTGCGCGAGCCGCATCCGCTGGTCGAAGCCCGTTTCGTAGGGCATGAACCCGTTTCGATCGGGGTACAGGAGCTGCACCACATCGGGGAGTTCGCCTCGATACCACGCGACCGCCGTTGGGAACCGGGCCGTCGCCTCCTCGATGGCGACCGGCGCGAATCGGCAGCGGAGTCCGTTGTCGAGCAGGCCGATGAGCTCGTCGCCGACGGTGATGTCGGTGCCGCCCCGGAGCGCGTCGACCACCATCGAGAGCAGCCCGTTCGCTGCGGCTGGGGTGAGGCCGTAGAGCGCGATCTCGGGGAAGCCGACGGTTGACGGCAGCCCGATGGTGTAGGCGTGGGCGGGTACCGGCGGATCGAGGTCGGAGCGCGGCGCGACGGCTTCGAGCGCCCAACCGTTGGTCTCGATCATCCACTCGATCTTCTCGGCGTGAGGAATGTGGAAGTCGGGCAGTTCAACACCGCTCATCAGGCCATCCTCGCAGGCGCTCGGCCCGACGCCGACTCGTGCGCCACCGATACCGTCTCGGTGTGCCCCGGTTCCTGCTCTCCCCCCGGTGGCTCGCCTTCCATCTGCTGGTCGTGGTCGGGGTGATCGCCATGGTCAACCTCGGGTTCTGGCAGCTGCGCCGACTCGACGAGCGACGCGATTTCAACGCCGAGGTCGAAGCGGCCTACGACGCCTCTCCTGTCGCGCTCGACCGACTCGTCGACCCGGTGTGGCGCGCCGACGAGAGCGGTGTCGTCGCCGCTGATGAGTCAGGCATCGTGTGGCGGCCGGTGACGGTGTCGGGTACTTACGAGGAGAGCGCCTCGCTTCGGGTGGTGAACCGGTCGCAGTACGGACGCGCGGGCGACAACCTCGTGGCGCCGCTCCGTCTCGATGACGGTCGGGTTGTGCTCGTCAACCGAGGATTCGTCCCCCTCGGTATCGACGATCCGGCCTTGCCTGGGCCCCGGGTGGAGTTGCTCGGTCGGCTCCGTCCGAGCGAGGAGCGCGGCGCGGTTGGAGCGCGCGATCCATCCGAAGGGACGCTCACCGAGGTGCAGCGTCTCGATCTCGTTCGGCTGTCGAAACAATTCGACGACCTCCTGCCGGTTTACCTCGAGTTGGTCTCGTCCTCTCCGGCGGAGGCCGACGACCTCCCACAACCGGTGGTGCGTCCCGATCTGAGCGAGGGCTCTCACCTGTCGTATGCAGTGCAGTGGTTCATCTTTGCTGCTGCCGCGTTGGTCGGTTGGGTGCTCGCCATTCGGCTCTCCGTCCGGCGACGGGTTGCCCGGGCTTCCTAACGCGACGACCACCCTCGGGCGACGAGTTCAACCTGATCGATGATCGCGGTCATCGACGACCCGGTCGGCACCGCCGGGAGCGTCGATGCGTCGACGACGAACAGTCCGTCGACGCCACCCACCCGGTGACGTGCATCGACGACACCGACCGAGCAGGAGGCAGCGGCGTGGGTATACGCCGGCGCCGAGTTCGCCACCTCGGACCACACCCATTCGCTCACTGCCGCCGGATCGCCGCGCGGCGGGACCGCGTCACCGATGGTGAGATCCTCGGTGCGGAGCGCGTCACCGAGCCGCTCGAGCACCGAGATGACACCGGCGGTGAGCCGCGCGAGGTCGTCGGTGTCATCGTCGAGCAGGTTGAGATCGATCTCGTCGGCGGTGACTCGGCCGCGAGATGCGGGGTCGAGCAGGGCCACCGCGATCCCCGATTGACCGTCGGGGAGTCGGTTGAGGGCGAGCACTTCGACGCCGTTGAACCGAGCGACCGCACCGCTTACCAGCCCGTCGAATGCGCCGGTGCCGGCGAGCGGCACCACGACCGACGGATGATCCTGCAGCCCGAATCCGACCGTCGGCCCGCCGAGACGTGCCGCCTGCAGGAGCCGTGGTGAGCCGAAAGCCCCCGCGGCGAGCACCACGCGGTCGGCTTCGACGACGGTGCCCCCTCCGTCGCTGTCGATCTCGACACCCGCCACCCGGCTCTCCTCGGTCACGACCCCCCGGACGAAGGCACCGGCACGCAGATCGACTCGGCCGAGGTCCGCCTCGGACACCGCGTACCGCGCTCCCCTGCGACGGCTAAGGCGTACCGGTCGGGCCCCGAGACCGGCGACGAGAGCCCGATCGACCGGGCCGAACTCGGAGGAACCGACCTCCTCGGCGACGAGGGGTTCGACCGCCCGGTCGACGACGAGCCCGTTCACCAGGCTTCCGCCGCCGACCCCGCGCGCCATCGGATACTCGACCATCGGTCCGCCGGCGACCCGGCGCGCTGAGACTCCGGGCCACCTGAGTCCCGGCGTGGTGAGGGCGGCGTGGACGTCGACGGGAACCTCTGCCCCACCGACTCTCGGCCCGGCTTCGATCAGCACCACCTCGTCGGTGCGCGAGATCCTTGAGGCGAGCGCGCATCCGGCCACCCCTGCGCCCACCACGACAGTGCGACAGCGATGGTCGATCACCCCGTCATCCTGCCAGAGCGACCACCGCGCCGACCCCGGGTTGACCCAGCGAAATGCCGTGGACTATTCGTTCAACCGAGCCTGAGTGAAGGGGTCGGTCGCCTAAGGTCGAGGCAGTGCCTCCCTCGCTCCGGTTGACGATCACGGCAGTCGCCCGAGACCCGAGGACAGAGGCCCTGCAGGCCGCCGGCGAGCAGCTCGGAATCGTGGTTCCTGATGGTCTTGGCGTCGCCGACGTGATCTACCTCCGAGCCGCGCTCGACGAGGTGTCGCAGACTCGTCTGACCGACCTGCTCGTCGACCCGCTGCTTCAGAACGGCACCTGGGACGCTCCCGGCGATCACGGCATCGAAGTGACCCCGCTGCCAGGTGTCACCGATGCCGAGGCGGCTGCCGTCCTCGTCGCCGCGCGCACCCTCGGTATCGAGGTGGAGGCCGCGGTCACGGGTCGTCGAATCACTTTCGCCGCCGCCACCTCCGACGAGGTCGCTCGCCGCTTCGTGGAGCGAGTCGTCGCCAACCCGGTGGTCGAGACGTGGACCTTCGGACCAGCGGATCCGCCGCTCAGTCCGCCCGACGATCTGCGGCACCCAGCCGAACGGATCGCCGTCACCTCGCTGAGCGACGACGACCTCGCCGCCCTCTCGGTGGAACGAGGCCTCGCCCTCGACCCTGAGGAGCTCGCGGTCATCCGAGCCCACTTCACCGCCGAGGGTCGCGAGCCAACCGACGTCGAACTCGAGACCCTCGCCCAGACCTGGAGTGAGCACTGCGCGCACAAGACCTTCCGAGCGGTCATCGACACCGAGAACGGTGAGCGCGCGCCCCTGTTGCGTCAACTACGCGAGTGCACCGAGGAGATCGACGCGCCCTTCGTGCGATCCGCCTTCGTCGGTAACGCCGGGGTCGTCGAGTACGTGGCTGGGACCACCATCGCCCTCAAGGCCGAGACCCACAACCACCCCTCGGCGATCGAACCATTCGGCGGCGCCAACACCGGAGTCGGCGGTGTCATCCGCGATGTGCTCGGCATCGCTCACCGCCCGATCGCCGTCACCGACATCCTCTGCTTCGGACCCCGCGACCTCGACCTTGAGGCGATCCCTCAGGGCGCGCTCCATCCGCTGCGCATCTCTGAGGGCGTCGTCGATGGAGTCGCCGACTACGGCAACAAGATCGGGCTGCCGACGGTCGCTGGGGCCGTGCTTTACGACCCCGCCTACACCACCAATCCCCTCGTATTCGCTGGCTGCATCGGGACCGCCGAGGGTTGGACGTCCCACGACGGCCCCCATCCGGGTGATCGGGTGATCGTGCTCGGCGGGAGAACGGGTCGCGACGGGATCCGCGGAGCGACGTTCTCCTCAGCGACGATGGATGCGACCACCGGCGAGGTCGCTGGCGCGAGCGTGCAGATCGGCGATCCGATCACCGAGAAGCTGCTCATCGACGCGCTGGTCGGAGCCGAGGACCTGTTCACCGCCATCACCGACTGCGGAGCCGGTGGCCTGTCCAGCGCGGTCGGCGAGATGGCCGAGGGCGTCGGAGCAGACGTCGACCTCGACTGGGTGCCAATCAAGTACGCCGGCCTCGAACCGTGGGAGATCTGGCTCTCGGAGGCGCAGGAGCGGATGGTGATAGCCGTCGCCCCCGCCCAGATCGCATCGATGCGAGAGCGGTGCGATCGCTTCGGTGTCGAGTTCTCCGACATCGGCGAGTTCACCGGAACGGGCCGCCTCGTGGTGCGCTGCGCCGGGGAGACGGTGGTCGATCTCGACACCCGATTCCTTCACGATGGTCGGCCGCAGCGACGCCTGCCGGCCGACCTGCCGCGACCGGTTCGCACCGAGGTCGCGCGACACGTCGACGATCCCGGCGCCGCCCTCCTCGAGTTGCTCGCGCATCCCAACCTGCGGTCGCGAGCCGACATCATCCATCGCTACGACCACGAGATCCGCGGCACGACCCTCGTGCGGCCGATCACCGGGGTGGAGCGGGACGCCCCCGCCGACGGGGTGGTGCTCGCCGAGCCCCGCGATGGTCACGGCATCGCGATCGGTATCGGAGTGAACCCCTGGCACGGCCTCGCCGATCCGGAACGGATGGGCTGGGGTGTAGTCGACGAGGCGATCCGAAATGTGGTCGCGGTGGGCGCCGATCCGGATCGCATCTCGCTGCTCGACAACTTCTCCTTCGGTGACCCGAGACGACGCTCCACGATGGGCGATCTCGTCGCCTCGGTCGACGGATGCGTCTCTGCATCGCGGGCCTTCGCCGCGCCGTTCGTCTCGGGGAAGGATTCGCTCAACAACGAGTACACGGCGAGCGATGGCAGTCGTCACGCCGTTCCACCCACTCTGGTCATCACCGCGGTCGCCCACGTCCCCGACGTCGAGCGGACGATCACCCCAAGGCTCCGAACCTCAGGCAACGCGCTCGTGTTGCTCGGGACCACCCGCGCCGAGTTCGCCGGCAGTCATCTCGACATGATCCGGCCCCATCGGGGCGATATCGGATGCACGCCAGCTCCCGACACGAGGGCTCCGCAGCGCTACCGGGCGCTTCACGCGGCGATCCTCGCCGGGGAGGTGGCCGCATGTCACGACTTGAGCGAAGGCGGGCTCGCCCTCGCCGCCGCTGAGATGTGCATCGCCGGTCGACTCGGCGCTCGGCTCGACACCCTCGGACACGAGGATGTGACGGTCGGGCTGTTCTCGGAGTCGATGGGCCGCCTGCTGGTCGAGGTCGCTCCGGAGCACGTCGACTCGTTCCTCGATCGGTTCGGATCGGACGCTTCGATGATCGGCGCGGTCACCAACGACGGCCACCTCAGCCTGGTGGGCGATTCCATCCCCGTTGACGCGTTGGTCGCCGCCCACACCGGAGGTGCGCGATGAAGCGCCCGCCCGCCCTCGTCATCACCGGTCCCGGCACCAACCGCGACCCCGATGTCGCCTTCGCCCTCGAGACCGCGGGCGCCGATCCGACGATCCGGCTCGCCTCGGAACTCGCCGCCGATCCGTCACCTCTTCACCACGCCGCCCTCGTGGTGGTGGCCGGCGGGTTCAGCTACGGCGACGCACTCGGCGCCGGCCGACTGCTCGCCCTCGACCTCAGCGTCGCGCTCGGTGATCCGTTGCGCTCCGCCGTCGACCGAGGGGCGCCGATGATCGGTATCTGCAATGGCTTCCAGGTGCTCACGCGGGCCGGTCTGCTGCCCGGCTCCCTCGGCCACAACGCCGGTGGCGGGTTCGTGTGCGACTGGGTGCGACTCGACCCGGTCAGCGGGTCGCGTTCGGTGTGGACCTCCGGGTTGGACGCTGAGATCCACTGCCCGATCGCCCACGGGGAGGGTCGATTCGTCCATCCCGACCCCGACGGACTCGTCGCGAATGGTCAGGTCGCGCTCCGGTACGCGTCGAGGAACCCGAACGGATCGGTCGATGACATCGCCGGGGTCTGCGACGAGGGCGGACTCGTGCTCGGTCTCATGCCCCATCCTGAGAACCACGTGCTCACCCGCCAGCATCCGGTGCTCGACTCCGAGGCAGCGCGCCCCCATCTCGGTCTTGCGATCTTCGAGGCCGGCGTCAAACACGTGGTGGCGGCCTGATGCAAGTGCTCTCGGACACCTTGGTAGACCTCGCGCTCGACCTCCCCGATCGCCGCGATGGGAAGGTGCGGATCTCCTGGCGTCTCCCTGATGACGATGCAGGCGGCCGTCGGCTGTTCGTCACTACCGATCGCCTGTCGGCCTTCGATCGAATCCTGGCGACCGTGCCCGACAAAGGGGCCGTGCTCAACAGGCTCGCCGCCCATTGGTTCGCGCGTACGGCCGACATCGTCGACAACCATCTGCTGTCGCTGCCCGACCCGAACGTCATCGTCGCGCGAGAGGCCTCCCCGCTCCCAGTCGAGGTGGTCGTGCGCGGCCGAATCACCGGGGTGACCGACACCTCGATCTGGGGCATGTACGCCGCCGGGGGGCGCCACCTCTACGGCCATCACCTCCCCGACGGGCTCGTGAAGAACGACGCGCTGCCGAACCCGATCGTCACACCGACCACCAAGGCCGAGGTCGGCGGCCACGACCGCCCGGTGACGGTCGACGAGGTCGCCGACTCTGGCCTCGTCGAGCGCGCACTCTGGGAACGCGTCGTCGAGGTGGCGCTCGCGCTCTTCGAGCGGGGACGCGAACTTGGCGAGGCCGCCGGTCTGGTGCTCGCCGACACCAAGTACGAGTTCGGGCTCGATGCCGAGGGGCGACTCCTCCTCATCGACGAGGTTCACACCCCCGACTCCTCGCGCTGGTGGTCAGCCGATGGCCTCGCGGAGCGCCTCGAGCGCGGCGAGGAGCCCGACAGCCTCGATAAGGAGTTCGTCCGGCGCCTCTACGCCGACCGGGGATTCACCGGACATGGGGAGCCTCCCGAACTCGACCACGAGGTATGGCTCGCGGTTGCTGACCGCTATCGGAGGGTGTTCAGGATGCTGACCGGGGATGATCTCGCGCCGATCTCGGGTTCCATCGAAGGGCGCGTCGAGGAGAACTGCAGGGAGGTCGCGACATGGTGACGACGAGGGTGGAGCTTGGTTCGGGGACACGGGGGCATCAGCCCGTGGTCGCCCATTCGACCGATGATCGGCCAAACGAGGAATGCGGGGTGCTCGGTATCTCAACCCCTCACGGTGATGGCGTGGCTCAGATGGCGTTCTTCGGGCTGTTCGCCTTGCAGCACCGCGGCCAGGAGGCCGCCGGAATCGCCGTCAGCGACGGCCGGCGAGCCCGGGTTCACAAGGACGAGGGGCTGGTTGCCAACGTCTTCACCGGCGACACCCTCGCCCCCCTCGTCGGCTACCACGCGATCGGACACACACGGTATTCGACGACCGGCTCGAACGCGGCCCGCAACATCCAGCCGTTCCTCGTCGAGACGATGCACGGACCGCTCGCGGTCGCCCATAACGGCAACCTCGTCAACGCGTCGAGCCTCCGGGATGAGCTGCTGGCCCGCGGTTTCGGTCTCACGGCGACGAGCGACACCGAGGTGTTCACCCTCATGCTCGCCGCCTCGGGCGGTCGCACCTGGGAGGAGCGACTCGAGCGCACCGCTCCGGCCTGGAAGGGAGCGTTCTCCCTGGTGCTCCTCACTGCGGATCAGGTGATCGCGGTGCGCGATCCGTGGGGGTTCCGACCGCTCTCCGTCGGACGGCTCCCTCAGGGCGGACATGCGATCGCGAGCGAGACCTGCGCTCTCGTCACCCTCGGCTGCTCCGACATCAGCGAGGTCGCTCCCGGCGAGATCGTGTCGCTTCGCGGCGCGGAGATTGAACGCCACCAGGCGCTCGCTCCGGCTGCGCCTGCCCGATGCACCTTCGAGTTCGTCTACTTCTCGCGACCCGATTCGGTGTGGGACGGCCACAACGTCCATCACGTGCGCCAGCGTCTCGGCGAAGAACTGGCCACCGAGTCGGGCATCGACGCCGACGTGGTGGTGCCCGTGCCCGACTCCTCGATCCCGGCCGCCGTCGGCTACTCGCGGACGAGCGGCATTCCTTTCAACGACGGGCTGATCAAGAACCGCTACATCGGCCGAACCTTCATCGAGCCCACTCAGGACATGCGTGAGCGCGGTGTCGCCCTCAAGTTCAACGCCCTCGCCGAGAACCTCGAAGGACGCCGGGTCGTCATGATCGACGACTCACTCGTGAGAGGGACCACCGCCGGCCCGCTGGTGCGACTCCTGCGCGAGGCGGGGGCCACCGAGGTGCATCTCCGCATCACCTGTCCGCCGATCACCCACGCCTGCCATTTCGGCGTCGACATGGGCCATGACGGTGACCTCATGGCGAGTCGCAAGAACATCGAGGAGATGCGGGAGTTCATCGGCGCCGACAGCCTCGCCTTCCTCTCCCTCGACGGGATGATGCGCGCGGTGGGATCGGCCGATGGTTCGGGGTACTGCAACGCCTGCTTCACCGGTGACTACCCGATCTCGGTCGGTGACGCTCAGGCGAAACTGTCCTTCGAGGGGGTCCTCGCCTGATGAGGGTGCTCATCGTCGGCGCCGGCGGCCGGGAGCACGCGATCGCCCTCAACTGTCGTACCTCCGGCCATGAGGTCGTCATGATCTCCGACGTGACCGGCATCGAGGCGCGCCTCACCGGGGTCGACCTCGTGATCCCGGGCCCCGAGGCAGCGCTCGTCGCCGGTATCACCAGTACCTGCGCGTCCGCTGGCGTGCCCTGCTTCGGTCCGACGGCCGAGCTCGCCCGCCTGGAGTCATCGAAGGCCCACGCTCGCGACGTGACCACCCGCCTCGGGATCCCCGGCCCGCGCTGGTCGCGGTTCGACTCCGGCCAGATCGACGAGGCCCTCGGCTGGTGGCGCTCGCTCGGATCGCCGGTCGTGGTGAAGCAGGACGGCCTCGCGGCGGGGAAAGGCGTGGTCGTTCCCACCGATGATGTCTCGACCGTCGAGGCGATCACCGCCCTCGCCTCTCGAGGCGCGTTCCTCCTCGAAGAGCGGATGAGCGGGCCAGAGTGCTCGCTCCTCGCCCTCTGCGACGGAACCACAGCCATCGCGCTCCCCCTAGCGCAGGATCACAAGCGCATCGGTGAAGGCGACCGCGGCCCGAACACCGGCGGCATGGGCGCCTACGCCCCGGCGCCGATCGACGTCGACGTCGATCACCTCGTCGCGACCTTCATCACCCCTGTCCTCGACGACCTACGAGCCGCCGGCACCCCCTACGTCGGAGTGCTCTACGCGGGCCTCATGATCACCGCCGCTGGCCCCCGGCTCGTCGAGTACAACTGCCGCTTTGGCGACCCCGAGGCGCAGGCCGTCATTCCGATGCTCGACTTCGATCTCGCCGACGCCGCCCTCGAGGCCACGAGGGGCGCGCTCTCCACCCACCCGATCGCCACCGGTGTTCCGCTCCGCGCCGCGAGTGCGTGCACGGTGGTCGCCGCCGCGCCGGGCTACCCCGGCACGCCCGCGGTCGGCGCGCCGGTGCTCACCACCACCTTCACCTCGACCACGGTGGCCGCATCGTCGATCGACGATGATCTCGCCCTGCTCTTCCCAGCCGGCATCGATGCTGAGGGGCGGGTGTCAGGTGGACGAGTGCTCGCCGTGACCGGGCTCGGCGACGATCTCGGCTCGGCCCGCGACCGGGCGTATACGGCCCTCGACGGCATCGCGTTCGAGGGGATGCAGGTGCGTCGCGATATCGGCTGGCGCGCTCCCGGAGCGACGATGCGCTCCTACGCCGAAAGCGGCGTCGACATCGATGAGGGCACCCGCGCGGTCGATGGGATGCGGGCCGCGGTCGAGCGCACCCTCGGGGCCGATGTCCTCCGCGGTGTCGGGTCGTTCGGCGGAGTGATCTCACTGGCTCGGCTCGCCGGTCTCGACGAGCCGGTCCTCGTTGCCTCCACCGACGGGGTCGGCACCAAGGTTGAGCTCGCCGCCCGCTTGGGGCGGGTGCGCGGGGTGGGTGCCGACATCGTCAACCACTGCATCGACGACGTGCTCGTCCAGTCGGCGAGACCGCTGATGTTCCTCGACTACATCGCCGCCTCGAAGCTCGATGCCGGTCTGGTGGCTGAGGTGGTCTCGGGGATGGCGGAGGCCTGCGAGGCGGCCGGTTGCGCCCTCCTCGGTGGTGAGACCGCCGAGATGCCCGGTGTCTACGCCGAGGGCGCCTTCGATGTCGCCGGCACGCTCATCGGTTACGCGGAGCGGTCGGCGCTGCTGCCCGCCGACGATGTCGCACCGGGTGACGTGCTCATCGCGCTCGCCTCATCCGGGCCGCACACCAACGGCTACTCGCTGCTGCGGCGCCTGTTCCGCTGGTTCCCGATGGACGCGGTGCCCCTCGGCCTCGACCGTTCGCTCGGTGACGCCCTGCTCGAACCGCACCGCTCCTATCTCGACGTAATCGCCCCGCTGCTCGATGATGCCGATGGGCCCCGAGTGAAGGCGCTCGCCCACATCACCGGCGGGGGACTCCCGGAGAACCTGCCTCGGGTGTTGCCCGATGGCGTAGATGCCGAAGTGGATCTCGGGTCCTGGCCGGTGCCCCCGCTCTTCGCCCTGGTTCGCGATCTGCTTCCGGGGATGGATGCCCACGAACTTCACCGGACCTTGAACATGGGTGTCGGCATGGTGGTCGTGTGTGCCGAGGACGAGGCCGAGGCGTTGCGGTCAGCGATCGACGAGGACACGTGGGTTATCGGCCGGCTCGTCGAGGGCCAAGCAGGACATCGTGAGGTTCGCCTGCGGTGAGTCTTCCCCGCATCGTCGTTCTCGCCTCCGGAAACGGTTCGAACCTGCAGGCCCTGGTCGACGCCGCCAGCGAGGGGCGCATCAGCGGGAGAATCGCGGCGGTCATCAGCGACCGGCCCGAGTCGGGTGCCCTCGCTCGCGCCGCGTCCGCGTTTGTTCCCGCGGTCACCCTTCCACCTGACACCGGAGAGGCGCGGGTCGAGTACGACCGGCGGCTCGCTGGTGCGCTCGCCGATCTCGCGCCCGACCTGGTGGTGCTCGCCGGTTGGATGCGGATACTCACCGAAGCGGTGGTCACCCGCTTCCGCATCATCAATCTGCATCCCGCTCTTCCCGGGGAGTTGCCAGGAACCGGTGCGATCGAACGAGCCTGGGATGAGTTCCTCTCCGGTGCGCGGACTCGATCCGGGGTGATGGTCCACGAGGTCCCCGATGCCGCCGTCGATGCCGGACCGGTGCTCGCCTACGAGGAGGTCGCTTTCGAGGCCGGTGACGACCTCGACGCATTCGCGCGGCGCATCCACACCGTCGAGCACCGCCTGCTCGTCGAGGTCGTCGCCGACATCTGCGCTGCCCTACGAACCGACTACCCCCAGAACGACTCCCAGGAGGTCATCGATGTCCGAACCGGCTGACAGGAACGCCGCGCTCTTCTCCCCGACCGAGGGCTTGACCTTCGATGATGTCGTCGTCATCCCGGGCTGGTCGACCACCCTCCCTGACGAGGTTGCTACTTCGACGGTGTTCGCCGGAGGCATTGACCTCGCCGTGCCCCTCGTGTCGGCGGCGATGGACAAGGTCACCGAGGCGCGCATGGCGATCGCCATGGCGCGGGTGGGTGGCATCGGTGTGATCCACCGCAACATGTCGGCCGAAGCCCAAGCGGCCGAGGTGCAGAAGGTCAAGCGGAGCCAGTCCGGGATGATCACCGACCCGGTCACCCTGCCGGTGACGGCCACCCTCGCCGACGCTGAGGCGCTCATGAACCGGTTCAAGTTCTCCGGTGTCCCGATCACCTCCGACGACGGTCGCCTCATCGGCATCCTGACGAACCGTGACATCCGCTTCTGCGAGACCGCTGACTTCGCCCGCCCGGTGAGCGATTTCATGACCTCAGAGAACCTCGTGACCGGCACCGTGGGCACCAGTCTCGACGAGGCCAAAGTGCTGCTGCAGCGGCATCGGATCGAGAAGCTCCCCCTCGTCGACTCCGAAGGTCGTCTCGCCGGTCTCATCACGGTGAAGGACATCCAGAAGCGGCTCGACCACCCGAACGCCACCCGCGACGATCGTGGTCGACTCCGGTGCGCGGCCGCCTGCGGTGTGGGTGCCGACGTCGAGGAGCGCGTTGAGGCACTCGTCGCGATGGGGGTCGACGCGGTATCGATCGACACCGCCCACGGCCATTCCGCCGGGGTGGTGGAGACGGTGCGCCGCATCAAGTCGGCCTGGCCGGATCTGCCGGTCACCGCCGGGAACGTGGTGACTGCGGAGGCGGTCGACGCCCTCGTCGACGCCGGGGCCGACGCGGTCAAGGTCGGGGTCGGCGCTGGGTCGATCTGCACCACGAGGATCGTGAGCGGCGCCGGGATGCCGCAGCTCTCCGCGATTTGGGAGACGACGCGACGGGCTCGAGCGATCGGTGTGCCGGTCATCGCCGATGGAGGAATCACCTATTCCGGAGACATCGTGAAGGCGATCGTCGCCGGGGCCGACTCGGTGATGCTCGGCTCCCTCCTCGCGGGCACCGAGGAGAGCCCTGGCGAGCTCGAGCTCTTCGAGGGCCGCCAGTTCAAGTCATACCGAGGCATGGGTTCGCTCGGCGCGATGCAGGGGCTCGGTGCCGACCGTTACGCCACGGCCCAGTCGAGCGGCGATGCGCCATCTGATCTCGCGCAAACCAGCCGCAAGCTGGTGCCCGAGGGCATCGAGGGGCGCGTCCCGTACGCCGGGCCGCTCTCGGAGGTCGTCTACCAACTCGTCGGTGGCCTCCGCTCCGGGATGGGCTACGCCGGCGCGACGTCGCTTGACGATCTGCGTACCTCGACCCGGCTGATGCGGGTGACGACGGCCGGTCGGGAGGAGAGCCATCCCCACGACGTCACCATCACCAAGGAAGCCCCGAACTACCACCGGTCGTGACTCGCTCGGCCCGGCCGCCGAGCCGTAGGTTCAGGGCATGAGCCTGTCCGGCGCCTTCTTCACCGTCGAGGGCGGCGGCGCCGATGAGGTGTTCCGTCCAACCGACCACTGCAGGGGGCCGTGGGACGCCGACGCCTGCCATGCCGGGCCACCGTCAGGGCTGATCGCTCGGGCCGTCGAGCGACTCCTCCCCGAGCATCGACTTGTTCGCTTGACCGTCGAACTTTCGCGGCCGATCCCCCACTCCGGGTTCCGCGTCGAGGCAGATGTGACGCGAGCCGGACGATCGGTCGCGACGGCCGCGGCTCGGATCATCGATCTCGACGGCCGCGATGTGGCGAGCGCCCATACCCAACATCTCGCCGTCACCTCCGAGCCGCTCGATCTCGCCCCGGTCGACCTTCCCGCGGCCTCATACGAGGAGAGCCATCACGACCGGTTCACTGTCGCCCGCGCCCGCCACGACCGGCCCGCCTTCATGGGCGGCGTCGAGACCCGCTACGGCGTCGATTCGGGGCCTGACGGAGGCCCGACGGTGATGTGGCTGCGAACGGTTCCCCTCATCGAGGGTGAGCAGGCATCGGGATTCCAGAGGATCTGCCCACTTGCCGACTGCGGGAACGCGACGAGTCGCAACGGCTCGTTCGAGGACTGGGCCTTCCTCAACACCGATCTCACGGTGAACCTCCACCGCGAGCCGGTTGGTGAGTGGTTCGCGCTCGACTCGGTGTCGATCTGGGAGCGCGACGGCATCGGCCTGTCGGACTCGGTGCTGCTCGACAACGAGGGTCGTGTCGGTCGCGCGACACAGACCCTGCTCATCCGGTCCGCCTAAGGGGCCGATTCAGGCGAGCTTCTCGACGAAGGATTCGAGCTGGCGCAGATTGCGGCATTCGAAGATGCCGTCGGTGTGCGCTCCATACTCGCCGACGATCGAGTCGCCGGTGTTCCAGTAGGAACGGGGCTCGGGGTTCAGCCAGTAGACGTGGCGCGCCTTGGCGCGGATCTCCTTGACCACCCAGGACTGACTGGCGTGGTAGTTGTTGCGCGCGTCCCCGAGGAGCAGCACCGTGGTCTTCGGGCCGATCTCGCGGCCGTGGCGATCCCAGAACACTTCGAAGGCGTGGCCGTAGTCGGAGTGGCCGTCCACCCAGACCACATCGGCCTCGGTGTTCACCCGGTGGATGGCCTCGGCGATGTCTTCGGTCGACTTGAAGTAGTCGGTCACCTCGTCGATGCCGTCGATGAACACGAACGACCGAACCTTCGAGAACTGGTTCGAGATCGCGTAGACGAGCATGAGGGTGAAGCGCGCGAAGGCGGCTACCGAGCCCGAGATGTCGGCCACCACCATGAGTTCGGGTTTCGCCGGACGCGGATATTTGAATTTCGGCTCAGCGGGCACACCGCCGTAGCTGAGGGAGTGACGAACGGTGTTGCGGAAGTCGAGGGGCCCGCGCCGTCCATGTCGGCGCTTCCGGGCGAGTCGGGCGGCGAGCTTGCGGGTGAGGGGCTGGAGGGCTTTGCGGAGGCTCTGCATCTCCTCACGGGAGGCGTGCATGAATTCGACATCCTCAGGGAGCGGTTTCCGGAGGGTCTTCGCCATGGCCTCGGCGCCACGGTCGGCGACAAGTCGCCGCCGGATCTCCGCCTCGACCTCGCCCTTGAACTCGCCGATTCGGTGCTCGTACTCCTCGCGCTCGAGCCGCTGTTCGAGGCCCGACGACGCGTCACCGCGCTCAGCCATCGCCTGCATCATCTTCTCGAGCATCCCGTCGAGGTCGAGGTTTCGCAGTGTCCGGTAGAGGTAGTAGGTGCCGCCGACCGGCCGTCCGGGTTCCATGCCGGCGAAGCGCTGCACCGACTGTTTGGCAAGGGCGCGCATGAGGGCCTGGTCACCGTTCATGAGCGCCTGCATGAGCAGGTGGGCGATCTCCTCAGGGGTGAGGGCGTCGAGGGAGCCCGCTCCCCCGCGACCGTCCCCCGCCTGGCTCTGGTCCTGCATCTCGCGCCAGAGTTCATCGAGGGCGCTGTCCCCGTCGGCGTCGGCGAGCGCGTATTCGGGGCCGCGCAAGCTGAAGTAGACCTCGAAGACCGTCTCGAAGGACCGCCAGTGGGCTTGGTTCTTCACCAAGGTGGCGGCGAGCGCGTATTTGAAGGCGTCGCGATCCTCGAGAGGGATGTGTTGGACCGCCTCCATCGCGTCGAGGTTCTCGGTCAGGCTGACCGGGAGACCTGCCTCTCGCAGTTGGGTGACGAACCCGTTGAGAAGGTCGAGCATCGACCGCGGCTCGGTGAGGCTCATACGCGGTGACTCACTCGTCGACCGAGAGTTCCTTGGCGGCCTTGGCGATGTCGGTCTGGTACTTGAGGAGGATGTGGAGCGTCTCCTTGGCGGTGGCCTCGTCGATCGTTTCGATGTTGAGCAGCATGAGGGTGCGGGCCCAGTCAAGGGTCTCCGAGACGCTCGGTGCCTTCTTCAGATCGAGGGACCGGATCGAGCGCACGATCCGGGCAATCTGCTCGGCGAGATGCTCGGTAACACCGGGCACCTTGGCGAGGACGATCTCGCGCTCGCGCTCAAGCGATGGATAGTCGACGTGCAGGTAGAGGCATCGACGCTTCAGGGCCTCGGAGAGCTCGCGAGTGTTGTTCGAGGTGAGGAACACGAGGGGGATCTGCTTCGCCTCGATGGTGCCGAGCTCGGGGATTGACACCTGGTAGTCGGAGAGGATCTCGAGGAGCAGCGCCTCGGTCTCAACCTCGACGCGGTCGACCTCGTCGATGAGCAGCACCACCGGATCGTCGGCCGTGATGGCTTCTAAGAGAGGCCGGGTCAGGAGGAACTCGTCGGAGAAGATGTCGTCGTGGATCTCCGACCATGAGTCGGAGGCGCGGTCGGCCTGAATGCGGAGCAACTGCTTCTTGTAGTTCCACTCGAAGAGGGCCTTGGACTCATCGAGGCCCTCGTAGCACTGGAGGCGAACCAATCGAGCGCCGGTCAGCTCCGCGATCGACTTCGCGAGCTGGGTCTTGCCCGTGCCGGCGGGACCCTCGACGAGCACCGGCTTGCCGAGGCGGTCAGCCAGGTACGCGACACCGGCGATGCCGTCATCGGCGAGGTAGTCGAGGTCGCGCAGGCCGTCGCGCACCTGCTGGACGCTCTCGAAGCGCGGGGAGGGTTCTGCTGCCATCGGATCGACGCTACCGCCCGACTCCCGGTGTGGTCGTGTCCGGCTCGCGGGGGACATAGCATCCGCCTGCCATGTCGACGCATGACACCCTCGACACTCCGGTACCCCCGGCCGAGGCGCGGGTCTCGTTGACGTTGACCACCTGGGCGCTGTTCACCGGGCTCGCCGCGCTCCTCACCGGCGTCGGCCTCTACGCCACGCTAAGTGGTGTCCGAGCGGAGCTCGAGCGCTTCGGGACGGTTTACATCGGTGTCATCGGTGCCGTCTACTACGGGGGCTTCATCCTCGGGTCGCGAGCAGCCCTTCACGTGGTCGGCACGGTCGGCCACATCCGAGTGTTCTCCGCGCTCTGCTCACTGATGAGCGCTGTCACCCTGGTGTCGGGCCTCATCGTGCATCCGCTGTCGTGGATTGTGCTCCGCTTCCTGTCGGGCGCCTGTCTTGCTGGCGTCTACGTGGTGGCCGAGTCGTGGCTCAACCAGCTCGCCTCGAACGCCAACCGCGGCCGTCTGCTGTCGTTCTACGGGATGCTGACGACGATCTCCTACGGGCTCGGCCAGCTGCTGTTCAGCCTCATCGACCCACGCGCCCTCACTGGGTTCGCCCTCGCCACCATCGGTGTCAGCGTGGCCGTCGCTCCGGTGGCGCTCTCCGCGGTGGCGAACCCGCCCCCCATTCGCAGGCCCGAGCCGATCTCGATCCGTCAGTTGATGGACGAGGCGGCGACCGGGGTCGTCGCAGCCATCCTCGTCGGCGTGACCATCGGTGCCTTCATCTCCTTCCTACCGATTTACGCGACGAGGTCCGGCATGTCGTTCGTTGCGGTGGGCGCCTTCGTGGCGATGCCGCCGCTCGGCAGCCTGATCCTGCACATGCCGGTCGCCGTGCTGTCCGATCGAGGCGACCGACGCATTGTCGGCGCCGCATCGGCGACCATCGCAGCCGCCGCGAGCGGGGTGCTCTGGATGGTCGGGCCGTCATCGCCGGTCGGGTTCCTCGCCGCGGCGGTCATCGGGGGCACGATGTATCCGCTCTACTCGATCGCTGGGGCGTACACCAACGACAAGCTCTCCCCGGAGCGTCTGACGGCGGCGGCGAGCCAACTCGTCGTGCTCTACGGGGTGGGGTCGTTCATCGGGCCGTTGATCGCCGCTGTGGTGATCCGAACCACCGGCGATGCGGGCTTCCCGTGGACCGTGCTGGTGATGCACGGTCTGATCGCGGTGTTTCTGATGGTTCGGGTCGTGCAGTATCCGCCGGCCGAGCGCGCGGTCCCCGCCCGCGACCTCGCGCTCGATTCTCGCCTACTGCAGATTCCGGCCACGGTGGCCGGAATGGGCCGGCGGTTGCGACCGCGTCCGCGGCGTCGCTGAGCGTCTCGGGACGATCGGGCCAGCCAAGCCGATTGAGCATGACCCTGGCCGGCCCCGAAGGGCCGGCCGAGAACGATGGTGGCCGGCCCCGAAGGACCGGCCGAAAACGATGGTGGCCGGCCCCGAAGGACCGGCCGAAAACGATGGTGGCCGGCCCCGAAGGGCCGGCCACTCACCGAAGTGTGATCAACAGGGATCAGGCGGCGGCCATGGCCTCCGCGATCCAGCTGTCGACGAGGTCACGGTTGTCCTCGATCCACTGGGCAGCGAGATCGAGCACGTCCGCGCCGTCAGCCATCTCGACGTTCATGAGGGAGACCTCAACAACGTCCATGGCGAACAGCTCCAACATCTTCTGCACTGCCGGGTTGGCGGCGAGGAAGTCGTTGTTAGCAGCGGCGCGGATGTCGGCCGCGATCCAACCCATCTGGCAGACGCCATCGACGGAGCCCGGGCAGTTGTCCGTGCCGATTCCGGCCGTACCGGGGCGCTGGTCGTACGACTCGCCACCCTCACGACCCGTCGGGTTCGAGTCGTCGATGACCTCGTCGACCGTCAGCCACAGGGCGTTGTCACCGGGGCGCATCATGGTGATGTACGCGCTCGGCGTCCAGGTGTAGGCGATGGCCGGCTCACCGGCGTCGGCCTTCTGAGCCGCCTCGGCGAACATCGCGTCGTAACCCGCGATGGTCTGCTGGATGTTCTCCCAGCCCGAGAACGCGATCTGGCTCTCAATGATGTCGTCACAGGTCCAGCTCTCCGAGCACCCGTAGATGTCGGCGATGCCGTTCCCGGGGACCGGGTCCTGAGCGTCATAGGCCGCGATGGCCTCGGGGTTGTTGTTCAGGTCGTCGAGCGACGTGATCCCGTACTCCTCGGCGAAAGCCTTGGAGATCAGGTAGCCCTGCAGACCGCCGGCCATCATCATCTCGCCGACGACGCTGACATGGTCACCGACGAGGGAGCCGTCCGGCAGCTCGTTGTCGAGCCACGACTGGTGGCCCGGCATCCAGGAGTTGATCCAGAAGTCGGCATCCCCCTGAGCCATCGCGAGGAAGGCATTGGCCGGGCCGAGTTCGGTGTCCTTCGGATCCGAGACGGTGTAGCCCATCTCCTCAAGGATCATCTTGACGGTGTAGGCGTTCGGGTCCTCGGTGGACCAGTCGGCCTTGGCCATGGTGATGGACACGCCCTCACCAGGCAACGCCATCTCGGCCGGCTCCTCAGCCGGCTCGTCGGCAGGCTCGGCAGCGGGCTCCTCAGCCGGCTCCTCAGCCGGCTCGGCAGCAGGCTCCTCAGCCGCAGCGGGCTCCTCGGCCGGCGCGGGAGCGTCGGCGGTGTCGTCGTCGCCTCCGCATGCCGCGAGGATGAGGCTGACAGCCGCGAACGATGCGACCAGTGCTTTCCTTTGTCTCTTCATGTGGTTACCCCTCCTTAGGGTGTGGTTGCTCCGTTCACTCCGCGGCGTCACGCTGCCTCAGGAGCTCACTGTTGCTTTCTCCGCGTCATCGGCCGCATCCACGGTCGATGACGGGGACTCCGCGGAGACTGCGTCTCCGACTGAGATCTCTCGGTACACCTTGGCTCGTTCGAAGCCCTTCACCAAGCCGCTACCAGCGGCGAAGAGCAGCGAACCGACGAACATCGCAAACATCGCTCCGACGCCGCTGAAGTAGTTCTGGTCGGCAACCCGGACCAGGGTGGCCACGAAGCCAAGCGAGAAGCCGGCGATGCCGAGACCGAGACCCATGGCGACCGTGCCACCGATCCATCGGCGACGATCCCCGAAGCCCGCTGCGCCAGCGGCAACCGCGGCACCGACCGCTCCAGCGATTCCGAACACGACGGTCCAGGTACCGAGGCCGACACCGGCGGGATCGCTGCCGTCAATGATGATGCGCTCATCCTGCTTGGCCTTGGCCCTGATGACCTGGATCTCCGTGGCGGCGACACCCGGATCGATGTCCCCCGCCTTCGCGGCTTCCTTCAGAGCATCCATCTCTGCCTGGATCTCTGGGGTCATCACCACACCACCTCGCTCGTCGAGATGCCACATCGAGAAGATCGACACGACTGCCATCAGGACGGCGGTCACACCGAGGAAGATCGGACCACCGGAGATGCGGCGGCGAAGGGGCCGGTGAGGGCCATAGGCGCCGACCGCCATCCATGAGAGCGAGGCGACAGTCGCAACGAGGGCTCCGACGAGCGCCACCCAGGCTCCCGTGCCGACTGCGTACTCGGGAGTGAACGCGCTCGGTCGCGCGATCACGTAGCCGAAGAGGGTGATGAGCGCCGCGATCGAGCCGAAGGTGACGCCGTCTGCTGACAGCCACCGAGCCTTGCCACGGCCACTCAAGACTGCGATGCAGCCTGCCCCGACGAAGAGAGCGAGGAAGACCACAATGAACGCGAACCAGGAGCCGCCTTCCGCGGCCAGACCGCTGAAGGACTGGCCCGTGAGCTCGACGTCGTCGCGGCGACCGTAGGCACTGATGCCCGGACCACCAGCGGCCCAGGTCATCGGGACGCCGACCAACATGATCGCCGCGCCAGCGAGAACGGCCAAGATCCGCGTCCGCTCTCCGCTCGAGATCGAAGCCTCGTCGCCTTCGGCGGACACCTCGTGATCATCGCTGGCGGCCGCTGGGTTGAAGTCGGGGTCCTCGAGGAGCTGCTCGGGCTCCTTGCGGGCCTTCCATGCGGTGCTCATCCGTGAGAACAGGCTCTTGCTACCCGCCTCGGTCTGGGAGATGCGGTCGAGGATGACAGCAAGCAGGAAGAAACTGAGTCCGGCGGCGGCCGCGAGGTTGACGTCCTGCTGACCAAGCGCGCGGAACAACAGTGCCCCGAGGCCGCCAGCACCGAGGATCGCGGCGATCCCGAGCATGGAGAATGCCAGCAGCAGGGTCTGGTTGATCCCCGTCATGATCGCGGGCCGGGCGAGTGGCAACTGCACATCGCGCAGCACGCGCAATTCGTTCGCCCCGTAGGCCCGACTCGCCTCAACGACATCTTCAGGCACTCCGCGGATGCCGAGATTGGTGAGGCGGATCAGCGGCGGGAGCGCGAACACCATCGTCGCCATGGTCGCCGAGACCCGGCCGACTCCCCAGAAATAGACGAACGGCAGCAGGTACACGAATGCGTGGATGACCTGCATCGCGTCGAGCGTCGGCCGCATCACCTTCCACACCGACTCGAACCGACCCGAGAGGATGCCGAGGGGTATGCCGATGATGATGCAGACGATCACCGCCACCAGGATGAAACCGATGGTGCGTGCGGTCTGAATCCAGAACTCCTGGCCGAGCAGACCGCAAAGCACGAGCCCGATCGCGGTGCCGACCGCGACGGTCAGGTTGCGAACCAACCAGGCGACGCCGAACATGATGACCACGACATAGAGCCATGAGATCGAGAGCAGGAAGTTGTCGACGATGTTCTCAAGGAGGAACTCGAAGGGCCACGCGATCGCGTCGAGCACCCCCTCAAGGTTGAGCGTCGTCCAGTTGACGCTCTCCTCGATCCATGAACCAAACGGGATCAGGTACTCGTCGAGGACCTTCGCGTCGGTGAGTCCCGGACTGTCGTCAGACTGCATGGGAAACATCAGAGGAACACCTCCCGTTCGAAGCCGTCGATGAGGCTCTCGACTCGACCGAGTTCCTCCATGATGTGCCGGGGATCGAGGTTGCCGATGAGACGGCCATCGTCGTCGACCACCGCGATCGGCAGGCCGCGGCCGGCCGAGGCGTAGACCTCATTGAGGGTCTGCCGGGCGCCGGCGGTCTCGAAGTCGGAGCGAAGGGCGTCCTCGAGCCGATCGCTACCCATCTCGACCGAACGCAACCCGTCGGCGACGGTGAGCACCGCCACTGGACGACCCACGTCGTCGAGCACGAAGGCGCCGGCCCGATCAGCAACTCTCTTGACGGCCTCACCGAGCGTCGACGCACGGTCGACTGGCCGGGGCTCCACCATGACGTCGCTCACCAGAATCACTCGTCCCTGATCGACGTCTTGAACGAACTCGGCCACGTAGCCGGTAGCCGGCTTCGTCAGGATCTCCTCGGGCGTTCCGATCTGCACGATGCGCCCGCCACGCATGATGCATACCCGGTCACCGATGCGCAACGCCTCGTTGAGATCGTGGGTGATGAAGAGGATGGTCTTGCGCAACTTCTTCTGGATCGCCATCATCTCGTCCTGCATTTGGCGACGGATGAGCGGGTCGAGGGCGCTGAATGCCTCGTCCATGAGGAGGATGTCGGGGTCGCTGGCTAGCGCGCGGGCCAAACCGACGCGCTGCTGCATGCCGCCAGAGAGCTGCGAGGGCATGGAGGACGCGTACGGCTCGAGTCCGACAAGAGCGAGCGCCTCGAGCGCCTTCTTGTTCCGCTCATCGCGGTCGACACCTTGGACCTCGAGCCCGTAACCGACGTTGTCGATCACCGATCGGTGCGGGAACAGCGCGAAATGCTGGAAGACCATGCCCATCTTCTCGCGGCGGAGTTGCTGAAGAGCCCGACCCGAGAGGGTCTGCACATCGACGTCATCGACCCAAACGTGCCCGTCGGTGATGTCATGCAGCTTGTTGACCGTGCGAATTGCTGTCGACTTACCGGACCCGGACAGGCCCATCACCACGAAAATCTCGCCCTCGGCCACCTCGAAATTTACGTCCGCGAGCCCGACGACGTGGTCGGTCAACGTCTGAACCTCATCCTTCGACGAGCCGGCTTTGGCGAGCGCTAACGCACGCCCTCGCGGCTGCGAGCCGAAGATTTTGTAGACGCCTTCAAGACGGATTTTGGCACTCAATGCACTGCTTACCCCCGACCGAACCATAGTTCGCGAACGTCACCCATGCCACCGATCGCCGAGATCACGAACCCACAAGGTCGTCTCGACCGCTCAGGCAAAGGCTGAGCGAACTTAGAGAAATTTCATCTACGCCGCCGTCGAGCGGCGCGATTCCCGCCACCAGTCCTCGACGACGGCGCGATGGCTCGGGCGGTCCGTGACTCGCCGGTGCGGTACGGGCGAGCTCGAAACCAGAGGTTGCAGGCCCACTTCTCCCCCTCCCCAACCGGCATGCCGCCGTGCAGCGAACGGGGGTGGAGGTTGGTGTCGTCATCGGAGATGTTGTGGAAGATCACGAGCCTCCCGGGCTTCGCCTCCACCTCGAGTTCGAGCTTCGGGAAGGAGGTGCCGCCGCCGCCGGCTGGCTCGTTGAGGTACATGAGCGCGGTCAGCACGCGCTGGCCACCGTTCTCGGTGCGGAGCCGACCCTTCTCGGTCGACAGATCCCAGCCGTCGAAGTGCGGTCGGTATTCCTGTGTCTCGGCGTAGTGCACCACCTGCATCGACTCGCTGTGGTGCACGGGGATGTCGACGAGTTCACTCACACGATTGACGACCTGGGTAACCGTCGGCGAGTCGGCGTAACGGACCCACGCGACCGAGCCGGTGCGGGCGGTCGAGGTGGTGTTGACCTTCGCTGAGGTCACCTTGGCCGTCTCGAGGCGCGGACGTGCGATATCGACGATCTCGGTGCGCTCGTCACCGGAAAGAAAGTCATCGATCACCCACACGATCGGATCTTCGGCGAGTCCGACTCCGATCGGGTAGTCACTTCTCAACCGCATGGCCGCATTCTCGCACGCCGCTGGCGCCGAACCGATCGGTCAGCGGAAGAGATCGCGCTCGGCGTCGCGGATCACCGGTGCCATGGTCGCCTCGTCGTCGATCTCATGCTCAAAGCCGCGGACGACAGCCACGGGCACTCGCGAGGTATTCCCCTTCACCAGCTCGGCCGCTGAGGCGAGCTCGTCAGCCACGCAGAGCTCCTGAACTCTGAACTCGTGCCCGTGCGGATCCACCTCGCCGATATACGAGCGCAGCGGGCGCATGCCCGCGATGCCGATCGCGACATCGGTCTGACCCTCGCGCCACGGCCGGCCGAACGTGTCGCTCACGATGACGGCGACATCGTGGCCGGTGGCCGAACGCAGCCCGTCGCGGATCCGGCGCGCCGAGGCATCTGGATCCTCAGGTAGCACGACGACTCGGTCGTGGGCGCCGCTGGATGACTGGTCGACCCCCGAGTTGGCGCACACCAGTCCGTGACGTGTCTCGGTGATGAGCACGGGACCAATCTGGCGGACGATGCGGCGCGACTCGGCGAGCACCACCTCGACGACACGAGGGTCCTTCTCCCAGCGGCTCGCCCAGTCCTCGGCGAACGGCGACGGCGAGACATCCCCGAGGTCGATGATCCGCCCCTCGGCCTTCGACACGATCTTCGAGGTGACGACGACGATGTCGCCGTCTCTGAGATCAAGCGCCTCGGCGATCATGGCGGCGAGATCATCACCCGGCGCGATCTCGGGCAGGCCCACCACCGGAATGAGTTCGACGCCCACCGAGCGAACGGTAGTGCCGGTACCGTGGCCTCATGCGTTCGTGGTCGCCACGACGATGGGCGACGGCTCTCGGTGCCGCCGTGGTCATCGCGCTCCTCCTCGGTCTCCCGACTGACGTGATCCCCAACCCGGTCTTCGGTCGCCCGGTTCCGGTGACCTGGTGGTCGGTGCCGGTGCTGATCATCTCCGCGGTGCTCGCGGGGCTGCTCGTCGCCACCTACGTACGCGACGACGCCACGAAGGGTGACGATCCAACGAGGGAGCGCATCGGTGGATTAGGTGGCTTGCTGACGTTCTTCGCCATCGGCTGCCCGGTCTGCAACAAGCTCGTCGTGGTCGCCCTCGGCACCACCGGTGCCCTCGACTGGTTCGCACCCACCCAGCCCTGGCTTGCCGTCATCTCCATCGCTCTTCTCGTTGAGGCGCTCCGGCGGAGGCTTCGTACCACCGACGCCTGCCGGGTCGAGACCAGCTCAACCGCGTCGCCGTCCGACGAACCGGCCAACATGTCGTCATGAGTGCGCTACCCGGAGTCTCCGAGACGTTCGATGCTGATGCCTGGGACATCGTTCCGGGCTTCGACTTCACCGACATCACCTACCACCGGGCCCGCTCCACCGGCGCGGTGCGAATCGCCTTCGACCGGCCGGAGATCCGCAACGCCTTCCGGCCCCACACGGTCGACGAGCTCTACCGAGCCCTCGACCACGCCCGTATGTCGAGCGATGTCGGCTGCGTCATCTTGACCGGCAACGGACCGTCGCCACGCGACGGTGGATGGGCGTTCTGCTCGGGAGGCGACCAACGCATTCGAGGGCGGTCGGGCTACCAGTACGCCTCAGGTGAGACCGCCGACACGGTCGATCCGGCCCGATCGGGTCGACTCCACATCCTCGAGGTGCAGCGCCTCATCCGCTTCATGCCGAAGGTCGTCATCTGCGTGGTGCCCGGTTGGGCCGCCGGTGGAGGTCACAGCCTGCACGTTGTCTGCGACCTCACCCTCGCCAGCCGAGAGCACGCCCGCTTCAAGCAGACCGACGCTGATGTCGCCTCCTTCGACGGCGGCTACGGATCGGCCTATCTCGCCAAGATGGTCGGCCAGAAGTTCGCCCGCGAGATCTTCTTCCTTGGTCGCGAGTACACCGCCGAGCAGATGCACCACATGGGCGCGGTCAACGAGGTGGTCGACCACGCGCGCCTCGAGGCGGTCGCCCTCGAGTGGGCGGAGGCGATCTGCTCGAAGAGCCCGACCGCCCAGCGGATGCTGAAGTTCGCGTTCAACCTGACCGATGACGGGCTCGTCGGTCAGCAGGTGTTCGCCGGGGAGGCCACCCGCCTCGCCTATGGCACCGACGAGGGAGCCGAGGGTCGCGACGCCTTCCTCGAGAAGCGCCCTCCGGACTGGTCGCCCTTCCCCTACCACTTCTGACATCGGAGGGAGCCTTGGCGTTCATCCGGATCGAGGCGGTCGACGACGAGCGCCTCGCTCTCTTTCGGTTGCGTGAGCGCGGGCTCACCACGCGAGCGGACAAGCGCGACGACACCGGCGCCGGTCTCTTCCTCGCCGAGGGCGATCTCGTCGTCACCCGAGCGCTGGAGGCGGGCTGCGAACCCCTCGCCGCTCTGGCCGATGCCGATCGAGTCCCCGAGGTTGCCGAGCGCCTCGGTATCGACGTGTTCGTCGGCGGTGACGAGATCCGTCGCCTGGTCACCGGTCTCGGCATGCCGCATCCGATCGTGGCGGTCTTTCACCGGCCGACCCGGCCGTCACCCGCCGCCCTCCTCGCGCGATGCCATCGGCTCGTCGTAGCGGAGCGCGTCGACAACCCGGCCAACATCGGCGGGATCGTGCGAAACGCCGCCGGGCTCGGTTGGGACGGCCTGCTGCTCGACGGGACGAGCGCCGACCCGCTCAGCCGTCGAGCCCTCCGCGTCGCGATGGGCACCGCCTTCACACTCCCCCACGCTCGGACGCTGGACCTCGTCGATTTGCTCGATGGCCTCGACATCGACCTCTTGGCCCTCACCCCTGACCCAAACGCGGACCCGATCAACGCGGTGGCCGAGCAACTCGACGGGCAACGCCCGCGTGCCATCCTCATCGGCTCGGAGCGCGCCGGTCTCAGCGACGAGTTGCTCGGGCTGGCACAGGGGGTGCGGATCCCGATGGCAGACGGAGTCGACTCGCTGAACGCCGCTGCTGCTTCAGCCGTTGCCTGTCACGTGCTTCGCTGACGGCCCCGCTGCCGACGCCGTCCGCTCGCTCGCGCGCCCGGTGTCGGATCGAAACGGAAGGTCCGCACCGCGGCGATAGCTCCGAACATGCCCCAGAGGGCGACGACGGCGAGTGCGCCGAGATCGGGAGACGTCGCCGGGTCGATCGGATGGAAGGAGGCTTGGAACGACTCTGCGAACGGCTTCAGCGGGAAGATGTCGCCGAGGAGGTCGAGCCACCGGGGCGGATCCTCGAGCGGGATGAAGATGTTCGAGATGAAGGCGAGCGGGAGGATCGTCGCGTTCGCCACCGCTGGGGCGGAGTCGGCGCTCGACACCGCCGACGAGATCGCCATGCCGAGCGCCGCGAACGAGAGGACGCCGACGATGAAGGTGAGCAACGCGTTCGGCAGCGCCGCCACGTCGACCTGGAGCCCATAGGCGAGCACTCCGACGATGAGTAGCAGCAGAGCACCGAGGATCGCCACCACCAAAGCGCCGAGCATCTGACCGAGGATGAGCACGGGCACGGGCAGCGGAGTCGACCTCCAGCGTTTCAGGATCCCCTCCTCTCGCCGCACCGGGACGGTGTTGGCGAGATTCGTGTAGGTGGCCGACACCGCGGTGAACGCCGCGAGGGCACCGGTGTAGAACTGCCGCGTCGGCCACTCCCCCGCCTCCGAGGCAACCGTCGAGTCACCGAACACCGCGTTGAAGACGACGAGCATGATGAGGGGCAGCGCGATCGTGAAGAACAGCCCGATCGGGACCCGCAGGAAGAGCCGCACCTGATGTCGCACCTGCGCGAGGATGAGGCCCCCGACGCCCGGCCACGTTCCGCGCTCACTCATCGTCGGCGCCTCCGACAAGATCGAGGAACACCTGCTCGAGACTCGGCTGGGCGACCGACCAAGAGTCGAGGTCGACGCGCTGAGCGACCGACCAGCCGGTCAGCGCGTGCAGCGCGGCCGTCACGTCGACCGTCAGCAACTCGATCCGTCCGTCGACCAGCCGAACCCGATCGCCGAGCCCCTCGGCCACGCGGGTCACGGCGGCGAGGTCGTGCTCGTCACCGCCACAGCGGAATGACACCAGCGTCCGACCGGAGCGACGCTGCAGGTCAGCAGGCGTGCCCTCCACGACGAGTCGACCGGCCGACATGACTCCGACACGGTCGGCGAGGTGCTCAGCCTCATCGAGGTAGTGGGTGGTCAGCACGACGGTCATCCCGTCAGACCGGAGCGCGTCGACGAGCTCCCAAGCCCGTCGACGAGCAGACGGGTCGAAGCCGGTGGTCGGCTCATCGAGGAAGAGCAGCTCGGGCGACCCGACGATGCCGAGCGCGAGGTCGAGCCGTCGGCGTTGACCACCCGACAAGGTGCCGCAGCGCGCGTCGGCGCGGTCGGTGAGCCCGACGAGTTCGAGCACCTCGTTGACCGAACGCGGCTGGCGGTAGACCGCGCCGTAGAGACCAACGGCCTCGGCGACGGTGAGCTGACGCTCAACACCGGTGGTCTGGAGCACGATGCCGATGCGGTCGCGGAGGTCTCGGGAGCCATCAGCCGGATCGTGGCCGAGCACCCGCACCGAACCGGAGGTTCGAGTTCGTAGACCCTCGAGCACCTCGATGGTCGAGGTTTTCCCAGCGCCGTTCTCGCCAAGCAGGGCGTACACCTCTCCGCGCGCGATCTCGACGTCGACGCCCGCGACCGCGCGCAACTCGCCATAGTTGACCACGAGGCCCTCGACGGTGATCGCGCTCATTCCACCAAGCCGAGTTGATCGTCGTTGCGGAGGTGCTCGGCTGCCGGCACGAAATAGTTGAGCAGCTCAGCGGCGACCTCCGGGCCGTCGGTGCGCCCCTCGCAGACCCGCTCGATCGCCGCCGCCATATGCACGAGCCAGCGGTCGCGCTCGGCCTCACCGACGCGGAATGGCATATGCCTCATCCGCAGTCTCGGATGCCCGCGGGTCTCCATGTACGTCGTCGGCCCACCCCAGTACTGGATGAGGAACAGTCGGAGCCGTTCCTTCGCCGGCTCGAAGTCGGGGAAGTCCGGATAGAGCGGAGCGAGCAACTCGTCGGTGGCGATGCCGTCGTAGAACGCGGCGACCAGATCTGCGAAGAAGTCGGGACCGACCCGGTCGTAGAGCATCGGGAGGTCATCGGACACGCGCTGAGCCTACGGCGACCTCAGGAGTCGAAGGTCGGGTCGTTCCACTCCTCGAAAATCGCGCCGAAGCCGTCACTCACACGATCGGTGAACTCCGGGTCGCGGCGATCGAAGAACGAAGCGATCCCCTCTCGCACATCGGCGCTGCGACCGCGGGTCGCGATCGCTCGGCTGTCGACCCGATGGGCGGCCATCGGATGATCGGCGCCAAGCATCCGCCACATCATCTTGCGGGTCGCTGCCACCGACACGGGGGCCGACCTCGCCGTCATCCGATGGGCGAGTTCGCGAGCGGCCGGCAGAAGATCGTCGGGTTCGTGGACGCTGCGCACCAGTCCACCCACGAGAGCCTCCTCGGCGTCGAACACCTCACCCGATGCGGCCCACTCCATGGCCCGCGAGATGCCGACGAGGCGCGGAAGGAACCAGCTGGACGCCGCCTCCGGCACGATTCCGCGGCGAGCGAACACGAAGCCGAAGCGCGCCGCAGAGCTCGCGAGGCGCACGTCCATCGGCAGGGTCATCGTGACGCCGACGCCGACCGCGGCGCCGTTGATGGCCCCGATCACCGGCTTCAGCGACTCGAAGATGCGCAGCGCGACCGTTCCGCCGCCGTCGCGCGGAACGCCGTTGGTTCCGATCACCGGGCTGCCGCCCCGCGAGAACGTGTCCTCCCCTGACGACAGGTCGGCTCCTGCGCAGTACGCGCGTCCGGCGCCGGTGAAGATCACCGCGCGAACATCGTCATCGGCGTCGGTGCGATCGAGGGCGCCGAGCATCTCGACGCGCATGCGCTCCGTGAACGCGTTCATCTTGTCGGCCCGGTCGAGAGTGATTGTCGCGATGCCGTCGTCGATGTCGAGGGAGATGTGCGCGTACTCGTCGCTTTCCATCGTCACATCCTGTTCGATCCGGCCGAGCCGATCGTCACCGGATCAGACGTCGAGGAATCTCGACGCGGCGGTGCCTGAGCCGACCGTTCCGACGATCGAGCCGAACACCAGGATGATGAGCGCGACCTGCCACTGGTAGCCGTCGACGACGACCAGAGCGGTCATGCCCGAGTTGTCGGGGAAGCCCTGCACACCCGCGGTCCAACGGTCGTTGATGAACCAGAGGGCGCCCGAGGCGAGCACACCGCCGATGAGACCGTGGAGAAGACCCTCGAGCATGAACGGCAGCCGGATGAACCAGTCGGTTGCTCCTACGAGCTTCATCACCTCGATCTCGCGGCGTCTCGCGAACATGGCGGTGCGGATCGTGTTCCAGATGAGCAGCGATGCCGCCGCCATCAGCGCGATCCACAAGCCCGTCGTGTAGGTGGACACGAATCCCTGAAGTTCGCTGATGAGGTCGAGTTGCTCCTCGGCGAGTTGCACCGTGTTCACGTTGGGTAAGCCGAGATAACGGTCGCGGAGTCCTCGGAGGATGTCGACCTGGGTGGCGTCCATCGGCACCACCTTGTACTGGGTGGTGATGTTCTCAGCGGTGAGCAGTTCGCGGGTCGTCGGGTCGCCGGCGAGGAGACGGTCGGCGTCGGCGAGCGAGCAGGTCACGTCGCAGTAGCGCCACGTGTCGATCGTGATGCCTTCCTGCTGGACGAGGGCCTCCTCGATCACCGCGCGCTGGGCGTCGCCAGCTCCGGCGTTGACGTGCACGATCATCTCCACACCGCCCTCCCACTGCGCGAGCAGATTGTCGAAGCCGTGCTGGATGATGAGGGTGAGACCGAAGATGAGCAGCGAGACCGCCGCGGTGATCACCGCGGCGACCGTGAGCGTCAGGTTGCGTTGGAAGCTCGCCGCGGTCTCGCGGAGCACATAGCCGATGCGCGAGATCACTGGTAGACGCCCCGAGCCTGGTCACGGACGATCGTTCCACGGTCGAGCTGGATGACCCGCTTGCGCATCGAGTCGACGATGCGCTGGTCGTGGGTGGCCATCACGACGGTGGTCCCGGTGGCGTTGATCCGGTCGAGGAGGCGCATGATCCCCTCGCCAGTGGCCGGGTCGAGGTTCCCGGTCGGCTCGTCGGCGATGAGGATGAGTGGCCGGTTCACGAAGGCCCGAGCCACCGAGACGCGCTGCTGCTCACCACCGGAGAGCTGATCGGGGAAGCGGTCCTCCTTGCCGGCGAGACCGACGAGCTCGAGCACAGCGGGCACCTGCTGGGTGATCACATGCTTCGGACGACCGATTACCTCGAGCGTGAAGGCGACGTTCTCGAAGACGGTTTTGTTGAGGAGGAGTTTGTAGTCCTGGAAGACGTTGCCGATATTGCGACGCAGCATCGGCACGCGGTTAGCCGGCATGTCGACGATGTTGCGACCGGCCACCCAGACCGCTCCGAGTTCAGGCCGCTCTTGGCGGTTGAGGAGGCGGAGCAGGGTCGACTTTCCGGAACCGGACGGCCCGACGAGGAAGACGAACTCCCCTTTGGCCACCTCGAAGCTCGCATCTCGGAGAGCGATGACCTCCTCCGAATACGACTTCGTCACGTTCTCGAGACGGATCATGTCGAACCGAGGGTAGCGGTGGGCTCCACGGGAGGCGGGGCAGGCTGACCGGTGGTCAGGCGGAGCGCCGCCAACGGAGGAACCCCTCCATGAACACGTCGAGGTCGCCGTCGAGGACCGCCGCGACATTGCCGGACTCGACCTCGGTTCGTAGGTCCTTCACCATCTGATACGGCTGCATGACATAGGAGCGGATCTGGCTCCCCCAGCCGACCTGCGCCTGCTTGCCGGCGATCGAGTCGAGTTCGGCCTGGTGCTCCTCCTCGATGCGCGCTGCGAGCATGGCCTTCAGGCGACCCATGGCTTTCTCGCGGTTCTGCAGCTGCGAGCGCTCCTCCTGGGAGGCGGCGACGAGACCGGTCGGCTCGTGGATGAGTCGCACCGCTGATGACGTCTTGTTGATGTGCTGACCGCCGGCACCGGAGGCGCGGAACACCTCCATCCGGATGTCGCTCTCGTTGATCTCGAGGTCGGGGGCGTCCATCACCGGCCACACCTGGACCGCCGCGAAGCTCGTCTGACGGCGACCCTGGTTGTCGAAGGGGCTGATCCGCACCAGTCGATGCGTGCCGCGCTCTGCGGTCATCAGGCCGTAGGCGTAGCGACCGGTGAGAGTGAACTCGGCCGAGTTGATCCCCGCTTCGGTGCCCTCGGAGAAGTAGTTGACCTCGACATCGAAACCGCGGGTCTCCGCCCAGCGCGAGTACATGCGCAGCAGCATTTCGGCGAAGTCCTGAGCGTCGACGCCGCCGTCCTTGGCGTTGATCTGAACAATGCAGGCGCTGTCGTCGTGCTCGCCGGTGAACAAGCTCCGCAACTCGAGTTGGTCGAGCCGCGCTGAGAGCCCGGCGATCGAGCCGGCGATCTCGTCCTCTTGGCTCTCATCATCGAGCTCTCGGGCCAACTCGTGCAGCACCTCGGCGTCGGAGAGATCGCGGGTGAGACCGTCGTAGATGTCGATGTCGTCCTTGACCGCGGCGTAGTCGCTGTTGACCTGTTTGGCCCGTTCCGCGTCGTCCCACAGGTCGGGTCGACCGATCTCGGCCTCGAGCTCCACCAGCCGATTCCGGGCCTCGTCGATGCCGAGGTAACCCGCGGCCTCAGTGACGCGACGGGCGACGTCGCGCAGTTCATCCGTGAAGTCGCGCATCGACGACCCTCAGCCTGCGCCGTGACAGAGCTTGAACTTCTTGCCCGATCCGCACGGGCAGGGTGCGTTGCGCGGCGTCTTGTCGAAGGCGTCTTTGACGACCGTCTGTTGCTTGGTCGGGGTGGCCATCGGCTGCACTGGCGCCGGAGCGCCACTCGACTCGGCGGCGGCCGCTGCCCGTGCCGTATCGAACCCGCTGGCGGCCGCGTCGTCACTTGAGGTCTGCTGAAGGTTGAGCACCTTCGGGTTCAGCGTCGGCTGCTCGGGCTGGGCGACCTGGACGTGCATGACGTAGCGGACGAAGTCGCGCGCGATGCCGGTCATCATCGCGCCGAACATCTGGAAGCCCTCGCGCTGCCACTCGGTGAGCGGATCCTTCTGACCCATCGCTCGGAGGTTGATGCCCCCCTGGAGGTAGTCCATCTCCTCGAGGTGCTCGCGCCAGCGCTGATCGATGATGCGCAACATGACTTGACGCTCGACTTGGCGCATGGTGTCCTCGCCGAGTTCGACCTCGCGCTGCTCGTAGTGGCCGAGGGCTTCGGCCATGATCGCCTCACGGAGCTCCTCGGAGGACTCCGCCGTTGACATCGCCGCGGAGGTGAGTGAGGTCGGCCAGTAGAGGGTGAGCTCGCGGGCGAGCCCGTCGAGGTCCCACTCGTCGGTGGCCACCGAGGCGCAGTTGGTGGCGATGAGATCATCGACCGCTTCCCCGAGGTAGTCGAGGGCGGTGACCTTCAGGTCTTCGCCGGTGAGGATCTGGTCGCGGCGCCGGTAGATCACCTTGCGCTGCTCGTTCATGACCTCGTCGTATTTGAGGACGTTCTTGCGAACTTCGGCGTTCTTCTGCTCGACGGTGGTCTGGGCCCGCTCGATTGCCTTGGTGACCATCTTCGCTTCGATGGCCTCGTCGTCGTCGAAACGCCCCATGGCCCACTGGAGGGCGCCGGTAGCGAAGAGGCGCATGAGTTCGTCGTCGAGGCTGAGATAGAAGCGGCTTTCGCCGGGGTCACCCTGACGGCCGGAGCGCCCGCGCAACTGGTTGTCGATGCGGCGGGAATCATGGCGCTCAGAGGCGATGACGCAGAGTCCACCGAGTTCGCGCACCCGCTCCCCTTCCGCGGCGCACTCAGGCGCGAACCGGTCGCGGTGCCGCTCGAGACTGGAGAGAGCGGCGTCTCGCTGCTCTCGGAACTCCTCCGGCATCTCCTCGAGGGGGTGCGGGAGGGCGTAGTCGTCGACGAGGAGCGCCTCATCGAAGCCCTCCTTCAGCACCTCGCGGCGGGCGAGGAGCTCAGGGTTGCCACCGAGAACGATGTCGACGCCGCGGCCGGCCATGTTGGTGGCGACGGTGACCGAGCCGAGGCGGCCGGCCTGGGCAACGATCTCGGCTTCGCGGGTGTGCTGCTTAGCGTTGAGGACCTCATGGTCGATGCCCCGCTCGCGCATCATCCGAGAGAGCAGTTCCGACTTCTCGACGCTGACCGTGCCGACGAGGACCGGCTGTCCCTTCTCGTGGCGTTCCACGATGTCGTCGATGACGGCGGCGAACTTGCCGATCTCTCCCTTGAAGATGAGGTCGGCTTGGTCGAGGCGGGCGACGGGTCGGTTGGTGGGGATCGGCACCACACCGAGGCCGTAGGTGCCCATGAGCTCCGCCGCCTCGGTGGAGGCGGTACCGGTCATGCCAGCGAGCTTGGAGTACATGCGGAAGTAGTTCTGGAGCGTGATCGTGGCGAGGGTCTGGTTCTCCTCCTTGATCTTCACGCCCTCCTTGGCCTCGACGGCCTGGTGGATGCCCTCCGACCAGCGGCGACCGTCGAGGATGCGACCGGTGAACTCGTCGACGATCTTCACCTCGCCGCCCTGCACGATGTAGTCCTTGTCGCGTCGGTAGAGCTCCTTGGCCTTGAGCGCGACAGAGAACTGGTGCACGAGGTTGGCCGACACGTCGTCGTAGAGGTTGTCGACCTCGAGGGCGGCCTCAACCTTGGCGATACCCGCCTCGAGGGGCACCACCACACGTTTGTCTTCCTCGACCTCGTAGTCAACGTCGCGTTGCAAGGTGCGCACGATGGAGGCGAAGCGGTAGTAGAGCTTCGCGGCGTCTCCGACCCGGCCGGAGATGATGAGCGGGGTTCGGGCCTCGTCGATGAGGATCGAGTCGACCTCGTCGACGATGCAGAACTCATGGCCGCGCTGGACCTTGTCCTCGAGGCGGCCGGCCATGTTGTCGCGGAGGTAGTCGAAGCCGAGTTCGTTGTTGGTGCCGTAGGTGATGTCGCAGCCGTAGTTGCGGCGCTTCTCGACGGGGCTGGTCTGGAAGCCGGGGATCACAAGGCCGACGGAGAGACCGAGCCACCGATGGATCTGACCCATCCACTCGGCGTCGCGTCGCGCCAGGTAGTCGTTGACGGTGACGAGGTGGACACCGCGGCCGCTCAGCCCGTTGAGATAGGCCGGCAGGGTCGATACGAGGGTCTTGCCCTCACCGGTGCGCATCTCGGCGACCCAACCGAAGTGGAGGGCGGCACCACCCATCATCTGGACGTCGTAGTGGCGTTGACCGAGCACGCGGCCGGCGGCCTCACGGGTGACGGCGAAGGCCTCGATGAGGAGGTCGTCGAGGGTCTCACCTCGGTCGAGGCGGCCCCGGAACTCCGCGGTCTTGGCCTTCAGAGAATCGTCGTCGAGGCGTCGGTACTCGTCTTCGAGGGCCCCGATGTCGGGAACGATGCCCTGCAGGGCCTTGAGTTTCTTCCCCTCGCCGGCGCGGAGGATGCGATCGAGGACTCCCATGCCCGAGCGAGCCTACCGGCGGGGCTCGGCTGGCTCCCCGACGATTACGCCGCCTGACGAAGGGGGCGACGGTGCCCGGTGGGCCGGCGTCGGGTGCGCACCGGGGTGCCCGCCACAGCGACCGAGAACACATCGCTCGCCCCGACCGATCGCAGGGCCGCCGAAGCCGAGCCGAGCGTGGCACCCGTGGTGGCGACATCGTCGACGAGGAGCACCGAGCGCCCCGGTCGGTCGAGCCGGGCTCGGAAACCAGGAGCGCGAAGCCGCTCGGCGCGGGAGCGCCCCGATTGCGGGCCGGAGGACTCCTCGCGGATGAGGAGGCGCCGGCAGGGAAGGCCGAGTTGACGGGCCAGATGCCGGGCGATCAGCTCGGCCTGGTCGAAGCCGCGCTCGCGTCGACGGGCGTCACCAGTCGGCGCCCAAGTGACCACGTCGATGTCGATGCCGGGACGCACACCGACCTGCTCGAGCCGTCGGCGCACCAGACCCGCGAGATGTCCCGCCACCGCGCGGCGATTGTGGAACTTGAAGCCGAGCACCACGCGCCGCGCCCGACCGGTGAACGGGACCGCCAGCAGCACACCCGGCCGCTGAGGCGGGCTCGCCAGCAGAGCAAACCGACAGGTGCGACAGATGGGTGTGCCGGGTGCGTCGCAACCGGCACACCGCACCGAGAACACCCGCGCCAACACGCGACGCAGACAGACCGAACCGCGGCGAGCACGTGAGGTGGCGACAACCGGTGTACCTGAGACGCGATCGAACATGCGTTCAGTCTGCGACAGGGGTGTGACACCCCCCCCACGTGACGCCGACCCGGAAGGCCGCCGGATGATCAGTAGCGGTAGTGCTCGGGCTTGAACGGCCCCGAGGGCTCCACGCCGAGGTACTCCGCCTGCTCGTCGGAGAGCTTCGTGAGCCGCACCCCGAGGGCCTCGAGGTGAAGCCGGGCGACCTTCTCGTCGAGATGCTTCGGGAGCACGTAGACGCCGAGGGGGTAGTTCTCCGGATGGTTGAAGAGCTCGATCTGAGCGATGACCTGATTGGAGAACGAGCAACTCATCACGAAGCTCGGATGACCGGTGGCACAACCGAGGTTCACGAGACGCCCCTCGGCGAGCACGATCACCTGGTGGCCGTCTTCGAAACGCCACACATCCGTGCCGGGCTTCAGCTCGTCGCGCACCGCGCCCGAGCGAGCGAGGCCGGCCATGTCGATCTCGTTGTCGAAGTGACCGATATTGCACACGATCGCGTTGTGCTTCATCCGATGCATGTGATCGACCGTGACGATGTCGGCGTTGCCGGTGGCGGTCACGAACAGGTCGGCGGTCGCGACGACCTCCTCGAGCGGTCGCACCTCGAGCCCTTCCATCGCGGCCTGGAGGGCGTTGATCGGGTCGATCTCGGTGACGATCACCCGGGCGCCCTGTCCGCGCAGCGACTGCACGCAGCCCTTGCCGACGTCGCCGTAGCCGCACACCACAGCGACCTTGCCGCCGAGCATCACGTCGGTGCCGCGGCTGATCGCGTCGACGAGCGAGTGGCGGCACCCGTAGAGGTTGTCGAACTTCGACTTGGTCACCGAGTCGTTCACGTTGATGGCCGGGAAGAGCAAATCGCCGTCGGCAGCCATCTTGTAGAGGCGCTTGACCCCGGTCGTGGTCTCCTCGGTGACCCCCTTGATGTGCGCCGCCATCCGCGTCCACTTTGACGGATCGGACTTGAGGGTGCGCTGGAGCAGTCCGAGGATGATGGCGAGCTCGGCGTTGCCGGCCTCAGTGGGATCGGGCACTTTGCCCTCGCGCTCGTACTCGACACCCTTGTGGAGCAGCAGGGTGGCGTCACCGCCATCGTCGAGGATCATGTTCGGGCCGTCGTAGCCCTCCCACGTCATCATCTGCTCGGTGCACCACCAGTACTCCTCGAGGGTCTCGCCTTTCCAGGCGAACACGGGGACACCCTGAGGGTCGTCCTCGGTGCCGTCGGGGCCGACGACGACCGCGGCAGCGGCGTGATCCTGGGTGGAAAAGATGTTGCAGGAGGCCCAACGCACTTCAGCTCCGAGCGCTGTGAGCGTCTCGATGAGCACGGCCGTCTGAACCGTCATATGGAGCGATCCCGAGATGCGGGCCCCGGCCAACGGTTTCGAGGCGCCGAACTCGCGGCGGATCGCCATGAGACCGGGCATCTCATGTTCGGCGAGGAGCATCTCCTTGCGGCCGAACGGGGCGAGAGAGATGTCAGCGACGCGGAAGTCGCGGTCGGCGGAGATACGGGTCTCAGTGGTGCTCATGGCGGGCTCCTCGGGTGATCCGATCGCGGGATCGGACGGTTGCCGGCTCGCGAGACGACGCTCGCGGCCGGTTCGGTTAGTGGAGTTACGGGCCGGGGCCTGCTGGCACCGATCTGTCAGCCCGCCGTCGCCACACCCTACCGAAACCCCGCTGGAGAAGGATTTTTTACCCCGTAGGGGTAACTGCTGGACCGACGCCCGAATGGCTTGCGAACACCGCGACGGACCGCTACCGCTGGAAAAGCATGAGCACTCGACGCACCTCTCGAACCACCCCATCGCGACGTCCCGCCGGACGCCCTGCCGCTCGACGAGGCGGCCGGCGCCGTCCACCCCGGCGACCCATCGACTGGGAATGCCCTCGGTGCGGACGGCGGGTCACGACGCTGGTGCCCGTCACCGGTCCACCCACCTGCTCAGCGCACACCGGCGGCGGGGTCGCCATGACTGAGCGAGGCGGGAGGTGACCGCTCGATCAGTCGGAGAGCACGACGGCGCTGGCGTCGAAGAGGTGATCGAGCTGGCCGAAGGCGTTGAAGAAGCGCACCCGGTGCGGATCCTCAGCAGGCCCGCCGTAGCGAAGGAGCGCCAGATTGGGCACGTCGAGGCCGGCGGTGATGTTCACCGACGACACCTGCGGTGGCCGGTCGACACCGACCGGACTCGGATAGGCGCTCAGATAGCTCGACGCTCCCGCCGAGGTCGGGTCACCTCGAAGGCCCGTGGCGGTCAGGTTCCCGAGCACCGCCGACTGCGCGCCGATCGGCTCACCACCGAGCGCGACGTCAGCGACGAACCCGCCGAAGCTGAAGTCGCGACGGCCGGAGGCCGAGAGCGGGGCGTCGCCCCAGGCCGGCGACCGGGTGTCGATGAGGCGGACGGGCGAGGAGAGCGGCACCACTCGACCCGACCGGGTCGACGCGTCGACACCGGCGAGCAGGTAGCCGGTCACGTCGACGAGCACATCGGTCGCGCCCGCCGCGTTGTAGATGTGGATCGAACCGTCGGCTCCGACCGGCACCACCGCGAGGACCGGCTTCACCTCACCAGGCGACAGATTGAGGTTGCTGGTCGCCGGCGGCGCGCCGGGAGGACTCGGCAAGGCGGAGAGGTAGGTCGAGCGGTTGCCAGGCCCGGTGTTCACTCCCGTGATGTTCACCACCGCTCCCACCACCTCAGCCGAGGCGGGCACGGAACCGGCTCCGCGGATCGCGACGGCGAGCGAGGTTCCCGCGGTGACGGCTCCACGCCCTTGGCGGGTGTCGGCCGCGCGGAACGGCTCCACCGGGACCAATCGGGCTCCCCGCACATCGTGGCTGGAGGTCGAGAACCAGCCGAACACGTCGACCAGCACATGCGCCGAGCCGGGCCCGGCGGGGGTCACGAGCCGGAGCGTGAGCGCGCCTCCCGCACCGGGACGCACGATGGCTGAGTTCGGCACATCTCGCCCCGCGGTGAAGTTGACGACCGAACCACCGCGGTCGGGTTCTCCGGCCCCGCGAACGCTCAGGTAACCGGATGCGGTCGGCTGGACCACGGTGATTGAGACGGCGACCGCGAGCACCCGTCCGGCGTCACTGGGCAGACCGCCGAGGCCGACGATCGGCACGGTCACCTCTCCCCCGCCGGGGGCCGTCGCCGGCGCCGCTCCCGCGCGGGAGTCGAACACCCGGGCTGGCGTCACCGGGTGGTACTCACCACCAGCGCCGAGCGAGGCCGCTGCGAGCGCCGAGGGTTCAGTCCCGAGGGGTGCGACCTGGACGATCGCCACGGTGGTGGCAATGGCGGCCAGCGTCGCGAGGGCGGCCGGGAGTCGTGGGGCGTGCCTCACGGGTCGGGTCGGTCAGGAGTCGGCGAGAGCGATGAGGCGAGCCAGTTCGGCCTCGTCGACCGTGGTCGACTCCTCGATGAGCATCACTGGAATGCCCCCTCGAACCGCGTAGGTGCGGCTGAGCCGACGGTTGAGCAAGATGCCTTCCTCGGGCAGGTAGTCGAGTTCGCCCTTGTCCTCGGGACAGACGAGGATCTCGAGGAGCATCGGGTCGAGGCGTTCGCCGGTGTCGCTCATGACGCCAGTCTGCCCGCTCCGAGGGTCATCAGGCGATGTCATCCCGCGATGAGGGCAAGCACCTCGGCCACCCGGTCATCACAGGCCGTCCGATCGGCGGCTTCGAGGTTGAGCCGCAAGAGCGGCTCGGTGTTGGAGGCCCGGAGGTTGAACCACCAATCGCCACCGTCGACGGTGAGCCCGTCGAGGTCGTCTTGGTGGCACGAGGAGTAGCGGGCGCGGACCGCTTCGAGGACCTGCTCTTGGTCGTCGACCTCGGTGTTGATCTCGCCGCTTGCCGCGTAGCGCTCGAATGGGGCGCGAAGACTGGAGAGCGACTGCTCCGAGCGGCTCATCTCGCCAATGAGCACGAGCGAGGCGATGAGACCGCTGTCGGCGCGGAAGTTGTCCGCGAAGTAGTAGTGGGCGGAGTGCTCGCCGCCGAACACCGCTCCGGTCTCGGCCATCACTTGCTTGATGTAGGAGTGGCCGACGCGGGTGCGAACCGGCACGCCGCCGTGCTCGGCGATCGCCTCGGGGACCGCGCGCGAGCAGATCAGGTTGTGGAGCACGGTCGCGCCCGGACGGTCGCGCAGGATGGCCGCGGCGAGGATCGCCGTCGTCGTCGAGCCGCTCAGTCCGTTGCCGGTCTCGTCGACCATGAACACCCGGTCGGCATCTCCGTCGAAGGCAAGTCCGAGGTCGAACGAGCCGGCCGTGACCCGTGCGCGCAGATCGCGCTGGTTGGCCGGCTGAAGTGGATCGGCGGGATGGTTCGGGAAGGTGCCGTCGAGTTCGCCGAACATCACCTCGAGCTCGATCATGGGGAGCCGCTCGAAGACGGCTGGCACAACGAGTCCGCCCATGCCATTGGCGGTGTCGGCGACCACTCGCATCGGCCGGATCGCGGGGACGTCGACGAAGGAGAGCACATGTTCCACGAAGCCGTCGAGAAGCGAGCGCTCGCTGAGCGATCCGGGGCGCTTCGCTTCGGTGACGACCTCGCCGGCGAGCACCTGTGCGGCTCGGTCGCGGATGTCGGCGAGACCCGACTCGATGCCGATCGGGAGGGCTCCGGCTCGGCAGAACTTCGCGCCGTTGTACCCGGCTGGATTGTGCGAGGCGGTGAACACGGCGCCGGGCAGGCCGAGGGAGCCGGAGGCGAAGTAGAGGAGGTCGGTGGAGACCAGACCGAGGTCGATGACGTCGATGCCCCGTCGACGGAGGCCGTCACCGAAGGCGGCGACCAGTTCGGGGCCGCTCGGACGCATATCGCGGCCGACCACGACCGTGTCGCCCTCCACGATGTCGGCGAAGGCGACACCGAGCGCGTGGGCCACCTCGGCATCGAACTGATCCGGGTAGGTGCCACGCACGTCGTACGCCTTGACGATCGCATCGAGGCGCGACATGGCGTCAGACGCTATCGACGGCGTCGGCGGCCTCAGTGGTGTCGATCGCCTGGATTCGGCGAGAGTCCGCGGCCGGTCCCGGCAGCTCACCGCCGACGACCGCGTCGACCTCGACGTCGCCGCGTCGACGCCACACCACACACAGCACGATGCCGATCAAGGTGGCGAGGAGCGTCGCGTAGTCGACCGCGGTTCGCCCGTAGGCGAGCTCGACCCGCTCGCTCGTCGGCACGACCACCATCGAGTTGGGTGCGACGCGATAGGGGCCGTCCGCTCCGGACACCTCCCAATTGGGGAAGTAGCTCATGCGGACGAGCACCGGGACGCCGACCCGGTCGACCGAGAACGAGAGCGACTGCTGTTCGACCTTGACATCCGAAACCGTGACCTCGGGCAGGTCGATCACAGAGACGCCCGTGGCCGGGACGACGATGTCCACTCGCCGGCCCCGCTCGCCGGGTTCGCCCTGACGGCGCTCAAGATCGATGACCGCGTCGATGCGCTGCCACGACTCGGGACCGTCGTCGGCTGGCAGCGCCGGCCAATCGCCACGGTTCTGGAACCATGAGGTGCCGAGTTCGAGATGCCGCTCGCGCTGATCGCCCGACCGCTCGCGGACCACTACCGGCTGCCGGTCGAGCCCGACGACCATCTCAGATTCGGCAACCTCGTAGATCGCCCACGGTGGCGACGTGGCCACAAGGGTGAGTTCAGCCTGAGCGGCCAGTTCGGCCTTGGCCTCGGGGGTGCGCGCCATGGCGTAACGCACGCCGAGATCTTGGAGGTGGTCGACGGCGACCGGTCCGTTGTTGTCGACGTAGCGCAGCTCGCGAACCGGGTTGGAGGACTGCTTCGAGATGGCCGCCGTGGCCAAGAATGAATACGGCGTGGTGCCCGATGCCTCGAAATAGACCGCTTCCATGGACCCGATGCAGCCATCGGTCCAGAACGGCAACAGCATGAGCGCCATCGTCGTGCCGTATTGACCGTTATCGGGGCTGTTTTCCCAGAGCGCGCGCCCGCAGCCTCGCTCAGCTCCGAGGTCGTCCATCGTGGTGACCACCGCGTGGTACTCCGCGTAGGCGGCGCCGCGACCCTCGTATCCGGTGAAGTTGTAGGAGGCCCAACCATCACCCGAGGCCCGCACATTCGATTGGGTGGCCTTGAACGGCCCCCACCCGTACACGGTGACACCGTTGTGGCTGGTCAGGCCGCCCCCAGGGAGCACCTGGTACATGAACCCGACCACGATCAACACCCCGAGTGCTCCGATCAATCCGCTGACCGTCGCTCCGCGCACCCCCAGTTCGGTGGTGGCCCGACGGTCGGCGATGGTGTTCCAACCGACGCGGAGCACCGCGGCTACGCCGACCATCATGAGCAGGTAGCGAACGAGGTAGACGAATGGCAGAAGCCGCGGGTTCCAGAGCAGGCCGATGACCGGCAGCGAGTCGCGGGCGACGTACACCCCGGCGCACAGCACCAGTCCGAGGGCGCCGAGGGCGACCCCATCCAGATGACGGCGGAGCAGGCACCAGGCGAGACCGATGACGGCGAGACCGGTGATGACGAAGTCGAGGGCGGTGGTCAGCGGGAAGAACATGTCCCAGAAGGAATCCTCGAGACCCTCAGGGCGCGGCCCGTACTTCATGTCGGTCATGAACTCGTGGTTCAACACGAAGGGGCCGGCCCACCAGAGCAGGAGCAGCACCGAGGTCAGACCGACCGTGAGGGCCCACATGAACCGTTTGCGGTCGAGCCACACCACCGTCCACACCAGCGCCCCCGCCACCACGAACAGCAGCACGATGCCGTGGGACACGCAGGCGGCAGCGATCAGGATCGAGGCTCTCACCCGGTAGCGGCCGGTGCGGAGACCTGCCGCCACATAGCCGAGCCCGAACATCGCGAGGGAGAGCGCGATGGAGAAGGAGAACTCACCGGCCATGGTCGATTTGAGGTTGCCGCCGTAGATGGTGAAGCTCTCATCGAGCACGAAGGCGAGCCCCGCGAAGGCGAAGAGCTCTGGGATCGGGAAAGCGAACCGCGCGAGACGACCGAAGGCCCAGCAGGAGATCGGGAAGGTGATCAACCCGATGACGCCGACCAATTTCATCGCCACCCCGTAGGGCAGGACGATGTCGACGAGGACGATCGCGAGCGCGGGCAGCACCATGTAGAAGCGGTAGACCGGCATGCCGGCGTACCAGTCCATGCTCCAACCGTTGAGACGCCACGACGGGAGCAGGTGATCGCGGAGGAATGCCGGGCCCCAGACATGCGCGCCGAAGTCGCCCCCGGTCGGCGTGTTGTCGTCGAAGATGAGATCGGATCCGGGGCTGAGCGGGTTGAGGTGGACGACGTTCATGACGATCGCCGTGGTGAGCACGAGCGAGAAGGAGGTGAGCGCGAATCTCCAGATGCGCGCGTCATCCCAGTCGCGGGCGAACCATGCCCTCAGCGAGTGGAACGGTCCGGTGGGGGAATCCATGACCCGTTCATCATGACACGGGGGTGCTCGCGGCGCTCCGGAGTTCAACCGGTCGCGAACACGGCGATCAACCCCGTCAGGTTGAACGCCGCGTGAGCGAGGATCGCTGTGCCGAGTCGGCCGGTGCGATGCAGGCAGAGTCCGAAGAGCAACCCGGCGACGAACAGTCCGGGGAGTTCCACCCAGCGGAGATGGATCAGGGCGAACAGCCCCGACACGAGCAGGATCGCCGAGGGCCCGCCGACACGGGCGGCGAGAGAGCGCTGCAGCAGCCCTCGATACACGATCTCCTCGACGAGCGGCGCCCCCACGGCGACCACCACGATCAGCAGCACAATGCCGGCGCCGTCGGCGGCGTCGACCAGATCGCGAGCGGTGTCGCTCAACCGATCCGGCGCGAACGTGTCGGGCCACACGGCTCGGAGCGGGAGGTAGACCGCTGGGATCAGAACCGTCTGGGCGATGATCCCGGCGACCACCGCCAACAGATCACCGATTCGGAATCGGGGCACGGTCCCAAGACCGACAGCACCGAGCCATCCGACACCTTCGGATCTCGCCACGGCGACCACCGCTCCGAGCAGGGCGAGCCAACTGACGAGCGCGACCGCGGCGAGCCGGATGGGTGTGAGTGGCTCACCGGACCCACCACCGAGCGCGCTGAGCACGAGCGCGCCGAGGATTCCGCCGCCGATGACCCAGGCGACCGCCCACGCGGCGAGAGCTCTCGGAAACACGACCGTCTCGGTCATCGGGCGGAGGTGTTGGACGGGATCAGCCCGCCATGCGCCAGTACATGACTGGGCGCCGGCGATCCACGAGCTCCCAACCCGACGGCACCGACAACCGCTCGGCGTGACGCTCGCAGAGGTCGTAGAGATGGGGCTCGCGCTGGCTGGAGAGCACGTCGAGCCAGGCCTGCGCTGTGCCGTAGCTGTAGGTCAGGGTGACCGCCGCCTCGGCGGAGCACTGGGGCCGGGAGCAGTGTCTCGTCACGTCGCACACCGTACGCCAGATCATGCAGGCCCTCGCGGACCGCCGTAGCATGGACCCATGTCACCGCTCCCCCCGCCCCCTCCCCCGCCCCCGCCGGGCGCAGGACGGCCCTCGGGAAGGTCCAACCGGTCGCCCGGTGAGCGTCCCTCCGGCCGTGATCGTCAGCCGCGCAACACGGGCGAAACCCCCGCTCCCAACCCGCAGTGGCGCCGCTGGCTGCCGTGGGTGGCCGCGGGCGTGTTCCTCGCTGCCGTGGTCATCCCCAGCCTCACCTCGAGCCAGTCCGGATCGGAGCTCTCCTACTCGGAGTTCATCGATCGGGTGACCGCCGGCGAGGTGGCCTCAATCGAGATCAACAACATGAACGGTCGGATCACCGGCGAGTTCACCTCCGGGGGGGCCTTCGTGTCGACCGGCGGCGGTGAGCGCGGTCTCTCCGAAGCCGACGAGGAACTCATCAACTCGCGCGGCGTCGAATACCAATTCGTGACGCCGTCCACGAACTGGTTCCTCCAATTGGCGGGCCTGCTCCTCCCGGTGATGCTGATCATCGGGTTCTTCGTCTGGATGCAGCGTCGCGCCCAGGGCCAGATGGGCAATGTCATGTCGATCGGCCGCAGCCGGGCGAAGACCTACTCGACCGATCAGCCCTCCACCACCTTCGCCGACATCGCCGGCTACCACGGCGTCAAGCAGGAGATCACCGAGGTGGTCGACTTCCTGCGGATGCCGGAGCGCTTCGCCGAGATCGGCGCGCGGGTGCCCAAGGGCATCCTTCTTGTTGGCCCCCCGGGAACCGGCAAGACCCTGTTCGCTCGAGCCGTGGCGGGGGAAGCCGGGGTCGGCTTCTTGAGCGTCACCGGTTCCGACTTCATGGAGATGTTCGTCGGGGTCGGCGCGAGCCGGGTGCGCGATCTCTTTCAGCAGGCCCGACGGATGGGTCGCGCGATCATCTTCATCGACGAGATCGACTCGATCGGCCGCAAGCGCGGCGCTGGCCTCGGTGGCGGCCACGACGAGCGCGAGCAGACCCTCAACCAGATGCTCTCCGAGATGGACGGCTTCGAGACGTCCGAGGGCATCGTGATCATGGCGGCCACCAACCGGCCCGACATCCTCGACCCCGCGTTGCTCCGGCCCGGCCGTTTCGATCGTCAGATCGTCGTGCCGCTCCCCGAGTACGGGGAGCGCCTCTCGATCCTCGAGGTCCACTCGCGCGACAAGCGCATGGGCGCCGACGTCGACCTGTCGACGATGGCGCGCGCGACCCCGGGCATGGCGGGCGCCGATCTCGCGAACCTCGTCAACGAGGCGGCACTCATCGCCGTGCGACGCGGCTCGAAAGAGATCGAGCGCATCGACTTCGAGAACGCTCGCGATCGGGTGGTGCTCGGCGCCCAGCGCGAGTCGATGGTGCTCAACGCCGAGGAGAAGCGGGCGACCGCCTACCACGAGGCCGGTCACGCGGTGCTCGCCACCGTCTTGCCGCACGGCGACCCGCTGCACAAGGTGACCATTCTCCCCCGCGGCATGGCCCTCGGGGTGACCTGGTCATTGCCCCAGGAGCGTCACACCTACTCGAAGGAATATTTCGAGGACACCATCTGCAAGGCAATGGGTGGCCGTGTCGCCGAGGTGCTCGTCTTCGGGCATCTCAACTCGGGCGCGGCCAACGATCTCGAGCAGTCGACCGGTATCGCCCGGCGCATGGTGCGCGAATGGGGCATGAGCGACCGGGTCGGTCCAATGGCGTGGGCTGGGCAACAGCAGGTCTTCCTCGGTGAGGATCTCATGTCGAGCGGTCGGGAGTACTCAGACGACACCGCCAAACTCCTCGACGAGGAGATCAGCCGGATCCTCCACGATCAAGAGACCCGCGCGACCCGCCTGCTCGACAAGCATCGGCGTGGCCTCGAGCTCGTCGCCGAGGCCTTGCTCGAGCATGAGACGATCGACGGACCTGAGGTGGCTCGCCTCATCCAACAGGGACTCACCGAGTCGGGTACCGACGAGCAGCTCGAGGCGAACGTCCTCGGTACGCCCGACTGACCGAAGCGCCCTACGAGTCGACCCGACCGCCGGCGCACTCGGCATCGCCCCCGTGGACCGATCCCGGTTCGCGGCACTCGGCGACGGCCGCCCAGAGATCGGTCGCGGTGACCGGCCCCACGAACGCGGCACGAACCTCGCCAGTGTCGTCGGCGATCAGCAAGGTCGGCACGGCGTCGATCGAGTAGCGACGGTGCAGATCGCCTCGGGTGGTGTACTCGACATCGACCACGTCGACATCGTCGGACCGGAGCACGACACTCTTGTCGAGCACCGCGGCGCAGGTCGAACACGACGCGGAGGTGAACACCGTCACCAACCATGGCGCTCGAGCCTCTGGGAAGTCGGCGCGGTCGAGTTGGCTCGGGATGTTCTTGGTGACCTGGGTGGGTGGATCGGAGGCGCGTCGCGTTCGGATGACTCGAGATGATCCCGCGGCGATCGCAACGATCGCGACGGCCGCGAGGAGTCGAGCGAGGTCCTGGTCCACGCCATTGTCCTAGCAGGCAGGCCCAGCGCGCGTCGGGCCTACCGGCATGCGATATCGACGCCTACGGGGTGTCGGCCCCGGCGATCGCCCAGGAGGTATGCAAGGTCGTGCCGCTCCGGATCGAGCGCTCCACGAGGACGCGACCGGTTGCCGTGATTCGCAGCGGACGCGAGAGCGCTGCCTCGTCGACGAGATCAGGGGTCGCGAGCCCGGTCCCGGGTATCTCGATCGCTTCCAATCCAGGGAGCGGCACCTCCCCGGTAGCGCCGAGCACGGTGACGGTGACGGTGACCGGTTCGTTGTCGACGTTCAAGATGCTGAGACCGGCTCGGGTCGGGGCGCTCGGGCCTCCTGCCAGCAGCCATGACGTCGGCAGGTCGCCGTCGGGTCGGTTTGGCACGCCGGGGACCACCGAGGTCACCCGACGGCCATCGGCGATCCTGGTGAGCGCGCGGTCGACGACGATGCTGGAGCCGTCAGTGGTGGACACGACAGCGCCGTGCGCGCCCTCGGGAAGTCCTGAGACGGTTCCGGTGTCGATGGTGATCACTCGGCGGGCCGGAACGGTGACGGGCACCACCACTGGGCCTCTGACGATCTCCCGGGGGAAGAAGACGACGCTCACCGCCGCATCGGTCTCTCCGGGGTTCATGATGCTGTAGCGCTCGGTGGCGTCGGACCCTTTGTCACCGGCCGCGAACCACCACTGCTCGGCGGTGACGGCCGCCACCGACGACACGGTGGATCCCCCACGAGCCTCGTCGCCAGCGCTCGCCGCCCGTCCAACGAGCAGAGCTCCCCGGGAGGCGGTCACGGTTACCCCGACACGCGACTCCCCTCGAGCCCCTGCTCCCTCGGCACCGACGTCGATGATCCGGGTGGAGCGCGCCGGCACGGGGAAGCCGGTGTACGCCGATGGGCGACGAACACCGTCGTCGGTGAGGAACTCGACGTCGACCACCACCTGGTCGTCGGCCGGGTTCATGAGGATGACCTCGTGGAGGGCGTCTCCGACGGTGTAGCCGTCGGCGAGGAACCAGGTGGATGACAGATCAGTGGTGCACGGGGTCGACGAGTTGCCGTCGGGATGGAAGACCCGCTGCTCGACCGCGCCGCCGCCCCCGAGGATCTCAACGACCGCTCCGGCGAAGGTGGCTTCGATCTCGGAGTCGACGTCGATGAGCGCCCGGCCGTTCGCAGCGAGGTCGATGACCTGCTGCTCGCTCGGCGTCGTGTCGCTGATGAAGGTGATCTGGGCTCGGGTGGCCTCGGCCGTTGGGTTGGCGATGGCGATGGCGCCGCCAACCTCGAGAGCGTCGTCGCGGCCTCCGGCCGGCACCCCGGGGCAGTACCACACGCTCTCGAGGACACCATCGGCCGGGCTCTGGGGGATCCATGCCCGATCGCCGGTGGAGAACACGATCGATGACGCCGGCGCCGGATCTCCGGACATCTGCCAGACGAGGGCAGCCACAACTAGTGCGGTGACCGCCACCGCTGGAGCTCGCCGGTTCATCGGGGTCCCTCCTCGACCGATGGGAGTGGGCCGAGATCGAGGATCGGATCGTGGACCTCGGAGGATCCCCCACGGGTGCGCAGCGTCGCCGCGATCAGCGCGAGCCAGATCGCCGCGAGGAGCGCGAGCCAGAGGGTTCTGGTGACGGGTCGGTCGTAGCTGATCTCGAGCACGCCCGGTCCCGGGACGTCGAAGGCGGTAGTCACCCCGAAGCCGGCGCGCGACTCGAGCGGCGCGCCGTCGAGCGAGGCTCGCCACGAGCCGTCGAACGGCACGCCGAGGTGGAGCACCCCGGCGGTCGGCACCTGGGCGGAGGTGGCACCGCGCCGGGCGGCGACGTCGACGACATCGACGGCTTCCCCGCGAGGGTCGACCAGGGTGGAGGTGCCGCTGAGATCGGCGACCACGAGGCTTCCCTCCCCGGCGAGGGCGGAGGCCTCGGCGGTGCCACCGGTGAGGAACGCGGCCGGTGGGATCCAGGACCGGTTCACGAAGACCTCGACGGTGGGGGGTGACTGGATGGCCCCGATATCGAGTTGGGCGGCGAGTGCTGCCACGAGTCCAGCGGGAGGAGGGAGCGGGTCGTCGATGCGCGAGGTCACCCCGTCGGCCACGGGCACGGCGATGTAGCGGATACCGAGCGGGGCGAGCAGCCGGCCGGCCCGCGCGGTGGTGCCCTCGGCGAGGTGGCCGATCGCGGATTCGATGCGTTCGGCGGCAGGTCCGAGCGGAGTCGCCGAGGCGTGGCGCAGGTCGAGGGGTCCGCCGTCGGCAACGACCCAGGAGACACCGGTGTCCGATGGGTTGCCGGGCACCGGCAGGAGCCGGGCGTCGCCGATCCACAGCACGCGGTAGGAGCCGACCTCCGAGCGAGCGGGGAACTGCGAGGCGATGAGCGTCGCCGTTGGCGTCTGCGGCGCACGCCAGTCACCGGCCCCCACTGCGACGAGAGCCGGCACGAGACCGATGACGAGTCCGAGGTTGGCGAGCAGGGCGAGGGGCTGGCGCCAACCGAAGTCGCGACCGAGCACGTCGAGGCTGAATCCTCCGGTGATCGCGGCGGCTCCGAGGGCGAGTCCAAGGGCGATCGCGACGGTCAGCTGGTCGCGGGGCGGGGTCGGCAGGCCGATGAGGCCGCGGTCGTCGAGCACGATGATGGTCGCGGCGGCGAGCACGGTGACCGCGCCGCGCACCGCCCAAGTCATGCGCCAGGCGCGGCTGACGAGGAGGGCGGCCAGCAGCGGCACCCAGAGCCCGAGGGCGAGGAGGTCGTACCACCGGTCTGGGTCGCCGCCGGCGAGCGAGCGCCAGACCCCGGTGCGGTCACCCGATGTCGCGGTCCCGACGAGCTCGACCGACGTCCAGGTCGTCGACCACGGGAGGTTGGCTATCCAGGCGCCGACGACAGCGATGAGGGTGGCCACGAGAAACCAAGCGTTGACGGCGAGGTCGGCGCGGGCGAGAAGGCCGCCGAGCGCCATGGTGACGCCGACGCCGGCGATCACCACGAGGCTTGAGGGCGAGAAAGCGGCGGTGGTGGCGGTCACGAGGATGAGACCGGCGATCAGCCGGCGGCGCAGCACCGGTGACGGGTCGTCGAGGCCGTCGGGGAGGTCGCCGAGCACCGCGCCCGGGTCCGCGGTGGCGATCCCCGCGATACGCCGCAACAGCTCGACGATCCAAGGGAGCGAGGCGTAGAGGACCAGTGCGTCGAGATCTCCGGCACCGAAGGCGCGGGCGACGACGGGTGCTCCTGCGTAGACCACGATCGCGGCGATCCGAGCGCGAGAGAGCGGGAAGACCGAGGCGAGGCGCGAGGCGCCGAGGATGCCGAGGAGCACGAGACCGAGCACGAGCGCGGTGAGTGCGAGTCCCTCGTGGAAGAGCAACGCGGTGTCGAGTGCTCCGAGGATCCCCCAGCCGGTGGGGGCCGGCGAGGTGGCGCCGATTCCGCGCGGGTCCCATGACGACCACATTGCGGCGAACCAACCGAAGGCGTCGGACGGCAGAGGGAGGAAACCCCCGACGGGTCGGAACCCGTTGATGATGCCGTCCCGCGAGCCGATGACAACGAGAGCGATGACGGCTGCCCAGGTGAGGCCGAGCCCCGACGAGCGCTCGCGCCATCGCCGGACCGTGGTGTCCTGCGACACGTAAGTCGCCGTCTGACGCGACCGCAGATACGACGCGAGCCGCGCACTCCCCCGGGTTTGGAGGGAGATCACCTCCGCCTCAGGGACCGATCGCTGCAGTCGGATCTCGTGACGGCGAGCGATCACCACCGGCAGTCGCCCGATGGTGTGCCCGAGGGCGGCGAGCGAGCGCCAGCCCTCGGCGAGGCGACCGGTGAAGGCGCCGATCACGAACTCGGCGAGGGTGACCGCGATGAGGGTGAGGGTTCTCGGCGCGACTCGGGCGGCGCCGGTCAGGCTGAGCACGGTCATCATTCGACGACGGGCGCGCTCGCGGTCGTGGTCGATATCGGGTTGGCGGCTCTCGATGTCGGCTCGGTGGCGCACCACCGCGTCGGGAGCGATGATCACGCGGGCGCCGGCCCAGTGGGCGCGCCAGCAGAGGTCGACGTCGTCACCGTGGAGACCGGCCCGTCGATCGAATCCGCCGAGGGAGCGGAAGAGGTCGGCGCGCGCCAGCAGGCAGGCGCTGGAGAGCACGAACACGTCTCGCACGCCGTCGTGCTGCTCCTGATCGACTTCGCCCTCCTCGATCGGGGAGTCGGGTTCGCCGAATCGGTCGAGGCCGGATCCGACCGACTGCAAGCGGGTCGGGTCGTGCCAGTCGACGAGTTTCGGGCCGACGAGGCCGGCGTTCGAACGGTGGAACTCAGCGACGAGTACCGAGACCGCGCCGGGGTCGGGGGCGATGTCGTCGTGGCAGATGAGGAACAGTCCGTTATCGCCGGCGACGAGGTCGAGGACGGTGTTGGCGGAGGCCGCGAACCCCCCTGACGGGTCGACGGGTCGTACTAGGGCGTTGGGGAGGACCTCGGTGATGGAGGCGGTCGCGGAGCCGTCGGGATCGCTCGAGATCAGGAAGAGCCAGCGCAGATCCGGGTAGTTCTGAGCCCGGAGGGCACGCAGTGTCTCGACGAACCAGGCACCGGGTTCGTGGACCACGACGACACCGACCACGGTGACCGGTTCTGCTGACTCCACTCGCCGCGAGGCTAGCGGTGACCCCGCTATGGGGTCGGGCAGGTGACGGGTACCGGTTGCCTCGAGGGGCCACCGGTAGATTCGAGTGCTCGTGTCTGCCGAAGCCGTGTCCGTCGACGCCTCCGGGCGACGCCAGCCCCTTCCCGAGGGGGCGTTGGTGGTCGCCCTCGGGCTCATCATCGGCGGGATCGCCACCTATGCCTTCTTCCGGGTGGGCACTCTCACCCTCGGCGGCGACGAGGAGTTCGCTCCGATCGCGGCGCTCTGGTTCGCGATGTTCGCCCTCGCTCCGGGCTTCTTTCTCCCGCTCGAGCAGGAGTTGAGCCGCGCGCTCGCCCACCGAACCGCGGTCGGCGAGGGCGGCAAGCCGGTGGTGGCCAAGGTCCTGGTATTGATGTCCGTGATCGTCGCGGTGGTCGTCGCGGTGTTGCTGATCACGAGCCCAGTGGTCACGAGCGGCTATTTCGACGGCAGTTGGGTCATGTTCGCCGCGTTGGTCGCCGCGTTCGCTGTGTACGCCCCGGTGTTCTTGGCGAGGGGGATCTGCTCAGGAACGGGCCGGTTCGGTTCGTTCGCCTTCGTCGTCGGTTCTGAGGGGATTCTCCGGATCCTCGGATGCCTCGCTCTCGGGTGGATCGGGATCACCGCCGTCGGCCCGTTCGCGTTCGTGGTGGCTCTCTCCCCGCTCGTCGCCGTCGGGGTGATCGGCGTGCGCGGTTCGCTGGCCACCGAGGACGGTCCTCCGGCCACATGGCGCGAGGTGACGCAGAACTTCGGCTGGCTCCTGATCGGCACGGTCTGCGCTGCGGCGCTGGTCAACGCCGGGCCGGTCGCGGCGAACCTGTTGGCTGACGCCGACGAGGCGGCGCTGGTGTCTCGGTTCGGCTACGGGGTGCTGCTGGCCCGGGTGCCGCTGTTCATGTTCCAAGCGATCCAGGCGACGCTGCTCCCCCGGTTGGCTCGGTTGGCAGCGCGGCGCGAGTACGACGAGTTCCGGTCGGGCTTTCGTCTGCTCGCGATCGTGGTCGGTTCGATCGGCGCGGTCGGCACGATCGGGGCGTTCTGGGTCGGCCCGTGGATCCTCGAGTTGGTCTACGAGGCGGAGTTGTCGGGCCGGACGCTCGCGATGCTCGCGCTCTCCAGCGCGATCTACATGCTGGCCCTCGCCACCTCTCAGGCGGTCATCGCCTTGGAGGCGCACGCTCAGGTGGCGATCGGTTGGGTGCTCGGAGTCGTCGGCTTCGTGGTCGGCACCTGGGTGTCGAGCGACGAGATCTTCCGACGGATAGAGATCGGCTTGGTCGCCTCGAGCGCAGTGTCGCTCGCCTGGTTCCTCGGAGCGCTCCGTCACCGACTCCTGTCGGTGCGCTGAGCTTCGGCCTCAGCGGAGGTTGGCGTCCATTTTCCGCTTTTCGAGATCGAGGTCGTTGGCGACCATCATCGACACGAGTTGCGGGAACGACACCTCGGGCTCCCAGCCGAGCCGGTCCTTGGCCTTGGTGGCATCACCGATGAGCAGGTCGACCTCGGCGGGTCGGAGGAATCGCGGGTCCTGGGTGACGTAGGGCTCCCAGTCGTCGATGCCGACCTCGGCGAAGGCGAGGTCGAGGAACTCCCGGATCGAGTGGGTTTCGCCCGTTGCGATCACGAAGTCCTCGGGGGCGTCCTGTTGGAGCATGAGCCACATGGCCTTGACGTAGTCGCCGGCGTAGCCCCAGTCGCGCTTCGCCTCGAGGTTGCCGAGGGCGAGTCCGTCCTGGAGGCCGAGGTGGATGCGGGCGACGGCGTTGGTGATCTTGCGGGTGACGAACTCGATGCCGCGGCGGGGTCCCTCGTGGTTGAAGAGGATGCCCGAGCAGGCGTACATGCCGTACGACTCGCGGTAGTTCATAGTGATGTAGTGACCGAAGACCTTGGCGCAGCCGTACGGCGAGCGCGGATGGAATGGCGTCATCTCGGTCTGGGGAACCTCGCGCACCTCACCGAACATCTCTGAGGTGGATGCTTGGTAGAAGCGGATCGGATTGTCGCGCATACCGCCCACCATGCGGATGGCGTCAAGCATGCGCAGCACGCCGAGACCGGAGATGTCGCCGGTGAGCTCGGCGTGGGTGAACGAGTAGGCAACGAAGGAAACCGCGCCGAGGTTGTAGACCTCGTCGGGTTGGGCGGCATCGACCGCGGTGACGAGGCTGGAGAGATCGGCGAGGTCGCCCTGGACCACGTTGAGCCAGGGCATCTCGTCGACGATGGCGCCGATTCGGGGGTTGTTCTGGCCTTTCACGAGGCCGAACACCTCGTATCCCTCGGCGTGCAGGAACTCCGCGAGGTGCTGGCCGTCCTGCCCGGTGACCCCGGTGATGAGCGCGCGCGGCATCCGGCAAGGCTACCCAGCCGTCGGTGTCGGCTGGCATGATGCCTGTGCATGCGCGTGGCCGTCGACATAGGTCCGTTGCACGGTCGTCGCACGGGAATCGGTTCGGCGGTCGAGCACACGGTCCGAGCGCTTGAGGCTCACGATGACATCGATCTGACGGCGTATCTGGTGAGTTTCCGCGCTTCGCCGTCCCCGGGCGAGGTACGTCTGCCGTTACCGGCGATGGTCGCCCTGCGGCTGTGGGCTGCCGGCGACCATCCGCGGGCCGACCGGTGGATGGGCGCGGTCGATCTCATCCACGGCACGAACTACACGGTGCCGCCCACCTCGATCCCGTCGGTCGTGTCGGTCTACGACTGCTGGTTCCTCGAGCACGATTCGCTGGCCTCACCCGATGTGCGTCGCTCCGGGCGGGTGCTGCGTCGTGCAGTTCGGCGCGGCGCCTGGGTGCACACCTCCTCGGAGGCGACCGCGGAACGGGTGCGTGATCTCCTCGACACCGAGCGGGTGGTGCCGGTGCATCTCGGCCCGCTTCCGGTCGATCCGGCTCCGACATCGGTGCCTGCGGTGTGCTCGGCACTCGAGGGGCAGTCGTTCGTGTTGGCGATCGGGACCTCGGAGCGCCGCAAGCGCCATCCGTGGCTGGTGGAACTAGCCCCGCACCTACCCGACGACTGCCATGTCGTGATTGCCGGTGCTCCGGGCGACGACGCCGAGGCCTTGGCGACCGCTCATGCTGCTCTGCCGGCTTCGGTGGCCTCACGGGTGCATCTGCTCGGACCGGTCGATGCCGAGACGAAGGCCTGGCTGCTCGCCTCGGCGACGGTGCTCGCCTATCCATCGATGGATGAGGGGTTCGGCTTCCCGGTGCTCGAGGCGCAGTCGGTCGGGGTGCCGGTGGTCGCCTCCCGGGTCGGTTCGATTCCGGAGGTCGCCGGCGACGGCGCGGTCCTCGTCGACCGGGATGACGCCGTGGGGTTCGCGGCCGCTCTCGAGCGGGTGCTCTCCGACAGGTCGCTCCGATCGACGCTCGCGACCTCCGGCTCGGGGAACCTGTCGCGGTTCTCCTGGGAGTCCACTGCGGATGGTTTGGTCGCGCTCTACGAACGGGTCCTCGGGAGCGTTTCGTGAGCCGTTCGATCGCCGTGCTCTGCGGAGGGGTCGGAGCCGCCCGCTTTCTCCGGGCCCTCTGCTCGGTGGTGCCAGCCGGCGAGGTGACGGCCATCGTCAACACCGGTGACGACACCGATCTCCACGGATTGAGGATCTGCCCGGATCTCGACACGGTGACCTACACCCTCGCCGGTGCCATCGATCCCGAGCGCGGTTGGGGTCTGGTCGGCGAGACCTGGGACGCGATGGGAGCGCTCGAGCGTTACGCCGAGGTGATACCGAACGGTTCGGTGGCCGGCGGCACCTGGTTCGGTCTGGGTGATCGCGATCTCGCCACCCACTTGTATCGAACCGGCCGCTTGGCGGAAGGGGCCGGGCTCACCGAGGTGACCGCTGAGATCGCAGCGGCCTGGGGGGTTGGGGTGGAGGTGCTCCCGATGAGCGATGGGCGTCACGCGACGATGGTGAACCTCGCCGATGGCGGTGAGGTCACGTTCCAGGACTATTTCGTGCGCCTTCGCCACTCGGTGCCGGTGGCCGGTGTGCGGTTCGAGTCCGACGGCTCACCGGCGACGCCTCGGGTGCTCGAGGCGCTGAGAGATGCCGAGGTGGTGGTGATCGCGCCGTCGAACCCCTTTGTGTCGATCGCTCCGATCCGAGCCCTCGACGGAGTCGACGAGATTCTCGCCTCCCGTCGAGCGTCGGTGGTCGCCGTTTCTCCGATCGTCGGTGGAGAGGCACTGAAGGGTCCCGCTGCTCGAATGGCGGTTGAGCTCGGTCACTCCAGTGACGTGTCAGCCGTCGCCGCGCTCTACGCCGAGGTCGCGTCGGCTCTCGTCATCGATCCGGTCGACGGTCACCTTGCGGACTCAGTCGTCGCGGCCGGGGTGCGGCCGGTGGTCGTGGCCTCGGTGATGTCCGATCCGGTGGTCGCCGCGCGTCTGGCTGAGGCGACGGTCGCTGCCGCTCGCTGACGTCTCAGCGGCCGAGGAGCCGGTCGAGCCCTTCGGCGAGCGGGGTGAAGGGCGACCAGTCGAGGTGGATGCGCGCCCGTGCGGTGGAGAGGGCGATCCGCGCGAGTTCGTCGGGTCGGGCTGGGGTGGCGCGCGGCGCCGGGCCGTCGGGGGCGATCATCTCCCAGAGGTCGATCACTCGGGTGGGGTGCCCGCTCCCGACGTTGATCACCAGTCCGTCGCCTCGGCGCGTGGCGGCGGCAAGGGCTTCGGCGACGTCATCGACGTGGATGAGGTCGCGTGACTGTTTGCCGTCGCCGGTGATGACCGGAGGTCGGCCGCTGGTCGCGGCGGCGACGAGGCTGGCGACGACGCCATCGTTTGGGCGTTGGCGGGGCCCGTAGACGGTGCCGACGGCGAGGGCGGTGAACTCGACGGCGTGGCGCGCTCGGGCGTGTTCGAGGGTGTCGATCACGGCGCGGGCGAGGATGCCGGTGGCGCCGCGCGGCCGGGGGTCCCCCTCTTTGAGTGGAAGGTCCTTGGCGCGCGGGTGTCCGCTGATCACCGAGGCGGGAAGAGCGACGACGATCTTCGGCGCTCCGTGGCGGCGAGCGGCGTCGAGAAGCGCGAGGGTACGGGTCCACGCCGCCGAGAGGTCCGAGGATCGGGTGACCCTCCTCGGCGCGGCGGCGAGGTGGACGATGACCTCGGGCCGGTGGCGGGAGATCCACGACTCGCCTTCGGGTCCGGTGATGTCGAGGTGGTCGAAGGTGAGGTCTCCGTCGGCCTGTCTCGCCTCAGCGAGGTTGGCGAGGCTGCCGGTCGATAGGTCGTCGGCGACGCGCACTCGGTGTCCGTCGACCAGGAGTCGGTCGACGAGGTGGGAGCCGATGAATCCCGCTCCACCGACGACGGCGATGGTCCGAGGGCTCATGCGGGTTCTGGGAGTCGGAGGTGCTGGTGATGACCGGCGGGCACCTCAGCATCCTGCCCGATCACGCAGTGCTCGAGGGTGGCACCCGCGGTCACGTGTCCCCAGACAAGCGAGTCGGCGACCCGTGCTCCAGCAGCGACGGAGGCTCCGGGGAGAATGACGCTGCCGATGACCTCTCCGTCGATTCGCGTGCCCTCACTGATGATGCTGCGCTCGATACGCGCCCGCTCGGCGATGGCGGCTCCCGGGTGGATCGCGTCGGGGGTGTCGGCGTGGTCGAGGTTGGCCTCGAGGTAGGTCTCGGGGCGTCCGGTGTCGATCCAGCGGTCGTTCGTGGGATGGCCGGCGAGACGTCCATCGGTGACGAGAGCGGGGAAGGTCTCGCGTTCCACGGAGACCCGTCTACCGGGTTCGATGAGGTCGAGCACGGCGGGCTCGAGAACGTAGGTGCCCCCGTTGATAAGGCGGCTCTCGGTGTCGCCGGGGGCGGGTTTTTCGATGAACCGGGTGACCACACCGCTCGCTGTGGTCTCGACGACCCCGTAGGCGCTCGGGTCGTCGACCGGGGTGAGGTGGATGGTGGCGTCGACTCCGAGTGTTCGGTGCGCGTCGACGAGTTCGGCGATGTCGAGCCCGGTCACCACGTCGCCGTTGGCGACCACGAAGGTCGAGTCGACTCCGGCGTGTCGGGCGGCGAAGGCGATGGCCCCGGCGGTGTCGAGCGGTTCGGGTTCGACGGCGTAGTGCATACGGACATCGCCTACCCGGTCGCCGGGGAACGCGGCGCGGAAGGTGTCGGGCCGGAAGCCGAGGGCGAGCACGATGTCGGTCACTCCCCCGGCGGCGAGGCGTTCGGCTAATCGGGCGATCATGGGCCGGTTGCCGATTGGCAGCATCGGCTTGGGAACGTCGTTGGTGAGGGGTCGCAGCCGGGTGCCGAAGCCGCCGACGAGGACGACGGCGTGCATCAGTCGTCGGTGTCGCCGGCGATGGTCGACTGGGTGACCTCGTCGGGGATGACGACTCCGGCGTCGATGGCGCCGAGTTCGGGGAGGCGCGACGCCCATGGCGGCATGGAGACGGGCTCTCCGCGCGGCACGAAGGCGATCGAGAAGACCATCTGGTCGCTCGAGACGCGAATGTCGTTCATGTCGGCGATGTAGCGGTCGCCGTCGTCGGTGTCGGTGAAGTTCTCCCAGACCACGACGGACAACTCGGCGTCCTCGCCGTTGCAGGTGGTCTCGCCTTCGACATAGTCGGCGCCGTCGAACTGGCTGTCGGGGAAGCGGAGCGCGTCGTTGGTGAGTTCGATCTCGTAGGTCTCGAGGAAGACGCCGAGGTCGGCGCGGCTTCCGACGGCTCGTGAGGTGTAGGGGTGCCAGTGGATGACGCCGTCGTTGTGCGAGTGGATGCCGGTCTGGAGGAAGTTGGTGTTGACGAAGTTTCCGGCGGAGTTGCGCTCCTCGAGGTCGCCATCGAGCTGGAACCACTCACCGCAGATGTCGAAGCCGTAGGCCATGTGCCAGTGGTCGTTGATGGTGGGCGGCGAGGCGTCAGCAGACGGGACGGACTGGCGCGCGTACACGATGGAGGCGACTCCGAGCACGATGACGGCCATGATCGCGATCGGGAAGATGGATCCGCCCTGCACGCGGATACCACGGCCGCCGGAGCGGTTCGCGAGTTTCGCTGCCTTGCGAGTCGAGGATGAGCCTGCCACGCGGTGGGAGGCTATCGGGACGACCGCGTGTTGACCGGTCGGCCTGAGAGCACCTGTTCGTAGGCCTCGCCGACTGCGGCCGGCGAGGCGTGGTCAACCACCCAGGCCCGCCCGGCTTCGCCGAGACGACGGCACCGCTCGGGGTCAGCGGCGAGTTCTTCGATGGCGGCCACGAGCGCGTCGGCGTCGTCGGGTGCCACGGCGAGTCCGCAGCCGGCGTCACCGATGAGTTGGGCGATGGCGGTGCCGGGGTCGACGGCGGCGATGACGGGCCGGGCGGCGGCGAGGGCGGTGTAGGTCTTCGACGGCACGCTGACCGAGCCGAGGCCGGCGCGGAGCGGCACGAGGTGGATGTCGGCGGCGGCGAGCACCTCGGGGAGGCGTTCGGCCGGCTGGTAACCGATGAGCGCGAGGTTGGCGAGCTCCGAGGCGTCGCGTTCGAGCCGTTCGCGGGCGGCTCCGTCACCGTTGATGACGAAGGTGATGTCGGGAAGCCGTCGCGCGGCTTCGACGACGGTGTCGAGCGACTGCGAGAAGCCGACGTTGCCGGCGTACATGGCGACGATGCCGGTGAGGTCGTGCTCGCGCCGGTAATCGTTGTCGCTCGGGCCGGGGGTGATGAGTTCGGTGTCGACGAAGTTGGTGATGACCTGAAGGTCCTCGCGTCGGTCGGCGGGCACCTTGGCGGTGAGGTTGTCAAGGAGGTCGCCGCTGAGCACGGTGACGGCGTCGGACAGCCGATAGGTCAGCCGCTCGAGCCGTTCGGCGAGCGCGATGATCCGGCGGTTGGTGATGGCGCCGGTGCGTACGGCGGCGTCGGGGAACACGTCCTGGATGTTGAAGACCGCGCGCCCGGAGCGGGCTCGGGCGACGAGGGCGCCGACTCCGCCGAGGGTGAGCGGTGGCGACATGGACAGCACCGCGTCGATGCGTCGGGGGCGGCCTCCAGCGGTGAGGGCGACGGGTAGAGCGATCAGGCTGAACGCGATGAACGCGAGAGCCCGCCGGAGCAGGTTCGCCTTGTCGGCCGCGGGGAATGGGTGGATTCGACTGATCGATCCCCACTCGGTTCGCTCGCGTCGCACCAGTCGTCCCCGCCAGCCGTCTTCGACCGCGTGGCGTCGATACCAGGGAAGGGAGGTGACGACGTGGAGTTCGTGACCGCGTCCAGCGAGCTCGGTGACGATTCGCGTCATGACGGTGCCGGTCGGGGCGGTGTCGGGAGCGAAGTGCGGGCAGATGACGACGATCCTCATGTGTCGCCCTCCTGACCGACGGCGCGGCGGTAGGCCGAGGCGAGAGCTCTCCCGCTCGCCTCGGTGGTGTACCGCGCGGCTCGTTCGTGTCCGGCGGCGGCTAGTCGGTCTCGATCGGTGATCGCCTCGTCGAGGGCGTCGACGAGTCCGTTGTGGGTGTCGGCGGCGATGACGGCGGCTCCGGCGGCCACTTCGTGGAGGGCGGGGATGTCAGAGACGACGACCGGGGTGCCCGCAGCCATGGCTTCGACGACGGGTGCGCCGAAGCCCTCCTCCTCGCTGGGAAGCGCGAGCACGTCGGCAGAGGCGATGAGGGTGTCGCGCTCGCGGTCGCTCACGCGGCCGAGCCGGGAGATCCGATCACCGATTCCGCTGTTGGCTATGGCCAGAGTGACCCGCTCCTCGGCGGTGCCCGTTCCCCCGATGAGCACGAGTCGATCGTCTGGGCGCGACCATCGGGTGAACGCGTCGATCATGCGGAGGTGGCCCTTGTGGGGGTGGGTGATCGCTGGGAGCACCACGAGGCGGCCGTCGGTGTCGCCAAGGTGCGCGCGGCGGGTGTCGGTGATCTCGGTGTCGGTGACGTCGGCGGCGGGCACTCCGTGGGGCACGACGACGATGCGGTCGGGATCGATGCCGAAGGCCGCGGTGACGGTGGCGGCGACGTGGGCGGTGGGGGTGGTGACCACGGTGGCCCGTTTGATGCTTTGGCCCATCATCGCCCGCAGGTAGGTCAGTCGCACGCGGCTGAAGTAGTGCGGGAGGCGCAGGTACTGGAGGTCGTGCACGGTCACGACGCGTGGTCCGCGTCCCCAGAGCGGCGCGGTGCCACCGCCGTGGTGGACGAGGTCGGCTCCGCGGGTGGCGAGGGCGAGGGTGGTGTGCTCGGCGGGGATGCGAAGGGCTCGCCGGTCGACGTCGAGGCGGGTGGGGCGCAGTCGGTGTCGCGCGAGCGCCGGGTGGGCGTCGGCGAGGCGGGCAGCGAGGTGCAGTTCGCAGGTGATGTCGGTGGCGACCTCGGCGAGGCCGATGAGTTGGCGCACGAGGTATTCCTCGGATCCGCCGACTCGTCCGTGGGCGCACCACAGCAGGTTGACGGCCGCGTGGATCATCCGAGCGCCTCGCGGTAGGCGGCGGCGGTTGCTGCGGCGGTGGCTGCCCAGCTGTGCTCGGCGGCGCGGTGCTTTCCGAGTTCGATGAGTCGGTCCCGGTCAGCGAGAGCGGTTTCGATGCCGGCGGTGATGGATGCGGTGTCGTAGGGGTCGACGAGTACGGCTGCTCCCCCGGCGACGTCCTCGGTGGCGGTGCCGTGGCTGGTCACCACCGGTGTGCCGGCGCTCATGGCTTCGAGCACGGGGAGTCCGAAGCCTTCGTCCTCGCTCGGGTAGGCGAGCAGTTCGGCCGCGGAGTAGATCGCGGGGAGGTCGGCGGGGTCGACGTGTCCGAGGAAGCGCACGTCGGCGCTGTCCGCGAGCTCTCGGGCGATCCCACCCCAGCCGTCGGCGCCGGCGACGACGAGCGGGAGGTCGATGGCTTTCATGGCCTCGATGAGCCGACGCAGGTTCTTGCGTGGTTCGAGGGTGCCGACGGCGAGCACGTAGCGCTCGGGAAGGGAGTGTGCGCCTCGGGCTCGTTCGATTTGGTCGTCGGTGGTGTGGTGCGGGTCGACTCCCCAGGGGATGACGCGGATGCGCTCGCGGTTGAAGCCGATCCCGGCGAGTTCCTCGGCGACGGTCTCACTGGGGCAGGTAATGAGTCGCGCGGCCCGGGCTCGGTCGACGGCTCGGGTGAGCACTCGGGCTCCGCGGCGGGTGAGTCGGTCGGGTCGTCGGAGGAAGGCGATGTCGTGGAGGGTGACGATCGACGGCGCGCGGCTGGGGGCGGGGATGCCGGCGGTGGAGTGGCAGAGGTCGACGGGTCCGGTGGCGGATTCGACGAGCGGCCAGCGGAGTCGGATCCAGGCGTCGTAGAGGAGCGGCCGGGCAAGGGGGACGGTGCTGACGGGGATGGTGGGTTCGAATCCGGTGACCGGTGGCCGGCGGTGGCGACCGGCGACGCCGACGAGTTCGATGCCGTGGTGGGCGGTCAGTTCATCGGCGACGCGGAGGGTGGCGACAGCGGTGCCTCCTGGCACGTCGTGCCAGCACTGCTCCATCGTGTAGGCGACGCGCATGTCGTCACCCGGTGAGGCGCGCCACGAGTTCGGCGAGGGGTTCGCTGTGGTGTCGGAGCGGCGCCCGTCCGGCGAGTCGCCAGACGGCGTTGTCGAGGACGCTGTTGGCGGGTCGTGGTGCGGGGCGGGGCGGGGCGAGGTCGGTGGTCGATATCGGGCTGACCATCGAGGGGTCGCGACCGGCGGCCCTGACGATCTCGCGGACGAACTCGAACCAGGAAACGGGCCCGGAGTTGGTCAGGTGGTGGATGCCGCTGAGCCGTTCGAGAGCGACGGAGCGCAGGGCGAGGGCGAGGTCGGCGGTGAAGGTGGGGTTGCCGATCTGGTCGTCGACGAAGCTGAGGTGGTCGCGCTCGCCGATGAGGCGAAGCACGGTGGCGACCATGTTGTTGCCGTGCTCGCCACACACCCAGGAGGTGCGCACGATCGCCGAGTTGGTGCCGATGGCGGCGGCTTCGGTTTCGCCGGCAAGTTTGGATCGTCCGTAGGCGCTGGCGGGGTTGACGGTGTCCCATTCGCGATACGGCCGGTCGAGGGTGCCGTCGAAGACGTAATCGGTGCTGATCTGCACGAGGTGGCTCTCATGGGCATCGACGGCTTCGGCGAGCCAGCGCACGGCGAGGCCGTTGATGAGGTGGGCTCGCTCCTCTTCGCTTTCGCAGGCATCGACGGCGGTGTGGGCAGCGCAGTTGATGACGGCGTCGGGTCGGGTGGAGGCGATAGCCGCGTGGACGCTCGCTCGGTCGGTGATGTCGAGCCGGTCGCGGCCGGCAGCGATGACCTCGTCGCCGGCTTCGGCGCAGACGCGCGCGACGTCGCGTCCGAGTTGGCCCTCGGCGCCGGTGACGAGTACCCGCATCAGGTCCTCGCCTTGAGCGGCTCCCACCAGTCGCGGTGTTCGCGGTACCACTCGACGGTCTCGGCGAGTCCGGTCTCGAAGTCGCGGGTGAGGCTCCAGCCGAGGGCGGTGAGCCGCTCGATGTCGACTGAGTAGCGACGGTCGTGACCGAGGCGATCGGCGACCGGTTCGATGAACGACTCATCGCGTCCGCAGAGTTCGATCAGGCGGTGGGTGATCTCGCGGTTGGTGATCTCGTTGTGGGCGCCGATGTTGTAGATCTCGCCGACCTCGCCGCGTTCGAGCACGACTTGGACGGCGCGGTTGTGGTCTTCGACGTGGATCCAGTCGCGCACGTTTCCGCCGTCTCCGTAGAGGGGCACCTTCAGCCCGTCGAGGAGGTTGGTGGTGAACAGCGGGATGAGCTTCTCTGGGTACTGGTACGGCCCGTAGTTGTTGGAGCACCGGGTGACGACGACCGGCATGCCGTAGGTGGTGACGTAGGAGAGCGCGATGAGGTCGGAGCCCGCTTTGGCTGCCGAGTAGGGCGAGCGGGGGGTGAGCCGGTCGGTCTCGGTGAACGACCCGACGTCGATGGAGCCGTAGGTCTCGTCAGTCGAGATGTGCACGAAGCGGTCGATCTCGGAGCGGTTAGCGACGTCGCAGAGCACGTTGGTGCCGAAGACGTTGGTGTGCACGAACGCGTAGGGGTCGACGATCGAGCGATCGACGTGGCTTTCGGCAGCGAAGTGGACGACGATCTCGTGGCCGGGAAGATTCGCTTCGACGGCCTCTCGGTCGCAGATGTCGCCTTGAACGAAGGTGCAGCGCGGATCGTCGAGGACGTCGCTCAGGTTCTCGAGGTTGCCGGCGTAGGTGAGCTTGTCGTAGACGGTGATCTGGTGGTCGGTGTTGGCGAGGAGCCAACGCACGTAGTTCGAGCCGATGAATCCGGCGCCGCCGGTGACGAAGTACTTCATGGGTGCCTCAGGTGCGCATCGGCCAGTAGGGGCGGCGACCTTCGGGGAGGTCGGCGCGCAGCGGATTGGTGCGATCGCGTTCGGACACGATCGGGTCGGTGACTCCCCAGTCGGCTCCGAGTGCCGGGTCGTTCCACGCGACTCCGAGTTCGTCGGCGGGGTTGTAGTAGCCGTCGACGAGGTAGGTCATGACGACGTCGGTGAGCGAGGCGAAGCCGTGGGCGACGCCGGGTGGGATGTAGACGCCCCAGTGGTTCTCGCCGCTGATGTCGAAGCAGGCCGTTGCCCCGTCGGTCGGTCCACCTTCGCGGAGGTCGTGGAGGACGACGCGGGCGGTGCCGACGGGCACGTACCAGTAGTCGGCCTGGTGGAGGTGGTAGTGAAGGCCGACCACGGCGCCAGCCTGCTTGTTTGACCGGTTCGACTGCAGCATCTCGCGGGCCTGTGGAATCCACTCGCGACGGTAGGTCTCGATGAAAAGGCCGCGCTCGTCGCCATGGATCTGTGGCTGCACGACGCGCACTCCGGCGATGTCGGTGCCGATGGCGTCAGCGAGGGTGAGTACGTCAGGCATGTCGGCTCCCGTGGGTGGCGGTCATTCGGCGTCGATCTGGCAGTGGTCACCCACCATGAGGCGCAGCGCTCGCGGTTTGCGGCGCGAGCGCATCACCTCGGCGTGCGATCCGATGAGGCTGTCCTCGAGCCGGGGCACGTCGATCACCGAGGAGTCGTCCATGAGCACAGAGTGCTCGATCTCAGACGACACGACGCGGCAGCGGGCGCCGATGGCGGAGAAGGGCCCGATGAAGGCGTTCTCGATGACGGCGCCGGGTCCGATCGAGACAGGACCGCGGATGGTCGATCCGGTGACGGTCGCGCCGGCGCCGATGTGGACGCGGCCGTCGATGACGGAGGCCTCGTCGACGGTGCCTTCGACGGTCGGCTCGATGCGCTCGAGGAGCAGTCGGTTGGCTTCGAGGAGCGGGGTGAGTTTCCCGGTGTCGATCCACCAGCCGGTGAGGAGTTCGCAACGCACCCGTCGTCCCTGGTCGACGAGCCATTGGATGGCATCGGTGATCTCGAGTTCTCCGCGTGGGGAGGGTTCGATGGCGGCGACGGCTTCGTGGATGCCGGCGTCGAAGAGGTACACGCCGACGAGGGCGAGATCTGATGGCGGGTCGGCCGGCTTCTCGACGAGATGGATGACGTCGCCGCGGTCGTCGAGTTCGGCGATGCCGAAGCGGTGCGGGTCGGGCACCTGCTTGAGGAGGATCTGGGCGTCGGGTGGCTGGTCGCCGGCGCGGGCGGTGCGGAAGGCGTCGACGAAGGCGGCGAGGTCTTGTTCGAGGAGGTTGTCACCGAGGTACATCACGAAATCGTCGTCGCCGAGGAAGTCGCGGGCGATGAGCACGCAGTGGGCGAGCCCGAGGGGCTGGTCCTGCGGGAGGTAGGTGATGGCGGCGCCGAAGGCGGAGCCGTCGCCGAGGGCGGCCATGACCTCGTCGCGGGTGTCGCCGACGATCACACCGATCTCGGTGATGCCGGCCGAGACCATCGCCTCGATGCCGTAGAACAGGATCGGCTTGTTGGCGACCGGCACGAGCTGTTTGGCCCGGGTGTGGGTGATCGGCCGGAGCCGCGTGCCGGCACCCCCGGCGAGGATCAGCGCCTTCATCGGCGTCGACTCTAGTGGCGGTGGGACTCGGCCGGCCGGGGACGCCCTATCGGCCTTATTCGGTGGCCGGTGGCGGGGTGTTGCCGCGGAAGAACTCGAGGATGGTGTCGGCGCCCTCTCCGAGCCGCAGCACGCTGTTGCCGTCGACGTTGTCGCCGTAGACGGGAAGGCTGTAGGTCGTGAAGCCGTTGCCGAAGGAGCGGCGGAGGCCCTCGGCGGCGGCGAAGGGTTCGAGGGCGGCGTCGACGCGCACGGAGGCGGTGACCGCCTGAATCAGCTCACCGGAGGAGAAGGGCTGATCGGTGAGGCGCCGCACGACGCCGTCGGCAGCGGCCCGCATAAAGAGTTGCTGGCGTTCGATGCGGCCGAGGTCGGCGCGGCCGTCGGTGCGCCACTCCCCTTCCCGGAACTCTTGGTATGAGCGGCTTCGGGCGTAGGCGAGGGCTTGGATGCCGTCGAGGGTGTTGCATCCGGGCTGCTGGTCGAGGCCGGTCTTCGGGTCGCGGGCGGGGTGGGCGAAGCAGATCTCCACGCCACCGATCTCGTTGACGATGTCGCGGAAGCCGACGAAGTTGACCTCGACGTAGTGGTTGATGGGAATGCCGAGGGTCTCGGTGACGGTGGCGACAATGCGTTCGGGGCCGCCTCGGTAGGCGGAGTTGATGCGGTTGGAGCCGCCGGTGCCGGGGATGCGGAGCCACAGGTCGCGCGGGAGGCTGATCAGGTGCAGTCCGCCGTCGAGTTCTCTTCTCAGCACCATGATCACGTCGGCGCGGCGTCCGCTCACGATGCTGGTGTCGCCGATGGCGCCGAAGTCGGGGTCGTCGGCGGTGATTCCTTCTCGGGAGTCGGATCCGACGAGGAGGTAGTTCTCGGTGGGCGGGACCTCGATCGGTTCGCCGACGTCGTCGACGGGTCGCTCGGCGAGGACGACCTCGAGACCTTCGATGCGTTCGACTTCGGCGATGCGGTCACCGGTGGCGGCGGTGAGGCCGATGGCGCCGGATGCGGCGACGACCGCGGCGACGGCGAACATCGTCGGGAGGGGGGATCTCGTGAGCCACGTGGGCACGAGGGCACGCTAGTGGTCAGGCCGGACGGAGGTGGATCACGTCGCCGACGCCGATCCGGTGGGTGACGGCGCAGGCGTCGAGCACTTCGAGGGAGCCGTCGTCGGCCACGCCGGTGGCTCGTCCTTCGATGGCGCCGGTTGGCGTGTCGACGCGGACCGCTCGGCCGATGGTGTCGAGGTTGTCGCGGTAGGCGGCTTCGGCTTCGGTGTCGTCACCGAGTCGGTCGAATTCGGTGAGGAGCGCTTCGAGGAGTTCGCTCGGGGTGATGGTGTCGCCGAGTCGGGTCGCGCCGTCGGGTGCCCAGCCGATGTTGATACCGCAGCCAACGATCACGGAGCCGTCAGGGTTGGCCTGGGCGAGCATGCCGGCGGCTTTGCCGGTCTCGCCGTCTTCGCCAACGAGCAACAGGTCGTTCGGCCATTTGAGTCGGGCGTTCGCTCCGGTGGTGGCTACGACGGCCCGCACGAGGGCGAGTCCGGTGCGGTGGGTCAGGGCGACGGGAGGGTCGGGAACGTGACGATGCAGGATTGACACCAGCAGGTTGGTGCCTGGTGGGGCGTCCCATCGACGGTCGAGTCGACCGCGGCCGGCGGTCTGGTGGTCGGTGCGCAGCACGGTGCGGTCGGGGGCACCAGCGGCGGCCGCTGCGGCGAGGTCGGTGTTGGTGCTCCCGGTCTCGTCGACGTGCCAGAGCCGCCATCCACGCTCGGTGAGGTGCGCTGGGGCCTTGACCGGAACGGCTTGAGGATGTGGTGGCAGGTCCACGCCACCTACATTGTCATCCGTGCTGTCGAAGATCCTGATCGCCAACCGAGGGGAGATCGCGGTCCGGGTCATCCGGGCCGCTCGAGAAATGGGGATCGCCACGGTCGCGGTGTACTCCGAGCTCGATCGCAACGCCCTGCATGTCCGTCTCGCCGATGAGGCCTACGCCCTCGGCGGGCAGACGGCGGCGGAGAGTTACCTGAACACCGAGGCGATCCTGGACGCGATCCGCGCCTCGGGGGCCGACGCGGTGCATCCGGGCTACGGGTTCTTTTCCGAGAACGCAGATTTCGCTCGGGCGATCACCGAGATGGGTGTGGCGTGGATCGGTCCTCCTCCGGCGGCGATCGACGAGATGGGTGACAAGGTGTCGTCGCGTCTGGCCGCTCAGCGCGGTGGCGCCCCGATCGTTCCAGGCACCACCGAGTTCGCGAAGGGCCCGGACGAGATCCGCGCCTTCGGTGATGAGTTCGGTTGGCCGGTGTGCATCAAGGCGGCCTTCGGTGGTGGGGGCCGCGGCATGAAAGTCGTCGAGTCGGCCGAAGCGGTCGAGGAGGCGATGGCGAGCGCGCAGCGCGAGGCGAAGGCGTTTTTCGGTCGCGATGAGGTGTATGTCGAGCGCTATCTGACCTGGCCCCGCCATGTCGAGGTGCAGATCGTCGGCGATCAGCAGGGGAACGTGGTGTGGGTGTCGACGCGTGACTGCTCAGCGCAGCGACGTCACCAGAAGTTGATCGAGGAGGCACCGGCTCCGGGTCTTCCCGATGGTGTCGAGGAGGCGATGGGTGAGGCGGCCGTCAAGGCAGCGAAGGCGGTCGGCTATTACAACGCCGGCACCGTCGAGTTCATCTATCAGGAGGGAGAGTTCTTCTTCCTCGAGATGAACACCCGTCTGCAGGTGGAGCATCCGGTGACCGAGGTGATCACCGGGATCGATCTCGTCGAGTGGCAGATTCGGGTGGCAGCGGGTGAGTCGTTGCCGATGACCCAAGATGAGGTGGCGGCGCGGCGTACCGGTGCGGGGATCGAGGTACGTATCAACGCTGAGGATCCGGCTGGTGGGGCGTTCTTGCCGTCGCCGGGTCCGATCACCGAGTTGGCGGCGCCGAGCGGGTTCGGGGTGCGTTTCGACACGGGTTACGAGTCCGGTGACGAGATCAGCCAGTACTACGACAACCTGGTCGGCAAGTTGATCGTGTGGGGTCGCGACCGTGACACGGCGATCGCGCGCACGATCACGGCGTTGCGCGAGATGCGTGTGTCGGGGGTGGCCACAACGATTCCGGCCGACATCGCGATTCTCGAGCATCCTGATTTCGCGGCGGTGGAGCATTCCACGAAGTGGGTCGAGCAGACCCTCGATCTCTCCGGGGTGTCTGCGACCCCGGCGGCGGCACCGGACTCCGATGCCGAACCGTTGGTGGAGCGCACGACCACGGTCGAGGTGAACGGTCGTCGGTTCTCGGTGCGCATGTGGGTGCCAGAGACGGTCGGGGTGGCGGCTGCGGCGCCGAAGCGGGCGAAACGGTCCGGTGGGGGCGGTTCCTCCGGCGGGGGCTCCGGTCAGGTGACGGTGCCGATGCAGGGCACGATCGTCAAGGTGATGGTGGAGGTCGGCCAGACGGTGGAGGCCGGCCAAGCGGTGGTGGTGCTTGAGGCGATGAAGATGGAGAATCAGATCTCGGCTGATGTCTCGGGCACGGTCGCCGAGGTGAAGGTCTCCCCCGGTGACACCGTTGGTGGCGGCGACACGGTCGTCGTGATCACTCCTGGCTGATCAACGGGTCTCGGTAGGCCTGACGCGCCGTTACCGTACGGCGCCATGACTGTCGGCGGCGATCGTGGCGACGGCACCCGCGTGGTGTCGGCGGGGCGCTCCGGTTTCGCTCGCGCTCTCGCCGGTCCGTTGTGGTCGGCGGCGGTGTGGGAGTCGGCGGATCTCGATGAGTCGAAGCGGCGAGCCGCGGGGGTTCGTCCGGGCGAGTTCTACGCCCGATATTCGAATCCAACGGTGCGGGCCTTCGAGGAGGCGATCGCTGAGTTGGAGGGCGCCGAGGACGCGCTCGCGTTCGGTTCGGGCATGGGGGCGATCTCCTCGGTGCTGTTGGCGTTGTGCTCCTCTGGTGATCATGTGGTGGCCTCCCGCCAGCTGTACGCCGGCACCTCGGCGTTCCTGAGTGGCCCGCTGGCGCGTTTCGGTGTGGAGACGACCTTCGTCGACGGTGCTGATGCCGAGGCGATCGCGGCCGCGGTGATCCCGGGTCGTACGACGGTCGTGTTGGTCGAGTCGCCGTCGAATCCGTTGCTCGGTGTCACTGATCTCGCGGCGCTCGGGTCGATCACGGGGCCCTTCACGGTGGTGGACGCGACGTTCGCGACGCCGCTCGGTCAGCGCACTCTCGACTTCGGTGTGGATCTGGTGGTGCATTCGGCGACGAAGGGCATCTCCGGCCATAACGACGTCACCCTCGGAGTGATCGCCGGTGAGCGCGACCTGATCGAGGCGGTGTGGGCCTATTCGGTGCTGCACGGCTCGGTGGCGTCGCCGGCTGATGCGCAGGCGGCGGTGCGGGGCCTTCGCACCCTTGATGTGCGGCTTACCCGTCAGTCGGCGACCTCGCTTGGGTTGGCGAGGCAGCTTGAGGAGCATCCCTCGGTGGCGGCGGTGCACCATCTCGGCCTCGATTCGCATCCGCAGGCGGCCCTGGTGCGCTCACAGATGCTCTCGACGGGTTCGATGCTGTCGTTCGAAGTGGCGGGTGGCCTCGAGGCGGCCCGTCGTGTGCATGACGGCGTCGCTTTGCTGCGGCGGGCGACGTCTCTCGGTGGCACCGAGACGCTGCTCTGTCATCCGGCATCGACGACGCATGTGTCGCTGTCCGAGGACGATCGCCGGGCGATCGGGGTGACAGACGGCCTGCTCAGGGTGTCGGTCGGCCTCGAGGACGTCGACGACCTCTGGGGCGATCTCTCGCCGTTGCTCTGACCGTTCCGGTCAGGCGTAGTACGGGTTCGACCCGGTGGTGTGATCGGTGAGGTCGCGCACCGCGGTGATGGGTTCAATCGCTTCGACGATCATCGTCTGAACGCCTTCCATCATGGTCGTCTTGCTCATCGAGCAGCCGTGGCAGCCGCCGCCCATGGTCATGTAGGCGATGCCGTCGCCGTCATGTCCGACGTAGGCGACGAATCCACCGTGGGCTGCGAGGGCGGGGTTGACCTCGGTGGAGACGATGGCTTCGATCTCGGCGGAGAGCGCGTCATCGGTGGTGAGGCCGTCAATGACCATCGGCCGCGGGCTGTTGGGGTTGCGGATGACGAGCCCCTGGCTCTCGGTGTGATCGAGGGTGGCGCCGGTGAGGAGTTCGACAGAGTCGGCGGGAATGATGATCTTCAGCCCGTCGATGGTGCGGACCTCATCGGTGAACCCGGCTTTCAGGTACTCGTCGAAGCTGAGGTCGTAGCGGAAGTCCTCGCCGGGGCCGGAGATGATGGCCATGCGAAGCCCGAGGGTGTCCGGGTCGGTCTCGTCGGCGCGGAGTCCGCGAATGACGTCGAGGGCGCCGGCGGTGATCTCGATGATTGTTCCGGGCGCGCTCTCGGTCGCGGTGGCGTCGAGGGGGGACATAACCCTCAGGCTACCGTCGAGTCCCATGCCGGTCGATCCGTCCCCCACCGCCGATGGGCCGTTTCTCGGCTCGGAGATCTACGTCGCATCGATTGCTTCAGATTCGGCCCGGGTGGCCGAAGTGTGTCGATCCGCCGCTCTCGACGCGCCGGTTCCGGTGTGTGATGGGTGGGATCTCGGCGCCGCGGTTCGTCATCTCGGTTGGGTGCATCGTTGGGCGACCGAGTGTGTGCGTCTCGGGGCGATGGCCGAGCGCGACTCGGTGTCGACTCCGGATGGGCCGGTCGATGCCGAGGGGCTCGCTCACTGGTTCGCTCAGGGCGCGGATGCGCTCGTCGATGTGCTCAGGTCGTCGGATCCGGGTGCGCCGGCGTTCCTGCCGTTCCGGGTTCCGCAGACGGTGTCGAGTTGGCAGCGTCGGCTGGCTCATGAGACCTCGGTGCACCGGGTCGATGTGGAGAGCGCGGTCGATCAGGTGGCGCCGATCGATGCGGTGCTCGCCTCCGACGGTGTCGACGAGTATCTCTCGGCGGCGTTGGTGAGGATTCTCGGGTCGGGTCGCGCGTCGGTGCCGACGGGGTCGTTGCACATTCATTGCACCGATGTGGCCGGTGAGTGGTTGGTGGTGCCGGAGGGCGACGGGTTCGCGCTCACCCGTCAGCACGCCAAGGGTGATGCCGCGATCCGCGGGGCCGCGGCGGATGTGCTGCTCGCGCTGTGGGGGCGTCGTGGGGTCGCGGCCGCGCTCGGCGGAGCCGATCTCGATGTGGTCGGCGATGCGTCGGTCGCTGAGGCCTGGCTCTCGATCGGCGGGGTCTGACGATGTCGACTCCGGGCCGGCTCCGGTCGGTGACGGGTCATTCGCTCATCGGCCAGTTGGCGATGGTGGGTGCCGTCACCTGTTTCGGTCTGAGTTTCTCGGTGATCAAGTGGCCGGGGACCTCGGGGTCGGTGATCGCGTGGTGGCGTCTCGCCGCGTCGACAGCGATCTGGTGGTCGGTGCTGTTGGTGCTGCGGTTGCGGGGCCGTCCGTTGCCGTCGCGGGCGACCTGGGCGGCGGTGGTGCCGGCGGCGTTGAGTTTCGGGCTGAACATCTCGTTGATGTTCGTGTCGGTGACCCGCACGAGCGTGGCGCACAGCCAGTTCATCGTCGCCTTGGCGCCGCTCGCGCTCGCGCCGCTCGGCCTCGTGATCTTCGGTGAGCACCCGGCGAGGGGTTCGCTTCGTTGGGGCGCCCTGAGCTTTCTCGGCCTCGTGGTGGTGTTGTGGTTCGGTTCCGATGACGGGGTGGCGACGGTGGCCGGTGATGTGCTGGCGGTCGGTGGGATGCTCGGGTTCGTCGGGTATCTGGCGTTCACGAAGCGGGCTCGTGCTCGCGGGGTGGGGACGCTCGACTTCGTGGCGATCCTCATGCCGGTCGCGATGGTGACGGCGACGCCGGTGGCGGTGGTGACGAGCGACTCGCTCTGGCCCGCCTCGGGTGAGACCTGGGTGGCGATCGCGGTGCTCGCGGTGCTGACGGGGATGGTGGGGCACTCGTTGTTGGTCTACGCCCAGCGTTCGGTGCCGATTGTGACCGTCGGGGTGATCCAGGTGTCGCAGCCGGCTCAGGCGACGTTCTGGGCTTGGGTGTTCCTCGGCGAGTCGATCGTGTTGGCGCAGGTTCCCGGCATGGTCTTGGTGATGGCGGGGCTGGTGTTGGTGGTGGTCACCGGTCAGCGCGTCGAGGCCCGTGCCGTGGCCGGTCGGTGAGGCCGGATTTACCCGGGGTTCACCCGCGTCCGGTAGGAAGGGTGGGTGCGCATTCTGGTGACCAACGACGACGGCATCTCCTCGGTGGGTCTCCACCGGCTCGCTCGGGCGATGACCGCTCACGGCGATGTGGTGGTGGTAGCTCCCGACCGCGAGTTCTCCGGGGCGGGTGCGGCGGTCGGCGCGATCCATCTGATGCAGCCCGAGGTGCACCAGGCGACCGTCGACGGGATCGATGAGTCATGGGCGGTGTCGGGCCCTCCGGCACTGTGTGTGTTCTTTGCCCGTCTCGGCGCGTTCGGTGGTCCGTTCGATCTCGTCGTGTCGGGTATCAACCCAGGGGCGAACGTCGGACGCTCGGTGTATCACTCGGGCACGGTCGGCGCCTGTCTGACCGCTCGCAACGGTGGCTGGAATGGTGTGGCGGTCTCTCAGGCGGTGACTGGTTGGGGGGTCGAGGGCCAGGCTTGGGATGAGATGCTCGTCGGCCAGCAGTGGGATACGGCAGCTGAGGTGGCGTCGGTCTATGTGGGTGGCCTCATCGCCGATGGTCTTCCCGCCGAGCCGGTGGTGGCGAACATCAACGTGCCGAACGTGGCGTCGGCTGATCTGCTCGGGTGGCGACGCACCTCGATCGACGCGAAGCCGATCCGTGGGATGTCCTCGGCGACCCTCAATCCGATCGAGGGTCAGGAGGGGTCGTTCAAGGTGGCCTTCGATTACGGCGAGGCGGCGCAGTTGCCACCGGATTCCGATGGTGGCGCGGTCGAGGCCGGGTTCGTCTCGGTGTCGTACATCAGCCGTCTGACCGCGCTCGATCGCGACGACCTCGGCGGCGCCGAGGCAGCGCTCGCCTCGTTCGTCGGGGGATGAGCGGGTAAGTTCGTCGTCGTCGCTTGGGCGACATGTCACAACTGAACTGGGGAGCTCGCCGAGCGGGCTGAGAGGGTGGTTTCCACCGACCCACGACCTGATCCGGGTAATGCCGGCGGAGGGAGATGAGGATGAGTGATCTGTTGGAGGGGACGTCGTTCCCTGATGTCGACCCGGTCGGTGGGCCGACGGTGGTGCTGGTGATCGGCGGTGACGCGCTCCATCCCGATGCGGTGGCCGCGGTGCCCGACGGCGCGGTGATCATGGCGGCGGATTCGGGTCTCGATCACGCGCGTTCGGCGGGGCTCACCCCGACGGTGCTGATCGGCGATCTCGATTCGGTTTCGGCGGAAGGTCTCGCCTGGGCCGAGGGCAACTCGGCGATCGAGCGTCACCCGGTTGACAAGGACGCCACCGACACCGAGTTGGCGTTGCGTCACGCGGTCGGTCTCGACCCGTCGCGGATCGTCTTGATGTCCGGTGGGGGTGATCGGATCGATCACACGCTGGCAGCGATCGGGGCGCTCGGCGAGGTGGCCCTCACGAGCGTCCCGGTGCTCGAGGCCTGGTGGGGTCGTCAGCGGGTGCGGGTGGTGCAGGGTCCGGGTCGCGCCCGGGTGGCGGTCACCCCGGGGTCGACGGTGTCGCTACTCGCTCTGCACGGCCCCTGCGCGGGGGTGTCGCTCTCGGGCACGCGGTGGCCGCTCGAGCGGGCTGATCTCGAGGCGATGTCGGGGCTCGGTGTCAGCAATGTCGCTCTCGATGAGGTCGTCGAGGTGTCGGTGTCGACCGGGGTGGTCTCGTTGTTCTGGCAGGTGGGGTCGTGAGGCGGCTCGCGATCGCTCTCGCCGCGGTCTCGCTGCTCGCGGCCTGCTCGGGTGCTGATGCTGAGGGCCCGGTGCGTCTGGTGACCTATTCGTCGTTCCCGGTGGAGGGGACGGGCGCGAACGAGGCGTTGGCGGCGTTCACGACCGACACCGGCATCGCGGTTGAGATCGTGGTGGCTGGCGACACCGGCACGATGGTCGCCAAGGCAGCGTTGACGGCCGGCAACCCCGAGGGTGACGTCATGTGGGGGGTCGACAACACGTTCCTGTCGCGGGCGGTGGAGGCCGAGGTGTTCGAGGCGCACCGCTCCCCCGCTGCCGCGGTGATCGACCCGGCGCTCATGGCGTTGGTGCCCGATGATCTCGTCACCCCGGTCGATTTCGGCGATGTGTGCGTCAACTACGACATCGACGCGCTCGCGGCCGCGGGCGTCGATCCTCCGGTGAATTTCGCTGATCTCGCTGATCCGGCCTATCGGGGTCTGCTCGCCGTGCAGGATCCGGCCTCGTCCTCGCCGGGGCTCGTGTTCTTGATCGGCACGGTGGTGACCTTCGGTGATGAGTGGCCGGCCTATTGGGAGTCGTTGGTCGCCAACGACGTGCTGGTGACCGACGATTGGGAGGAGGCCTATTACGGGGCGTTCACCCGCGCCGGTGGCGATCGTCCTCTGGTCGTCTCTTATGGCTCGTCGCCGCCCTATGAGGTGCTCTTCGATCCGGAGCGCGACACGCCGCCGACGGGGGTGGCCGAGGGCACTTGCACCCGTCAGGTCGAGTTCGCCGGGGTGCTGCGCGGCACCGAGCGCCCCGAGGCGGCGCGCGCTCTGGTCGACTTCTTGGCCAGCGCCGATTTCCAGCGTCATGTGGCGAATGATCTCTACGTGTTCCCGGTGGATCCCTCGGTCAAGCTCGATCCGGTGTTCACCGAGTTCGCGGTGGTACCCGACGCTCCGGTGGTGGCTGATCCGGCGGTGGTCGATGCCTCGCGGGCCGACTGGCTGGAGCGTTGGGCGAGCGTCGTCGGTCGCTGAACCGGCTCCCCCGCTGGGCGGTCGCGGCGGCGGCCGTCCCGCCGTCGGTCGCGGTGGTGGCGCTCGTCGTTGTGCCGGCGGTGAACCTCGTGATCTCGACGCTCGACGCTGGGGCGTTGTCGGGTGCGCTCGGTGACGAGCGCGTCTGGGAGGTGGTGTGGTTCTCGCTCTGGCAGGCGGTGGTGTCGACCGCGGTGACGGTGGTGATCGGGGTGTGGCCGGCGATGGTGGTGGCCCGTCACCGGTTCCGGGGACGCGCCGTGTTCATCGGTGGCTTGACCGCGGTGTTCGTCCTCCCGACGGTGGTGTTGGCCGCTGGGGTGCAGGTGGTGTTGCCGGGTGAGTGGGCTCGGGGGGCGTCGGCAGTCATCGTCGCCCATGTGGTGTTCAACTTGGCGGTGGTGGTGCGCACGGTCGCGGTGGCGCCGGTGCCGGTCGGCCTAGAGGACGCGGCCCGCACCTTGGGCGCCTCTCGGATGCAGGTGGCACTGCGGGTGACATTGCCGTTGGTGGCTCCGGCGTTGTGGTCGGCGGCCGCGGTGGTGTTCCTGTTCTCGTTCACCTCCTTCGGGGTGGTGCGGGTGCTCGGTGATCTGTCGTCGTCGACGATCGAGGTGGAGGTGTGGCGTCGTGCGATCCGTCTCGGTGACGTCTCGGGGGCGGCGGTGTTGAGCGTGTTGCAGGTGGTGGTGTTGGCCGCGGTGTTGGTGGTGACGTCACGGATGCAGCGGAGTCGCGGTCTGCGTGGTCGCTCGATGTTGTCACCGGTTCCGGGCGCGTGGTCGTTGGCGCCGGTGGTCGCGGTGGCGGCGCTGGCATCGACTCCGCTGGTCGCGTTGGTGTGGGGATCGTTCCGCTCCGATGGGGGGTTCTCACTCGCCGGGTGGCGGGCGTTCGGGTCCGATGAGATCCGTCCAGGGTTGCGCCTCGGGTTGGATCCGTTGGCGGCGTTGTCGGCGTCGTTGATGTCGGCGGTGGTGGCGACGGTGCTCGCGGTCGTCCTTGGTGGTCTCGCCGTGGCGGTGATCTCGGTGACGGGTCGCTCGGGGGCCTGGCTGGACGCTGGTCTCGCGTTGCCGCTCGGGGTGTCGGCGGTGACGGTCGGTCTCGGGCTGTTGATCACCTTCGATTCGGGGGTATTCGACTGGCGGGCGTCGTGGTGGATGGTGCCGCTCGGTCATGCGGTGGTGGCGGTGCCGTTCGTCGTGCGTCCAGCGGTGGCGGCGGTTCGGTCGGTACCGGGTGATCTGCGGGCTGCGGCGGCGACGCTCGGGGCGTCACCGGTACGGGCCTGGTGGGTGACGGTGGGGGCGGCGTTGCGGCGACCACTGGCGGCAGGCGCCGGGTTGGCGGCGGCGGTGTCCCTCGGCGAGTTCGGGGCGACGAGTCTGTTGTCGCGGTCGGGTTCGGAGACCTTGCCGGTGGTGATCGAGCGGATGTTGGCTCGCACCGGTGGGTCGTTCCGCGCGCAGGGTCATGCGCTCGCGGTGGTGTTGGCGGCTGCCACGATGCTGATCGTGGTGCTCATCGACCGGTGGCGTGACGATCGGGTGGGGCATTGATGCTGGCGGTCGAGTCGGTGTCGGTGTCGCTTGCGGGCCGGCGCGTGCTCGATGGGTTGTCCCTCGAGGTGACCGCTGGTGAGGTGGTGGCGGTGTTCGGTCCGTCGGGGTCGGGCAAGTCGACGTTGTTGCGGGTGGTGGCTGGTCTCGTCGACGTGGACTCGGGTCGGGTGCTGGTCGATGGAGTCGATGTGACGGCGGTGCCGACCCATCGGCGTTCGGTCGGCATGGTCTTCCAGGATGAGCAGTTGTTCCCCCATCGCGATGTGGCGGGCAACGTCTCGTTCGGCCTTGAGATGGCTGGTGTGGAGCGCGGTGAGCGTGAGGCTCGGGTCGCTGAGGTGTTGGCCGCCGTGGGTCTTGACGGCTTCGGTGGTCGGGACGTGTCGACGTTGTCGGGTGGTGAGGCGAAGCGGGTGGCGTTGGCTCGTTCCCTCGCTCCGCGGCCGACGGTGCTGCTCGCCGATGAGCCCCTGACCGGTCTCGACGCCGATCTGCATGATCGGCTCGCGGTGGACGTGCGTTCGGTATTGCGGGCCTCGGGCACGACGACGCTGTGGGTCACCCATGACCGCGCCGAGGCGGAGCTGGTGGCGGATCGTTCGGTGTCGTTGCTCGATCTGGGGTCGCGCGCGTGAGGGTCGTTGAGCTCTCGGCGGCTGACACGCATGATCTACGGCGTCGGGTGCTGCGTGTCGGCACGGTCACGACCTCGGTCGACTTCGATGGTGACGACGGAGCGGTGCATCTCGGCGTGATGGTTGACCGCGATGTGGTGGCGGTGTCGAGTTGGTTCGATCGGCGCCATCCGGATCGCCCGGCACTGGCTGGTGTCCAGTTGCGGGGTATGGCGGTGGAGCCGTCGTTGGCGGGCACCGGACTCGGGTCGTTGCTGCTCGCGGCCGGCGTCGAGCGGATGCGTTCCGACGGGGCTGGTCTGGTGTGGGCTCGGGCTCGCGATACGGCACTCGACTTCTACACCTCGCGCGGCTTCGAGGTGTTCGGTGAGGGCTATGTCGATCTCTCGACTGGTCTCCCCCATCACGATGTGATCCGGCTGCTCTGACCTGCCGAGGCCCGTCGCCGAGGATGCCCACTCGGCGATGTCATCGGTGGAGGCCGCGGCGCTTCGGGATCGCGCGGCGGGGCTGCGTCGGGCGGCGTTGTCGGCGCGCGGCTTCGAGGTGGCGGCCTTGGTCACCTCCGACGGGTCGGTTTGGTCGTCGCCGCGGGTGGACCGTCTGGTCGGCGATCTCCGGGTGGCGCTCACCCGTGTCGCCGAGGAGGCGGCTCGGGTTGAGTCATTGGCGGCTGGGTTGGAGCGGCGCGCTGATGATCTCGAGCGGTCCCCGCTGTGAGGGGGTGGTGGTTCGACGTCGACGCCCTGACGCGACTCCAGTCTCGGGTGACCGATCTCGACGCTGATCTGTCGGCCTGGTGCGCCCGGGAGGGTGACCCGATGGTCGGTGGGTTGGCGATGGCGGTGCGGGCGCTGCGCGACCGGGTGCGCGGCGACTGGGTGCCGATGCTCGAGGCGGTGGCGGCGAGTCGTCTGCTCGATGAGTGGTCACCATCGGATGCGGTGTTGGCGATGGCGAGCGCTGCTCCGCTGGCCGCGTCGATCACCGAGCGAATGGCGATGGCGGTGTCGGTGGTGGAGCCGTCGGTGGCGGCTTCGCTGCTCGATGAGGCGGTGCTGGCCGCGGGTCGACCCGCGCTGCCCGGTGGTGACGACGCTCGCCGATTAGTGGTGGTGGAGCGGTTACTGCTCGGGGTAGCGGCCCGCGACGATCTCGTCGCGGTAGCGACCGGTCTCGACGCCGAGACGATGTCGTTCCTGCTCGCCGAGCGCGGTCTCGATGCCGATGCGGTGGAGCGGGTGGTGGCGGCGCGCGCCTCGTTCGATCTCGCTGAGGTGGGCATGTTGGCTGAGGCCGCGGCTGGCGCGGGTTTGTCGACGGGGGCTCGTCGTGGGGCAGCTGCGGCGTTGGTGGCTCATCTCGATCTGCTCGGCCCGGTGATCGACCGGGAGGTGGTCGCCGTCGAGGCCGGAGGTGTCACCCGGGTCATCGCTGATGGCGACCGGATTCGGGCGCTGTTGGGTCAGGTGTTGGCTGACGCGCCGGCGCGATTGGCGCTCGGGGTCGGGATTGGTGCCTGGCGTGACCGGTCGATCGCCTCGGCGTTGGCTGCCGAACCGACCGGTGAGCAGACCCTGGCGGCGACGATGGCGGCTCGTCTGGCTCCGGTGGATCGCGCGGTCGATCTGATCGATTCGGTGCGGGTGGAGGGACATCTTCGTGGTGACCTCGCTCACGCGATGTCGGTGTCACGGGGACGTTCGGCCACGACCTGGGCGGCGTCGCTCGCCTCGTTGGTGGTGCCCGAGGCGCGGGCGGTGGCTTGGGCAGGGTCGGCGGCTCTGCACGCGACACTCGGTGTTCTGCCAGGGCCGAATGGTCTCGACGACGCGACGTTCGTGGAGCGTCTGCGTGATGCCGAGGCGGTGTCGTTGTTGGCCGCGGTGGCCGAGCGCCCCGACCTGCACTCACGACTCGGTCTCGCCGCGGTGCCGGTGGCGATCTGGCGTCGACTCGGCGAGCTCGTCGACGGTTTCGTGTCGGCCGCCTCCGATGGGGCGCGACGGGTGGCGATGTCGGCGATCACCTCGCTGGTGGCATCGTCGACGGCGTTGGCGACGTTCGTGACCTCGGCCGGTGCCGACCGGTGATCAGGAGATCATGCCGGCGGGCTCGACCCCGTCGATGTCGATGCGACCCATGAACCAGCCGAGGCGTCGGTGCGGGGGTTCGGCGAGCACGACGGCGGGCAGCGGGGTGAGCCCCATCGGGCGGCGGGCCCGCCACATCATCTCGAGGTGGTGGAGGTCGATGCGCACGTAGGCCGGGTTCATGGTGGCGAGGTCGCTGTCGAGGTCGTCGCCGAGGCCGAGGTCGACGCGGTGCACCTCGACTTCGCGCCATCTCAGCAGCGGCAGGCTGACGCCGGGACGGGTGCCCGACAGCGTGGTGGCGGTGAAGTCCCAGTCGCTGCAGGCGTCCCAGGCGGCCTCGAGTCGGGTGATGCTGGTCGCGACGTCGTCGATGAGGGTGTCGGCGTCGCGGCTGGCCCCGGTGTCGATGTCGGTGTTGCGCCGCTCGAGGCTCGGATATTGCGGGCGTCCGTCGAGCATGTCGACGTGGCTGTCGGCGTTGCGGGCGAGGTGGGTGAGCACATGGCCGACGCTCCAGCCGGGCAGGCGGCTCGGCCGAGTCGGGTCGAGGTTGTCGAGGCCGGTGAGGGTGGCCACGAGGTTCGCGTGCGACTCGCGGCATCCGCCGGTGTCGCGGACGATGGAGGCGGGAACGGTCACAGGTGTTCGCGACGCGGGATGACGACGACGGTGCCGTCGGGGTCGCGGTGGACGGTCACGCGAACACCGTAGAACTCGGCCAGCGTGTCGGCGTGCAGAACCTCGTCGACGCCTCCTTCGGCGACAACGGTGCCTTCGTGCAAGAGGGCGAGCCGGTCGGCGTACATGCCCGCGAGGGTGAGGTCGTGCATGGCAGAGATCACGGTAAGTCCATGTTCGGCTCGGAGTCGAGCGACGAGTTCAAGGGCTTGTTGTTGGTGGCCAATGTCGAGGGCGCTGGTTGGTTCGTCGAGCAGCAGGATGGGTGCTTCGGTGGCGAGGGCGCGGGCGATCACGAGGCGTTGGCGTTCCCCACCGGAGAGTTGCCCGAGGCGCCGGGGGGCGAGGCCGCCGAGGTCGAGCCGTTCGATGACGTCGTCGACCATGGCGCGGTCGTGGCGGGTGGGCGCGCCGAAGTAGCCGACGTGGGGGGTTCGCCCGAGCAGCACGTAGTCGCCGCCGGTCATGTCGTCGGGGAGGATCGGGTCTTGGGGGACGTGGGCGATGAGGGCGGCGCGACGGGTGCGGCTGCGCAGGGTGAGCGATGATCCGTCGACGATGATGTCGCCGCTGTGTCGGTGGATGCCGACGGTGGCCCGCAGCAGCGAGGATTTGCCGGCGCCGTTCGGGCCGATGAGGCCGAGCCATTCGCCGGTGCGGATCGAGGCGCTGAAGTTCCGGACGGCGTGGGTGCGCCCGTAGCGGACGCCGACCTCGCGGAATTCGATCGAGCTCATCGGGTGACCTGCCGGGTGCGCAACAGCACGATGAAGAACGGGGCGCCGATGAAGGCGGTGACCACGCCGATCGGCACTTCTGCCGGTGCCGACAGGGTGCGCCCGGGGATGTCGGCGAGGATGAGGAAAGCGGCGCCGAAGGTGATGGTCATGGGGAGCACGACGCGGTAACTGCTTCCGGCGATGAGTCGCACCATGTGCGGCACGACGAGTCCGACGAAGCCGATCAGGCCGCTGACGGCGACCACGGCGGCGGTGCCGAGGGTGGCGGCGATGACGACCACGAGGCGCACCCGGGCCACGGGCACTCCGAGGGCGGTGGCTTCGTCGTCGCCGACACGCAGCACGTCGAGGTGGCGGCGGTGGAGGAACAAGATGACCGTTGACACGGTGACATACGGCAGCACGAGCCCGACGTCGTTCCAGCTGGCGGTGGAGAGTCGTCCGAGGATCCAGTTGTAGACCTCGCGGACGACGTCGGAGTTGCGTTGCAGCACGAAGGTTTGGATGGCGGTCATCAGCGACACCATGGCGACGCCGGCGAGCACGAGGGTGCTGGTGGTGCGGAGTCCGCCGAAGGAGGCGCCGACCACGTAGGTGACGGCGACGGTGCCGAGGGCGAACACGAAGGCGACGACGGGGACGGGGTCGATGATCCAGTCGTCGCCGAGGCCACCCCAGGTGGCGATGACGAGGGTGGCGCCGAGGCCGCCGCCGGCGGCGGCTCCGAGCAGGTATGGGTCGACGAGGGGGTTGCGGAACACCCCTTGGTAGCTGGCTCCGCCGAGGCTGAGGGTGGCGCCGACGATGCCGGCGAGCACCACTCTCGGCATGCGGATGTTCCAGATGATGGACCACTCGCGTTCGGTGACCCCGGAGTCGATGCCGAGGCGGTCGAGGAGCGGGATGCGTTCAGCGAGGGCGAGGGGCACCCGCCACCAGTCGGGTCCGGCGGGGCCGATCATGGCCCCGGCGACGGCGACGATGATGAGCAGCATCGCCGAGGCCGGGATCCAGACCGTGCCGGGGAGCCGGCCGGTGGCGGGTCGCGCCCGTTCGCTCATGCGGCGGCGGCTGCCCCCGCCACGACGGCTTCGACAGCTTCGACGACCTGTTCGAGGTGGTCGACGATGCGCGGTCCCCAGCGCGAGGCGATGTCGTCGTCGAGTTCGATGACGTTGCCGTTGGCGACGGCGGCGAGGGTGTCCCAGCCGGGTCGGGCGGCGACGGTGTCGATGGTCTCCCCGCAGTATTTGGTGCAGGCCAAGAAGATGAGGTCGGGGTCGGCCTCGAGGATGAACTCGGCGGAGAGCTGCGGGTAGCCGTAGGACTCCTCTTCGATGGCGTCGGCGATGTTGACGAGGCCGAGGAGGCGGTAGACGGTGCCGATGAACGTCTCGGAGGTCACCGAGTAGTAGGTGGGGTCGAGCTCGTGGTAGTAGCTGAGCGGCTCGTTGTCGAGTTCGGCGATGCGCGTGAGCACGGCGTCGACGCGGGTCGCCATGTCGGTGGTGAGCGCGACGGCGGTGTCGAGGTGGCCGGTGGCGGCGCCGAGTTGCTCGATCTGTGCGTAGACGTCGTCGAGTCCGACGGCGGCGGGGCCGGCCCAGTGGGCGATGCCGACTCGTTCGATCTGCTCGATCAGGTCGGGGTTGGAGCCCTCGGTGACGATGAGGTCGGGTTCGAGGGCGAGGATCGCTTCGACGTTGGGGTCGTAGCCGCTGATGCCGGGCATCTTGTCGGCGGTCTCGGCTGGGTAGTTCGAGAAGTCGTCGACGGCGATGACTTGGTCGCCGGCGCCGATGGCGTAGAGCATCTCGGTGGCGGTCGGCGAGAGCGACACGATTCGCGAGGGGTAGGTCTCCTCAGCGTCGGGTTCAGCCTCGGAATCCGCCTCGACGGCTTCCTCGGTCGCCTCGGCCTCAGCCTCGGCGGGCGGGTCGGCCGCGGGTTCGGAGAACTCGGCTTCGGTGGTGGACGGCGCCGGCTCGGTGGCCGGTTCAGCGACGGGTTCGGGGTCGCTGCCGCAGGCGGCAACAAGGGCGAGGCCGGCTATGAGACCGGCAACTGCCTTTCGGGTCATGTGAATGCCTCCGTTGTTCCGGAGGTCAAGTCGGGTCGAGGGCTGTTGCCAGCCTGCGAACCTCCCTTGCCTCGAGGGTTGGTTTCGCGCACACCGATGGTCGACCGGGCTCGTCCGGACTGGCTTGCCAGCCGGAACCACCGTTGCGGGACAGCGCCGGGATCTCACCGGACTTCGCACATCAACGTGACGTCGGCAACGTAGCACCGCCTCGTGTCGCGGCCGGTCATCGCGGGTTACCGCGCGAGACGGGCAGGGTCGGACATGGTCCTCGGGGTGACACCTATGCTCGGCCGGGCATGACCGCTGACCCCTCCCCCACAGCCGCCCTCGATGAGCACGGCGCCGATGACCAGCCGCTGACTGAGGATCCTCGTCCTGACGGCTTGCGTTCGGTGCCGTCGCTGGTGCTGGTGCACACGGGTAACGGCAAGGGAAAGTCGTCGTCGGCGTTCGGGGTGATGGTGCGCGCGCTCGCCCTCGATTGGCCGGTGGCGGTGGTGCAGTTCATCAAGAGCGGTGAGTGGAAGGTCGGGGAGGAGGTCATCGGCCGCAAGCTCGGTGTCGAGTGGCAGTCCTTCGGTGACGGGTTCACTTGGGATTCGAACGACCTCGAGACCGATCGCGCTCATGCGGCGGCCGGGTGGGCGGCGGCGAAAGCGGTGATCGAGGCCGGTGAGCATCGCCTGGTGGTGCTCGATGAGTTGACGTATCTGTGCACTTGGGGCTGGGTCGATGTGGCGGAGGTGGTCGAGACGATCCGGTCGCGTCCCGAGCACGTGAACGTGGTGGTGACGGGGCGTGACGCTCCGGTTGAGTTGGTCGACGTGGCCGACACGGTGACCGAGATGACCGAGATCAAGCACGCCTATCAGCAGGGCATCCGCGCGAAGCGCGGTATCGACTACTGAGGTCACACCCGGTGTCTGAGCGCACCATCGACACCCTCGATTTCGCGACGTCGCTCGCGGCGTTGCGCGATGGTGGGGCGCGGCTGCTCACGATCCGTCCGGCGGATGATCCGGCGGAGGCGTTGCTTGAGACGGCCGACGGTGATCGAGTTCGCTTGCGCCGCACCCCGGTGGCGTTGTCGCGTGGCGATGATCGCCATGGTTGGCACACCGGTCGGGCCGGCATGCACTACCGGGATCTGATTCCCGATCGTTGGGACGGCCGGTTCGTGGCGAGCCATATCGCGGTTCCGGCCGGTGGCGTGGTGCCCGATGACGTGCATTTCCATGATGTGCGCTTCCAGTTCCTCGCGGTCCGTTCCGGTTGGGTGCGTCTCGTTTATGAGGATCAGGGCGATCCCTTTGTGATGGA
>JAURCL010000039.1 GCA_030828465.1 Acidimicrobiales bacterium | reverse complement strand
AGCCGCCTGACGACGGTCGGGAAGGTGCCGTTGCTCCCACCGGCGGAGATGATCAGAACGCAGGTTCGTCAACGGGTGCGCTCACGGGTCGCTCAGCGGATCGCCGAGCGTCGCAACCCGGTGCGCCCGGTCGCTCCGCGACCCGCTCTCGCCGTGCGCCGCCTCTTGACGCGCCTCGGCGTGCATCCTGATGACCTGACACCGGTCACCGCCGATCTCTCGGGGCGACGCGCGCTCGTGATCGCGACGAACCACGCCCACCTCGACGTCGGCCGTCCGACCGGGGTGTTCTCGAGTGAGCTCACGGTGCCCTACTACGTCTTCGTCGACGCCGGGATGAGCGTGGACGTGGCGAGCCCGCTCGGAGGGGTCATACCGGTCGATCCGCTGTCGCTCAAGCCGGCGCTCCGCACCGCGGCCGACGCTCGGTTCCTCGCCGATCCGGTGCTCCGCGGCGCGATGACCGACTCTCGATCGGTCGGCAATCTCGACATGGACGACTACGACATCGTCTACCTGGCCGGCGGCTGGGGAGCGGCCTTCGATCTCGGGACCTCCGAGGTGCTCGGCGACCGGATGACCGAGGCCATCGCCTCCGGCACGGCGATCGGCGGGGTGTGTCACGGTCCGCTCGGACTGCTCAGAGCCCGCGACGCTGAGGGCCAACCGTTCGTCACCGGTCGACGGATCAGCGCGGTGACCGACAAGCAGGTGCGCGAGCTCGGCATCACCTCGACGCCGATGCATCCCGAGCGCGACCTTCGCGCCGCCGGCGCCCTGTTCGAGAGCCGCTCGGGTCGCCGCGATGTGCTCGCGAACCACTGGGTGGTCGACGGTGACCTGGTGACTGGCCAGAACCAGAACGCGGCGCCGATGGTGGCGCGCGAGCTGGTCGGCATCGTGGCCCGGAGGGCACCGTCGTGAGTCGCGACCCCTCCTACGGCATCGTCGACCGCGACTACGGCCTGCACCTCGCCACCCGGTCACCCGATGACGACGGGCCGATCTGGATGGTCAACCTCATGAAGTATCGACAGGTCGCCGACTATGGCGGCGCCGGTGACGGGGGCGCTGGCGTAGCGGTGTCGGGCCGTGAGGCCGATGACCGGTACGCCCCGCTCGACGTGCTCGCCGACATCGGCGCCGAGGTCTCCTTCATGGCCGATGTTGAGACGCAGGCGCTCGGCACCGGTCCGGCCTGGGACCGCGTGGCGGTGGTCAGGTATCCGACTCGGCGTGCCTTCATCGACATGCAGTCGCGGTCGGACTTCCGCGAGCGCCACGTGCACAAGGAGGCCGGTATGGCGGCCACCATCGTGATGGGCTGCGTACCGATGGCGGTGCCGGCGCTTCCCGAGGACATGGAGGAGGTCGATTGGGCGGCGGTGCCTCACCCGCCGACCGACGACGACGGCCCGCTGATGGTGATCCATGTGCTGTCGTTCCACGACCCGGACGGCGCCGAGCGCACCCCCGAGCACATGTCGGCCTATCAGCGGGTGGCGGCCGAGTCAGCGGCCGCTCAGGGGATTCGGATCGGTGGATGGTTCTCCGTCGAGGGCACCATCCTCGGGGACGGTCGCCGCTGGCATCAGGTCCGGTTCAACGAGTTCCCGTCACGACGCGCGTTCATGGCGGTCGTCAACGACCCCCGTCGCCTCGAGGCGCAGCGCGACCACCGCGAGGCCGCCATCGCCGACACCTACACCTTGATGACGCGGGCCACCATTCCGTTCCGTCCGGCCTCCTGAGTCCGAAAACGGCAATGGGGCCCGGCGAACCGGGCCCCATCTCCGAATCGTGTCGGTGTGGGGTCGAGTCGACCCCACACCGATCAGATGTGTCGCGTCAGTTCCCGCCCTCGTTGAGGGTGACCGACATCGGCGAGTAGCCCTCACCGAACAGGTCGACACCGCCGGCACCGGCGAGGGCCCAAGCGGCCTCGACGATCTCGTTGGTGTACGCCCCGGCGTCAGGCGCCGCGGTGAGCACCGTGGTGCCCTCGAGGTTCGGGGTCTGCTGGCTGATCTCGACGGTCTGGTTCCACGCGGCCTCGTCGGTGTAGCCGACGCCGTTGGTGGACGGCCAGATGAGCTTGTTGACCTCGTTCATCTGCCACATCTGGTGACTGGCACCGAGGGTCGGGCCGACACCGAGCACGATGTCAGCGCATCCCTGAACGTCGTCACGGCAGTGTGCCCAGCCGAGCATCGAGGCAGCGACGAAGCGCACCGCGATGTCCTTGTAGGCGGCATCAGAGGCGAGGCGGGCGCCATCGGCCCAGATCGCGTCCTGGAGCATTCCGACGCCGTAGTCCTCGTAGCTGATGACGTTGAAGTCGTCGGCGGTGTAGAGCGCGCCAGTGTCGGGGTTCACGGCCTCGAGCACCATCGCGTACTCGTTGTAGGTCATCGCCTCGGCGGCGTCGATCTCCCCTTCGAGGAGAGCGGCCATGTCGAAGTTCTGACCGACGAGCTCGACGTCGGCGGCCGGGTCGAGACCCTCAGCGCCGAGGGCGGCGAAGATCTCGTACTCGTTGCCGAAGCCCCAGTTGCCAATCTTCTTGCCGGCGAAGTCAGCCGGCGAGGCGATGCCCTTGTCCTTGAACGACACCTGCAGAGTGCCCGAGCGCTGGAAGATCTGCGCGATGTTCACGATGTCGGCACCGGCCTCGCGGCTGGCGAGAGCCTTGGGCACCCAGGCGAGGGCGAAGTCGACGTCGCCGTTCGCGAGCTGGGTCTGCGGGACGATGTCGAGACCACCCTCAACGATGGTGACATCGAGACAGTGATCGGCGTAGTAGCCCTGAGCGGCGGCCGCGTAGTAGCCGGCGAACTGCGCCTGGGCGAACCACTGGAGCTGCAGGCTGACCTCGTCAGGGGTCGTGCACTCCTCCTCGGCGGGCTCAGCCGCTGGTTCGGCGGCGGGCTCAGCCGCTGGTTCCGCTGCCGGCTCGGCGGCGGGTTCGGCGTCGTCGGAGCCGCAGGCCGCGACGAGCAGTGATACCGCCGCGAGTCCTGCGAGAACTCCGCGGTGTTTGCTGATTCTCATGTGTTTGCTCCCCCTGGGGCTCTGCCCCTCCGGTTTGAGGTGATGTTCTCCAACAGTACGGAGACTAGGTAGAAGGTGAGGCCGAGCAGGCACGCGCCGATCACGTAGGCCCAGGCGACCGCGTTCTTCGAATTGGCGAAATTGGACGGGATGAAGTAGCCGAGGCCGTTCTGACGGCCACCGAAGTACTCCGAGACGAAGGCGGTGATCACCGCGGTGGGCGCGGCGATCTTCACCGCGGTGAAGAGGTATGGCACGGCGTTCGGGATGCGCGTCTTCACGAGCACCGAGCGAGGGGTCGCGGCGTAGGAGCGCATGAGCTCAAGATGGATGGGACTCACCTGGCGCAGACCCTTGGCGACGTTCACCAGCACGATGAAGAACACGATGAGCATCACCATGAGCCGACGCGGCACCTCGCTCGTGGAAGTGAACATGTTCTGGAAGACGGCGACGAGCACGATGATCGGAATCGCGTTGAGCGCGATCGCGAGCGGCGAGACGAGTTCGTTCAACAAGTTGGAGCGCATGAGGGCGAAACTGGCGGCCACCCCGAGACCGATACCGAGGAGCAGACCGACGAGGGCGTTACCCCCCGAGACGAAGGCCGCCGCCCGCACCAGCCCGACGTTGTCGGTGAAGGCCGACCAGATGGCTGTCGGCGCGGGTAGGAAGTAGGGCTTGAGGTCGAAGCCGCGAACCAGCGATTCCCACGCGGCGACGAAGGCGACGCCCCACACGAGAGGTGGCAGCACCGAGGAAGCGAGACGCGCCACTTTCAACGGTCGTCCACTCCCCCGTGGCTGTGGTAGCCCTCGACGGCACGGAGCGATTCACGCACCTCGGTGATGCCGGCGAAGAACGCTTGGTCCTCGCGGGTGTCATCGTCGCGGTCGCCGGTGAGCGCGATGTCGACGATCCGGGTGATCCGACCGGGCCGCGGCGACATGACGACCACTCGGTCCGACAGGTAGACGGCCTCGGGGATCGAGTGGGTCACGAACACGATGGTCGAGCCGGTTGCCTCGCGGATGCGGAGCAGTTCGGCCTGCATGTGTTCGCGGGTCATCTCGTCGAGGGCACCGAAGGGCTCATCCATGAGGAGCAGCGGCGGACGGGTGGCGAGGGCGCGGGCGATCGCGACGCGCTGCTGCATGCCGCCGGAGAGTTGCCAGGGCATGTGCTCGGCGAAGTCGTCGAGTTTGACGAGAGCGAGCATCTCCTCGGCGCGCTCGCGTCGGCGACCACGGTCCCAGCCGGCGAGTTCGAGAGGCAGTTCGACGTTGCGGCGCACGCTGCGCCAGTCGAAAAGGCCGGCCTGCTGGAACGCCATGCCGTAGGTGTGGTCGCGACGGGCCTGCTCCGCCGAGGTGCCGTTGACGAGAATTCGCCCCTCGGTCGGCTCAACCAGGTTCGCCACGAGGCGGAGCAAGGTGCTCTTGCCGCAGCCCGACGGGCCGATCAGCGACACGAACTCGCCTTCGGCGATTGAGAGGTCGATGCCGTCCAGGGCATTGACCTCTCGGTTGGTGCCCGGGTTGAAGCTCATGGAAACGGAATCGAGAACGACGGCGGTCATGAGGTGGCCTCTCTCGGGCGGTTGCGGTTCACGATGACCTCCAGCAGAACGACTGATCCGAAGAGCGCCAGGCCGAGGGCGGCTGCTCCGAAGACCGCCGAGTAGATCTTCTCCGCGTCGCCGGTGGACGCCTGCTGATACGAGAGCACCGCACGGCCGATACCGCCCCGGATGCCCGTGGAGATCTCCGCAACGATCACGCCGACTACCGAGAGCGTGGCGGCGAGTTTGAGCGAGGGGATGATGAACGGCACCGCGGCTGGGAATCGCAGCTTCACGAGCGTGACCCGCCAGGGAACCGCGTAGGTCTCCATGAGTTCGAGCGGGGCAGCCGGCACCGAGGTGAGCCCCTTCAGGGTGCCGACGGCGACGGGGAAGAACGAGAGGAATGCGGCGAGAGCGCACACGCTCGCCCAGCGCGGCCACTCCCATCCGAAGATCTCGATCTTGCCGCTCCACGACACGACCTGCGGTGCAAGGGCGATAAGGGGGACGGTCTGCGACATGATCACCCAAGGAAGGATGGCCCGCGAGGCGATGCGCCAGCGGGCCATGAGCACGGCGAGGCCGATACCGACCACCCCGCCGATCACCAATCCGACCGCGGCCAAGCGGAGCGTGTACCAGGAGTAGCCGGCGACGGTGACGGCGATGGGCGAGCCACCGCTGCGGTTCTCGGGTTCGAGGAGCCGAGCGATCATGTCCCAGGTGTGGGGCATGGCGCGGTCGGAGGCCTTCGGGATGATCTTCCAGCCGAAGACCGAGCCCCCATCCACGGGGCCGATGACCTTGTAAGCCTCCCAGAGGCAGCCGACGGCGAACACCGCGAGGACGAACAGTGCCGTCTTGCGGGCCGCCCGGCGGAGCATCAGCGCTTCGCCAGCCGATGCTCGGCCAAGGTAGGAATGATGTGCTCGCCGTACTCGAGGAGCGTCTGGTCCTTGCCGTCGTGCTGGAGATAGATCGCGAACTGGTCGACGCCGAGATCGGCGAGCTCTTGGAGGCGCTCAAGGTGCTGCTCGGGGGTGCCGAGAATGCAGAAGCGGTCGATCACCTCGTCGGGGACGAAGTCGGTGTGAGTGTTGCCGGCCTGTCCGTGCTGGTTGTAGTCGTAGCCCTTGCGACCCTTGATGTAGTCGGTGAGGGTGGCCGGCACGTTCGAGTTGTCGCCGTAGCGCTCGACGATGTCGGCGACGTGGTTGCCGACCATGCCGCCGAACCATCGGGTCTGGTCGCGCATGTAGGCCATGTCGTCTCCGACATAGGCGGGGGCGGCTACGCAGATCGTGATCTCATCGGGATCACGACCGGCTCCCTCGGCGGCGGCGCGCACCGCGTCGATGGTCCACTTGGTGATGGCCGGGTCGGCGAGCTGCAGGATGAACCCCTCGCAGGTCTCACCGATCAGGGCGAGAGCCTTCGGCCCATAGCCCGCGCCCCACACCTCGAGTTGTGACTTGGCGGCCCACGGCAGGGTGATGGTGGATCCGTTGTACTCGACCTCGCGCCCGTTGGCGAGTTCGCGGATCACGTGGATCGACTCACGCATCGTGGCGAGGGTGGTCGGTCGTCCGTTGGTGACGCGCACCGCCGAGTCGCCGCGGCCGATGCCGCACACGGTCCGGTTGCCGTACATCTCGTTGAGCGTCGCGTAAGTGCTCGCGGTGACGGTCCAGTCGCGGGTGGCTGGGTTAGTCACCATCGGACCGACGATCACGTTGCGCGTCTCGGCCAGGATCTGGCTGTAGATCACGTAGGGCTCCTCCCACAGGATGTGGGAGTCGAAGGTCCAGACGTGACTGAAGCCGAGCGACTCGGCCCGCTTGGCGAGCTCGACGACGCGCAGCGCCGGCGGTGTGGTTTGTAGAACGACGCCGATGTCCATGATCAGCGGGTCTCCGGGAAGCCGAGGTTGATCGAGCTGGTCGACGGGTCGGGCCAGCGCGAGGTGACGACCTTGCCGCGGGTGTAGAAGTTGATGCCCTCGGGCCCGTACATGTGGGTGTCGCCGAAGAGCGAGGCCTTCCAACCGCCGAAGCTGTAGTAGCTGACCGGCACGGGGATCGGCACGTTGATGCCCACCATGCCGACCTCGATGTCGAACTGGAACTGGCGGGCGGCGCCACCGTCCCGGGTGTAGATCGCGGTGCCGTTGGCGAACGGGTTGGAGTTGATCATCGCGACCCCGTCCTCGTAGCCCTTCACGCGCACCACCGACAGCACCGGTCCGAAGATCTCGTCGTCGTAGCACTTCATGCCGGGGGTGACGTTGTCGATGAGGGTCGGGTCGATGAAGTAGCCGGCGGAGCCGTCGGTGCGGCGGCCGTCGACGACGACGGTGGCACCTTCATCGCCGGCTCCGGCGATGTAGCCCTCGACCTTGTCGCGGTGCTCGGCGGTGATGAGCGGGCCCATCTCGCTGGCCGAGTCGCTGCCGGGTCCGACCACAAGGCCGGGGATGCGGTCGGCGAGTTTCTCGACCAGTTCGTCGGCGATCGAGTCGGCGGCGAGCACGACGCTGATGGCCATGCACCGCTCCCCCGATGAGCCGTAGGCGGCGCTGATCGCGGCGTCGGCGGCCATGTCGAGGTCAGCGTCGGCGAGCACCAGCATGTGGTTCTTCGCTCCGCCGAGGGCTTGGACCCGCTTGCCGTTGGCGGTGCCGGTCTCGTAGACGTACTTCGCGATCGGGGTGGATCCGACGAAGCTGACGGCCTTCACGGTGGGGTGCTCGAGGAGACGGTCGACAGCGACCTTGTCGCCCTGGACCACGTTGAAGCATCCGGCGGGAAGCCCGGCCGAGGCGAGGAGTTCGGCGATGAACAGGCTCGCCGACGGGTCCTTCTCGCTCGGCTTCAGCACGAAGGTGTTGCCGCAGGCGAGGGCGTTGGCGAACATCCACATGGGCACCATCGCCGGGAAGTTGAACGGGGTGATCCCGGCGACGACACCGAGGGGCTGGCGAATGCTGTAAACGTCGACGCCGCTGGCGGCTTGCTCGCTATAGCCGCCCTTGAGTAGGTGCGGGATACCGCAAGCGAACTCAATGTTCTCGAGTCCGCGGGCGACCTCGCCGAGAGCGTCGGAGGGCACCTTGCCGTGCTCTGCGGTGAGGAAGGCCGCGATCTCCTTACGGTTCGCGTCGACCAGCTCGCGCATGCGGAAGAGGATCTCGGCTCGCTTCGACAGGCTGGTGGCTCGCCATTCCGGGGCAGCGGCTTCGGCGACGGCGATGGCGCGATCGACCTCGTCGATGCTGGCGAGGTCGACGGCGGCCGTCTGCTCACCGGTGGCCGGGTCGTAGACGGGGGCGGAGTTGCCCGAAGTGCCCTCGACGATACGACCGTCGATCCAGTGACTGATCCTCTTCATGTGGTCCTCCAGGGGGGTTTCGTAACGTTCGGGTTGGGGCTCAGTGCAAGTAGGTGCTGAGGCCGCGCTTGACGTAGCGGCCGTGGCCGACGCTGCCGGTGAAGGTGTCGTTCTCGACGACGACGGTTCCACGGCTGAGCACCGTGTCGACCTTGCCGTCGATCTCGAACCCCTCGTAGGCGGAGTGGTCCATGTTCATGTGGTGCTTGTCGTTGATACCGATCTTCGTCCGCCTAGTCGGATCCCACACCAAGATGTCGGCGTCCATGCCCGGCGCGATCGCGCCCTTGCGATCGAGGCCGAACATGCGCGCCGGGGTGGTGCTGCAGGTCTCGACCCAGCGCTCGAGGGTGATCTCGCCGTTGACGACACCTTGGTAGAGCAGCTCCATGCGATGCTCGACACCTCCGATGCCGTTCGGGATGGCGGAGAAGTTGCCGAGACCGAGCTCCTTCTGGTCCTTCATGCAGAAGGGGCAGTGGTCGGTGGAGACGACAGCGAGCTCGTTCATCCGCAGGCCTTTCCAGAGGTCGCGGTGGTGGTGCTCGTGCTTGGTACGCAGCGGCGTCGAGCACACCCACTTGGCTCCCTCGAACCCTGGCTGCATGAGTTGGTCCTCGAGCGAGAGGTAGAGGTATTGCGGGCAGGTCTCGGCGAAGACGTTCATGCCGGCGTGCTGGGCAGCGGCGACTTCCTCGAGGGCCTCGGATGCCGACATGTGCACGATGTAGAGCGGCACGTTGCCGGCCACCTTGGCGAGTTGGATCGCGCGGTGGGTGGCTTCACCCTCGAGTTCGGCGGGGCGGGTGAGCGAGTGGAAGTAGGGGTCGGTCTGGCCGCGGGCGAGGGACTGGGCGACGAGCACGTCGATGGCGATGCCGTTCTCGGCGTGCATCATGATCATCGCGCCGGTCTCCGAGGCGTTCTGCATGGCGCGGAGGATCTGCCCGTCGTCGGCGTAGAAGACACCGGGGTAAGCCATGAACAGTTTGAAGCTGGTGACACCCTCGTTGTCGACGAGGTAGGTCATGGCCTTGAGCGATTCCTCGTCGACTCCACCGATGATCTGGTGGAAGCCGTAGTCGATGGCGCAGTTGCCGGCGGCCTTCTCGTGCCAGGCGGCGAGCGACTCGTGCACGTTCTCCCCGGTCTTTTGCACGGCGAAGTCGACGATGGTGGTGACGCCGCCCCAGGCCGCGGCGATGGTGCCGGTCTCGAAGGTGTCCGAGGCGTTGGTGCCGCCGAAGGGGAGTTCCATGTGGGTGTGCACGTCGATGCCGCCGGGCACGACGTACTTGCCGGTGGCGTCGATAACGCGGTCGGCGGTCACCCCGAGCGAGGCGGCCTGCCCGGGAGCGAGGATCGCGGCGACGGATTCGCCCTCGATGAGAACGTCACCGGTGGTGCGTCCGGTAGCCGAGATGATCGTCCCGCCGGAGATGAGTGTCCTTGCCATGTTGTTCCCCCCTGGTGGTGGCTGCTGGTGGTGGTTCGCGGCTGGTCAGCGAGCGGTGATTTCGCCGTAGGCCTCGGGGCGACGGTCGCGGTAGAACTGCCATCCGGCGCGCACCTCGCGGATGAGGTCGAGGTCGAGGTCGCGGATGATCAGTTCGGGGTTGTGCGGGTCGCCCTTGTCGCCCACGTACTCACCGCGCGGGTTGACAAAGTAGCTCTGGCCGTAGAAGTCGTTGTCGCCAAGCGGCTCGATGCCGACGCGGTTGATGGCGCCGACGTAGTACATGTTGGCGACGGCGGCGGCCGGCTGCTCGATGCTCCAGAGATACTCCGAGAGCCCGCGGTGGGTGGCTGATGGGTTGAAAACGATCTCGGCGCCGTTGAGGCCGAGGCAGCGCCAGCCCTCGGGGAAGTGGCGGTCGTAGCAGATGTAGACGCCGACCTTGCCAACGGCGGTGTCAAACACGGGGTAGCCGTCGGTGCCGGGGGTGAAATAGAACTTCTCCCAGAATCCCTTCACCTGTGGGATGTGCTGCTTGCGGTACTTACCGAGGTAGGTGCCGTCGGCGTCGATGACGGCCGCGGTGTTGTAGAAGAGGCCGGTCTGCTGGACCTCGTACATCGGGAGCACCATGACCATGCCCAGTTCTTTGGCGACCGACTGGAAGCGCTGGGTGGTCGGGCCGTCGGGGATGGCCTCGGTGTAGTCGTAGAACGCGGCGTCCTGGACCTGGCAGAAGTAGGGGCCGTAGAAGAGTTCTTGGAAGCACATGATCTGCGCCCCTTGAGCGGCGGCCTCGCGGGCCGACTCCTCGTGCTTGTCGATCATGGACTCCTTGTCGCCGGTCCAGTCGGTCTGCAGCAGGGCGGACCTCACAATGTTGGACATCCTCGTCTCCTTGGTCGACCCGACGTGGTGCCGGGTGGTGTGTGCTCCGAGGGCAGTCGAGACCGTCCCCCGGCGGTGCACCGGATGGTAATTCGGCCGAACCTCGCTGGACAATAGCGAGTATGTACCAGTACGATCCGCGCGATGTCGGACGATTGGGACGACAACGCGCGCGACGACATGGACCGCATCGTCGGTGTGGTGCGCGCGGCGCTCGACAGCCCCGGTGGGAACCGTCGCGAGTCCGAGACGGTCGCGACCACGATCGGTCGCCTGGTCGCATCCGGCGAGTTGCGCGCCGGTGATCGCTTGCCCACGGTTCGGACGCTTGCCAAAGCCCTCGGCATCTCCCCTACCACCGTCAGCGAGGCCTGGCGGTCCCTCTCGAGCGCCGGGGTAATCACCACCAACGGTCGAAACGGGACCAGGGTGCGCGCGAACGCTGGCAGTGGGGCTCCGACGAGGTACCGCGCCCTCGGGACCGGCGCCGACGAGTTCCGTATCGACCTCTCCAGCGGAATTCCCGACCCGACGGTGCTGCCCGACCTCGGCCCGTCGATGGCCCGAGTGGGGCGCGCCGATCTGACGTCGAGTTATCTCGACGATCCGGTGGTGCCCGCCCTCGGCGAGCACCTTGTGGCCACCTGGCCGTTCCCGGCCGAGTCGTTGACCGTCGTCGACGGATGCCTCGACGCCCTCGACCGCATCTCCACCGAGATCCTGCCCTTCGGATCGGCGGTGCTCGTGGAGGAGCCGACCTTCCCTCCGCTGATCGACCTGCTCGAGCGTCTCGGATGCGAGGTCATCGGCGTCGGGGTCGACGCTGAGGGCCCGATCCCCGCCGATCTGGTGCGGGGGCTGGAGGCGCAGCCGGTGGCGTTCTTCACCCAGCCGAGAGCGCACAACCCGACCGGCGTGTCGATCTCGGAGTCGAGGGCCCGGGTGGTCGCCGATCTGCTCCGACCGACCGAGGTGCTCCTGGTGGAGGACGACCACGCGTGGGGTATCACCACCGGGCCGGTGGAGAGCCTCGGCGATCTGCTGCCGGGACGCGTGGTGCACATTCGCGGGTTCTCCAAGAGCCACGGCCCTGATCTCCGACTCGCCGCGATCGGCGGCCCGAGCGAGGTGATCGGTCGGGTTCGAGCGCGACGGATGCTCGGCGCGGGCTGGTCGAGCCGGCTTCTGCAGTTGCTGCTCCTCGACATGCTCTCCGACGACGCGGTGATCGACGCGATCGCCGAGGCGCGCGTCGTCTACACCTCCCGTCGGCGCCGGTTCCTCGAGCGGCTACGAGCTCACGGCATCGATCTCGGCGAGGGTGACGGGCTCAACCTGTGGGTGCCGGTCGACGATGAGCAGAGCGCGCTGGTGGCCCTCGCCGCGGCCGGGGTTCGCGTCGCACCGGGGGCGCCGTTCACCCTCGGCGGTCGGGCCGACCATGTGCGTCTCACCGTCGGCCTGTTGCCCGAGACCGAGGCTGACTGGCTGGCTGGTCTCATGGCGAGCGCGGCTCGGGCCGGTGGGACGCCCCGCGTGTCGCGCGACCTCGGTCCGATGAGCATGTAAGCCTCTGGCTGTCGGATTTCGTGACAGCACAAAGTCGGCATTGTGCGAGCGATTCCGTGATGCTTAGTCTGCGGCCATGACCACGCTCGAAGACCTCGGAATCGACGACGCCAGCCTGACCGACGAGTTGATCGCCGCCGCCTATGGCAACGACCGCCGTCACGTGTTCCACTCCTGGTCAGCTCAGGGCGCTCTCAACCCGGTGGTGATCGCCGGCGCGAGCGGCTCGCGGATCTGGGATGACAAAGGAACGGTGTGGCTCGACTTCGCCAGCCAGTTAGTGAACGTCAACATCGGCCATCAGCACCCCCGCATGGTGGAGGCCATCCAACGGCAAGCGGCGCGTCTGTGCACCATCGCCCCGAGCTTCGCCAACGACGTGAGGAGCGAGGCGGCCCGGCTGATCTCCGAGCGGGCTCCCGGCAATCTCAATCGGGTGTTCTTCACCAACGGTGGCGCCGAGGCCGTTGAGAACGCGATCCGGATGGCCAAGGCGCACACCGGCCGACTCAAAGTGTTGTCGGCCTATCGCAGCTATCACGGCAGCACGGTCGGCGCGATCTCGCTCACTGGCGAGGCGCGACGCCTCGACAACGAGCCAGGTCTGCCCGGGGTCGTCAAGTTCTTCGGTCCGTATCCGTATCGCTCGCCGTTCCACTCGGCCGATGCCGGTCAGGAGTGCGAGCGCGCCCTCGGCCATCTCCGCGATGTGGTGCTCGGGGAGGGCGCCGATCGGGTCGCGGCCATCGTGCTCGAATCGGTGGTCGGCACCAACGGCATCTTGGTTCCGCCCGACGGCTATCTCGCTGGGGTTCGGGCGCTATGCGACGAGTTCGGGATCATGATGATCTGCGACGAGGTCATGGCCGGCTTCGGCCGCTGCGGTGAGTGGTTCGCCGTCAACAACTGGGGTGTCACGCCCGACCTGATCACCTTCGCCAAAGGGGTCAACTCGGGCTACGTGCCCCTTGGCGGTGTGTGCATCTCCGATGCGGTCGCCGAGACCTTCGACTCCCGCGTCTTCCAGGGTGGACTCACCTACTCGGGGCATCCGCTTGCCTGCGCGGCGGCGGTCGAGAGCATCCACATCATGGAGGACGAGGGCGTCCTCGCTAACGCCCGTCGCCTCGGCGCCGAGGTGATCGGCCCGGCGCTCGCCGACATGGCCGAGCAGCGCGGTGCGGTCGGCGAGGTTCGGGGCCTCGGCGCGTTCTGGGCTATCGAGTTGGTGGCCGACCGCGAGTCCAAGGCTCCGCGGGCCGCTGAGGACATGCAACGGGTCGCAGCACACTGCAAAGCGAACGGCGTCTGGCCGTTCGTGGCCGGCAACCGCGTCCATGTCGTGCCGCCGTGCAACACCGATCTCGACGATGCCCAAACCGGCCTCGCCGTGATCGACGAGGCGCTCGCGCTGCTCGACTGAGAGCACCTTCGGCGCCCCCGGCACGACTCGAACGTGCGACCCTCGGTTTAGAAAATGGATGAATTATCAAAAGTCCAATATTGGCAATATTTTATATGAAATAAAATAGCATTTATTGATACTCACTTCGTCATGAGTTCGTC
>JAURCL010000038.1 GCA_030828465.1 Acidimicrobiales bacterium | reverse complement strand
TGAGGATGACGACCTGGTGGTTGAGGATGAGCCGGTTGTCGAGGATGACGACCTGGTGGTTGAGGATGAGCCGGTCGTTGAGGATGAGCCAGTCACCGACCAACTCGTCTCCATCGATGAAGTCCCCACCACCATGGAGACCTCGGTCGCCGCACCTGCCCTCATGGCCGAGGAACTCGGCACCGCCACGACGATCTCCGCCCAGCCCTACCGCCGCCTGCCAGCGACCGGCACCAGCATGAACCTCGCCATCATTGCGACCGCGATGATCCTGCTCGGTGGCATCGCGAGCCTCGCCGCCCGTCGGCGCGAGGCCTGAGTCAGTCGAAGACGAGCCCGGCGAATTCCCCCGAGTCGCGCCAGGCTTCGATGTAGCGGAAGTACTCCGCCGGCCCTGCGGGATAGCCGAGCATGCCCCGGCGGGTCGCACCCTCGATCGGTTGCCCCTCGTTGTTGTAATAGCCCGGGGTGCAACTCGGATCACCACCAAAGGTCCGCCCGCCCGACTCGAGCAGATCAACCCAGGCTCGCTCAGCCTCCTCGGACACTTCCACCGTCCTGGCCTCGCGGCGTTCGGCCTCGGCGACCACCGCGGCGACGGTGCGTCCCGCCTCCACCAGATTGTGCGGGATGTTCGAGATCAGGTTCGCTGCCTGCGACGGCCCGATCACGAACAGGTTCGGGAACCCGTTGACGTGCATGCCATGGAGCGTCGACATGCCCTCGGCCCAGGCGTCGCTCAGTAGTTGACCGCTCCGACCGGCCGGGTCGAAGCCCCAACGCTTCTCGAAGTCGGTACCGACCTCGAACCCTGAGGCGTAGATGATGCAGTCGAGTTCGAACTCCGCATCGCCGACCGTCACGCCGCGCTCGGTGATGCGCTCCACGCCTCGACCATCTGTGTCGACCAGGTGCACGTTAGGACGATTGAAACTGTCGAGGTACTCGTCGTGGAAGCAGGGGCGCTTACACAACTGTCGATACCAAGGCTTGAGTGCCTCGGCGGTCGCCGGGTCGTCGATGATGGAGTCGACCCGCGCCCGGATCTCGGCCATCTTCTCGTCGTCGCTCTCGTGGTAGGCGGCGAGCATCGCCTCGGGCCCGAAACCACGCTCGGGATTGGCGAGCACCCGATCGCGAATCCGCTGGCTGATATCGGTCCAGCCATCCATCACGAGGTCCTCGTCGGTGATGCCGCCGGTCTGGAGGATCGTGAAGTTCTCGAGCCAGCGTCGCTGCCACCCAGGGCCCATCTTCGGAGCCAAGTCGTCGTAGTCAAGGGTGCGGTTGGCGCGCACGTCGATCGAAGACGGCGTTCGCTGGAACACGAACAGTTCTCCGGCTGATCGGGCGAGATGCGGGATGCACTGCACCGCCGTCGCACCCGTGCCAATGATGCCGACCCGGCGATTCGAGAGCCCGGTGAGCGGGGCTCCTCGGGGATCACCCCCGGTGTAGGAGTAGTCCCAGCGGCTCGTATGGAAGCTGTGTCCGGCGAAGTCGCCGATCCCGGGGATGCCCGGCAGTTTCGCCTTGTGGAGCGGCCCGGTACCGACGCACACATGACGGGCCCGTAAACGGTCACCGCGATCGGTCGAGATCACCCACTGCCGATCGGTGTCGTCCCAGTCGAGCCCGGTCACCTCAGTAGAGAACACCGCGTCGCGATACAGATCGAAGTGTCGCGCGATGCGACGGCAATGCTCCAAGATGTCGGCGCCACCGGTGTACTTCTCGCTCGGCAGATAGCCGGTCTCCTCCAAGAGCGGCAGATAGATCAGCGACGCCGTGTCGCACATCGCCCCCGGATACCGGTTCCAATACCAGGTGCCCCCGACGTCGCCGCCCTTGTCGATCAGGCGCACCCGATCGATGCCGGCCTGGCGCAGCGCCGCTCCGGTCAGTAGCCCGGCGAAGCCTCCGCCGATGAAGGCGACATCGACCGCGTCGGCCGGTGACTCGATGATCGGGTCGCGGTCAACCCTCGGCGTGTGCGGGTCGTCGACGTAGTGCGAGAACACACCCTCGGCGGCGATGTATTGGTTGTTGCCATCCGACCGGAGGCGCTTCAGGCGCTCCTGCTCGTAGCGGAGATGGACCTCGTCGAGCCCGCCTGGATCCACCATGGCGACACCCTGTCACAGGTGCCGATCGACCGGCCTATCGATCTGCCCTCAACGGGCGTCGAGCATCGGTCGATAGAGGAGGCGCTCGTAGTCGCCGACCATGCGGCCCGCCGTCACCCGAGGCCCGAGCGTGCTCCAGGCGTGGAGCATCCGCTCCACCCAAGCCGCCGACACGTTGCCGACACCGTCGGCATGGAACTCGGCCGCCATCTCGATAATCCGATCGAGGGCGTTGGCGGACTCACCGAGGTCTCGTTCAGCATCGTCAAGATCGGCGAAACCGACCTTGGGGTCGTGGAGGGCGATGTCGAAGCCGTTGCGGCCGTCAGACATCTCCGCCCACCAGCCATCGAGGATCGAGCAGTTCAACGCGCCGTTGAGTGCCGCTTTCTCACCGCTGGTGCCCGATGCCTCATGGGGACGCACCGGCGTGTTCAGCCACACATCACACCCGTGATACATCGCGCGCGCTACCGCCATGTCGTAGTCGGGGAGGAAGGTGAAGCGGCCGTTGGCCTCCGGTGTCGATCCGTGGGCGACGATCGCCGCCAGCAGCGCTTTGCCGGGCACGTCGGCGGGATGCGCCTTGCCGGCGAACACGAAATGCACCGGACGGTCGGTGTCAGCGAGGATCGCGGCGAGTCGCTCGGGGTGACGCAACAGCAGATCGGCGCGTTTGTAGGTGGCGAAGCGCCTCGCGAAACCGATGATGAGCGAGTCGGGATCGATCTCGGTGCCACAGCGCGCACCCACCAGATCGATCAGGCCGCGCTGGGTGTCGCGGCGCTGAGCCCGCACCTCGACCGCGTCGAGATCGCCGACCCGGGACCACGTGGTGGCTTCGCCGTCATCCCAGCGTGGCCCGAGCATCTCGTCGAAGAGATTCTGGAGCCGCGGACTCACCCAGGTGCGGGCGTGCACCCCGTTGGTGATCGAGGTAATCGTCGAGCCACCGGGTACCGAGGCGAAGAGCTCGCGGCTCACCTCTCCGTGCAGCCGGGAGACGCCGTTGGCTCGCGATGCCGCAGCGAGGCAGAGGGCCGCCATGTTGAACACGGCGAGTCCAGCATCGGGATCACGCCCGAGGGCGAGCACCTCATCGATGTCGACCCCCCAGCGGTCAGCCCAGAGCTGCAGGTACGGCTCGATCAGATCGCGATCGAACCGGTCGATTCCGGCGGGCACCGGGGTATGCGTGGTGAACAACACCCGGGAGCGCACACGATCGAGGGCCTCAGCGATCGTTGTTGCGCCGGCGGAGATCTCGCGGTCGATGAGCTCGAGCAGCAGGAAGCCGGCATGTCCCTCGTTGAGGTGGTTGACCCCGGGCACCCAGCCGAGCGCCGCGACCGCTCGTGCGCCACCGACGCCGAGCACGAGTTCTTGCTCGAGTCGATGCTGCCGATCACCGCTGTAGAGCCGGTCGGTGATCGCGCGATCGGCCTCGGCATTGGCCCCGACGTCGCAGTCGAGAGCGAGGAGCGATACCCGGCCGACCTCGAAACGCCACACCCGCGCGACGACCGTGCGGTCGGGCATCGGCACCTCGACCATAAGACCGGTGTCGATCGCACCAAGACGCTCGGCGTGGTGGGTCTCGACACGCTCACCCTGGGAGCCGTCGACGATCTCCTGGCGGAAGAAGCCGTGTCGGTAGAAGAGACCGACCCCCGCGAGTCGGAGCCCGAGGTCGCTCGCCGCCTTCAGATGATCGCCGGCGAGGATGCCGAGGCCCCCCGAATACTGCGGCAGGGTCTCGGAGATGCCGAACTCGGGGGAGAAGTACGCCACGTCAGGTGTCGGCGGGCCGGAGACCCGCGAACGTAACGCTGTGACCGCCTCGGCGAGGTCGGCCAGCAGCACCTCGTCGTCGGCGAGGGCGGCGAGATCGTCATCGCTCAGGCGGTCGACGACCGTGAGGGGATGCTCGCCTGCGGCCGGGGGAGCGAGCCGGTCGAGCAGAGCGCGATCCCGGTGATTCCAGGTCCACTGCAGGTTCGATGCGAGTTCTCGGAGGTGCTGACGGGTCTCTTGGGGGTTCACGGCGCTCCTGGGAGAGGAACACTTGACGCTAGTTGCCGACGCGCGATCGGTGGAAACGAGTGAACGCCATGGGGTCGTGCCGGCGGTGGTGTATCGGCTGATCACGACGGTGACCTCAACTAGTGTCACGGTCTTCGATCATGAACTTCGTACCTCCATCTGAACATCAGGTGTTGGTGTTCCTGGTCCAGCTGGCCGTGCTCCTCGCTCTGGCCCGGCTGCTCGGCCAGGCGTGCAAACGCCTCGGACAGCCGGCGGTCGTCGGCGAACTCGCGGCCGGCGTGCTCCTCGGACCGTCCGTGCTTGGACGAGCCGCCCCCGACGCTTTCAACTGGCTGTTTCCGGCCGACAGCGTCCAGTCGGGGATGCTGTTCACGGTCGGCTGGCTCGGCGTGATGCTGCTGCTCGTCACCACGGGCTTCGAGACCGACCTCACCCTCATTGGCCGACTCGGTCGCGCCGTGCTCTGGGTGACCATCGGCAGCCTGGTGGTGCCGTTCGCCTTCGGTGTGGCCGGCGGAGTCGTCATCCCCGAGTCGTTCCTGACGGTCGGGGAAGACCGCGTGATCTTCGCGCTCTTCTTAGCCACCGCGCTGACCATCTCGTCGCTCCCGGTGATCGCGACGATCCTCGCTGACCTCCGCCTGCTTCGGCGCAACTTCGGGCAGTTGACCATCGCCGCCGGCATGGCCAATGACGTCGTTGGATGGATCCTGCTCGGCCTCATCGCGGGGTTGGTGTCGACCGGCCAATTCGAACTCGGCGACTTTCTCACCACCCTCGTCGGCCTGCTCGTGTTCCTCGCGATCGCCATCGCCGTCGGGCAGCGCATCGTCGACCGCATCCTGCTCGCGATGCGCCGAACCTCGGTCGGCACCGCCGGATGGCTGACCATGGCGATCGTCATCTCGGTCGGCCTCGGCGCGATCACCCAAGCGCTCGGGGTTGAGGCCGTGCTCGGCGCCTTCGTGGCCGGAATCCTCCTCGGTCGCTCCCGCTACACCCGACACGACGTCGAGGAGCAAATCGAGACGGTCACCTCGTCGCTGCTCGCCCCGGTCTTCTTCGCCACCGCTGGACTGCGCGTCGACGTCGCCCTGCTCGCCGACTCGACGGTGCTGTTCTGGGCGTTCCTGCTCACCCTGCTCGCTTCGGTATCGAAGTTCGGAGGATCGTGGATCGGCGCTCGCATGGCCGGCCTCGAGCACCGCGAGGGATTCGCGCTCGGCATGGCGCTCAACGCCCGCGGCGCCCTCGGCATCATCATCGCCACCGTCGGCCTCGACCTCGGGGTGTTCAACGCCTCCTCCTACGTCATCACCGTGGTCATGGCGATCGCCACCTCGGTCGTGGCGCCTCCGGCGCTCCGCGCGCTGGTGAGCGGGTGGGCGGGCTCACCCGAGGAGCAGGCTCGGTTGAAGCGCGAGGAACAACTGGCCGGGAACATCGTGGTGCGCCCTGGACATCTGCTGCTCCCAGTGAACGATGCCAGCGCCTGCGATGCTGTCGCCTCACTCGTCGGTCGGACGTTCCCGCCGGAGATGTCGGTCACCCTCGTCGAGACTGACGAGGTCGACGGAGATGGCGATCGAGGAGACCGTTGCACCGCCGCCCTCGGGGACCGCAGCATCGACCGGCGAGCGGTCGCCGGTGACCCGCTGGCCGAGGTGAGTAACCAACTGCAACTCGGCTACGACCTCGTGGTCGCCGCCGTCTCACCGCGAACCAAATGGCCCGACACCGATGAGCTCACCGCTTCGATCCTGTCGCAACGCGATGTGCCGGTGCTGCTCGTCCGGCCAACCACCACTCACGTCGAGCACGATCCTCCCGGCGGGTTCCGTCGCATCCTGCTGCCGGTGTCGGCCACGAAGCCCTCGCGCGCCGCGGCTGAGATCGCCATCGCCTATGCGGCGGAGACCGGTGCGATCGTGAAACTGCTCCACGTCAACCCCAACGAGGGGGCGACACCGGTGCGTCGATTCGTGCGCACGGCCCTCCGCACCCACGAGCGCATCGTCGGCTCCTACGCCGATCCGGTCGGTCAACAACTCATCGAGACCACCGAGGCACTCGCCGCCGAGAGCGGCGTGCGATGCGAGCGGATCTTCTCGACCCACCAGTCTCGCGCCGAGGCGATACTCGACGCCGCCTCCACCAACTGGTGCGACCTGGTGCTGCTCGGCGTCGAAGGACAGGACATCGGCGGAGCGGCCTTTTTGGGTCAGACCGCGCGGCGGGTGCTTTCCGACGCTCAGATGTCGGTCGCGGTCATGGTGCTGCCTCCGCGGTGAGCGATCCGGCCGACCACCAGTCGCCGACCGTCGCCGTCGTGATGGCGATGCGAGCTGAGGCCGCCGGGGTGCTCAGCGCTCTCGGTGCCGATCCCATCACCGAACGCGCGCCGCTCACCTTCGAATGGCATGTCGCCCAACGAGACGCGGTTCGCGTCGTCGTGGCGGTGAACGGCTTCGATCCGCGAACCGGGGTCGACTCGATCGGCACCGAGGCAGCGGCAGTGAACACGCATGAGGTCATCTCCCGCTTCGCACCGTCGCTGGTGATCTCAGCCGGTACCGCCGGCGGGTGGACTCGCGCTGAAGGGAGGGTCGGCGATCTCTACGTGTCGTGGCCGCACGTCGTGCATCACGATCGGCGTATCGATCTCGACGGCCTGCGCGAGTACGGCATCGGATCGCATCCGGTCTGGGAGGGCGCCCCAGCGCTCGCCGAGGCGCTCGGCGCCCGTCTCGGCATCGTGACTACCGGGAACTCCCTCGACGAGAGCGACACCGACCGCGAGATGATCCTTGCCCTCGGCGGCGAGGTGAAAGAGATGGAGGCCGCTGCCGTGGCCGGGATGTGCTCGCTCCACGGGGTGCCGTTCGTGGCGATCAAGGCGATCACCGATCTCGTCGATGATCCGGCGCCGACCGCCGAGCAGTTCCTGGCGAACCTCTCTGAGGCCTCGCGGCAGCTCGCTTGGGCCGTGCCCGCTTGCATCGACCATCTGGTCGCCGTGAACGCCCTGTGAACAACCGCCGCGAACGGGGGGCTGATCACGACGGACGTCGCACCGGCCACCTAGCCTGAAGGCTTCCAAGGCGCGCCGGGAAGTCGGGTCGGCACTCACAACATGTTCCCCCTGCTCATCCTCCACGTCGCACTCGGCGCCGTTGTCGTCGCCCTCGGTGACCGTCTCGGACGTCGCGCCTTCGCGGTCGCCGCGATCGCTCCGGCGGCGACGCTGATCTGGTTGCTACCTCGGCTTGGTGACATCGTCGACGGCGAGGCCGCGACCTCGTCGGTTAGTTGGGTCAGCGGCCTCGACCTCGCGCTCGAGCTGCGCGCTGATGCGTTCTCGGCCGTGATGCTGTTGCTCGTCTCGGTAATCGGGCTCGCCGTATGCGCCTACGCCCTCGGCTACTTCGGCTCGGGCAAGGCTGGGGTCGGTCGTCTCGCCGGGTTGATGACCATCTTCGCCGGATCGATGAGCGGTCTTGTGATGAGCGATCACCTGCTGTCGCTCTTCGTGTTCTGGGAGCTCACCTCGGTCACGTCATATCTGTTGATCGGTAACGACGACACCAACCCGCGGGCCCGTGACGCCGGCTTGCAGGCGCTGCTCATCACCGGCTCCGGCGGACTGGTCATGCTGGCAGGTCTGGTGCTGCTCGGTCAGTCGGCCGGCACCTACCGACTCTCCGAGATCGTCGCCGAGCCGCCGACCGGAGCCGTCTCGACCACCGCGCTGATGCTTGTGCTCGTCGGGGCGTTCACGAAGTCAGCGCAGTGGCCGTTCTCGTCGTGGCTGCCTGGGGCGATGGTGGCGCCCACCCCGATCAGCACCTATCTGCACGCGGCGACGATGGTGAAAGCCGGCGTCTACCTCGTGGCCCGACTCGCCCCCGTGTTCGCCACCACGGCCGGCTGGCGACCAGTGGTGCTGGTGGTCGGCTCGGTCACGATGATCGTCGGCGGATGGAGAGCGCTTCGTCAAGTCGACCTGAAGGTGCTCCTCGCCCACGGCACCGTCAGCCAGCTCGGCTTCATGATGATCTTGGTCGGCGCCGGCACCTACGGACTCGCCCAGGCCGCTGTTGTGGTGCTGCTCGCTCACGGCGCCTTCAAGGCCGCGTTGTTCATGGTGGTCGGCGTCATCGACCACCAGACCCACACCCGCGACATCCGACGGATCTCCGCATTCGGACCGGGGTGGGGGAGCGTGAAAGCGACCGCGGTGCTCGCCGCGGCCTCGATGGCCGGGGTGCCGCCACTCCTCGGATTCATCGCCAAGGAGAAGGCGCTGCTCTCGGCGATCGACGGTCACTTCATCGGGGCGTGGTGGGTGGTTGCCGCGATCGTCGCCGGCTCGGTGCTGACCTTCGCCTACTCGGCTCGGTTCGTGCTCGGTGTGTTCGGTCGACTCGTCGACGAGTCGGCGGTGGACGCCGACCATCCGATGGTCGGGCCAGAGGCGGCGGCACCCACGCGGGCGTTCACCGCGCCCGGCTTCGTGCTCGCGGTGTTCTCCCTCGTCGCTGGGCTCGCCCCCGTGCTGGTCGATTCGCTCGTCGCCGAGGCGACCCGTTCGCTGCATCCTGACGCGAAACCGAAACCGGTGGCGCTGTGGGCCGGGTTCAACGCCGCACTCGCGCTCTCGGCGATCGTCATCGCGATCGGCGTCGTTGTCACCCTCGCGGGCCGCCGCGTCGAGTCGGCTCAAACCGCGCTCCATCGACCCGTCGCGAAACTCCCGACTGCCGACCGATCGTTTTGGGTGCTGTTGCAGTCGGTACTCCGTCTCGCGAAGCGGACCACGCGCATCGTGCAGAACGGCTCGCTGCCGATCTACCTCATGGTCATTCTCGGTGTGTCGGCGCTCGCGCCGATCATCCCCGCGGCGACCGGACTCGACGACTTGCCCGTGTTCGTCGACACCTGGTTGCACATTCCGCTCGCCGCGCTCATCGTCGCCGCCGCGATCGGGTCGACGATCGTCCATCGACGCATCGCCTCGGCGCTCATGCTCGGCGCTGCCGGCTACGGCATGGCCGGGCTCTACGTCGTGCAGGGCGCGCCGGACCTCGCTCTCACCCAGTTCGCCATCGAGACGCTTGCCACGGTGCTCTTCGTGCTCGTGCTGCAGGTGCTGCCGCGCACCTTCACCGATCGATCGGCCGCGGTCATCGCTCCGGTGCGCATCATCGTGGCCGCCGCTGTCGGGGTGTCGGTGTTCGTGTTCTCCCTCGCCGCCTCACAGTCGCGCGCCGACGTTGATCAGGCGTCGATCTCAGCGGAGATGCTCGAGCGCTCCGTGCCCGACGGAAAGGGAGCCAACGTCGTCAACGTCATCCTCGTTGACTTCCGTGGGCTCGACACTCTCGGTGAGATCACCGTGCTGCTCGTGGCCGGACTCGGCGTGGTGGCGCTCGCTCGCAGCGTCCACCGCAAGCGTCTTGAGACCACTTCGCTGGTTCCCTCGCCGGTGGTCGATGCCTCGGCGCGGGTGTTGTTCGCCTCCATCCTCACTCTGGCCATCTACTTCTTGTTCGCCGGTCACAATCAGCCCGGTGGCGGGTTCGTCGGCGGGCTCACCGCCGGTGCCGCGATCAGCCTGCTCTACATCGCGGGCGGCAACCCGGCGGTCCGGCGTCTGCTGCCGGTGAAGCCGTGGACCGTGCTCGGTGGCGGTCTGCTGATCGCTGTGGTCACGGCGATCGTGCCGATCCTCCTCGGCGGTGCCGTACTCGAACACGCCCTCTTCGAAGCTGACCTCCCGCTCCTCGGGAAGATCAAGACCACCTCGGCGCTCCCGTTCGACATCGGTGTCTTCCTCGTGGTGATCGGGCTCGTGCTCATGGCCTATGAGGCCTTCGGTGATGACCCCGAAGAGTCCGATGAGCGCGGCGCCTCCGAGGTGGTGATGACGTCATGAGCATCGTGCTCGCCCTCGTCACCGCGGTGCTGTTCGCCTGCGGCTCGTGGCTGCTCATGCAGCGTCGACTGACTCGCATCATCATCGGTATCGGCCTCCTCGGCCACGGCGCCAACCTGTTGCTCATCACCGCTGGTGGTCCCGCCGGGAGGCCTCCGCTGATCGGTGCCGATCCGGTCAGCTCGCTCTCGGACCCGCTGCCCCAGGCGCTCGCGCTCACCGCCATCGTGATCACCTTTGGTGTCACCGCGTTCCTGCTCGCGCTCGGCTACCGCAGTTGGCAGATCACCACCGACGACGCCGTCGAGAACGACATCGAGGACACGATGGTCGCGCGCCGCGCCGCCGATGGACCCGAGGGCCCCGTCGACGACGGCGAACCGACGACTTCAGAGTTGGGGGAGATGTGAGCACCGAATCCCTCGTTCCTCTGCCGATCGTGCTGCCGCTATTCGGCGCCGCGCTGACCGTGGTGCTCGGTCGGTCCCGCGTTGCTCAGCGCGTCGTCAGCATCGCGGTGCTCACCGCGATGCTGGTCGTGTCGGTGGCATTGCTCGCCGAAGCCGACCAGGAGGGACACGTCGTCCAGGTGGCTGGCGGATGGAGCGCGCCGCTCGGCATCGCCCTCGTGGTCGATCGTCTGGCCGGCATCATGCTCGTCGTCTCAACCGTCGTGCTGTTGGCCGTCATGGTCTACGCGATCGGCCAGGCCGATGCGGAGCGCGAGCGGATCGCCTTCCACCCGCTCTATCTCGTGCTCGCCGCGGGTGTGTCGGCCAGTTTCATCACGGGCGACCTGTTCAATCTGTTCGTCGCGTTCGAGATGATGCTGGCCGCGAGTTATGTGCTGATCACTCTCGGTGGGCAACCCGATCAGGTGCGCTCGGGCATGACCTACGTGGTGATCTCCCTCGTCGCCTCGACGCTGTTCATCTCGGTGCTGGCGCTCCTCTACGCCGCGACCGGCACCGTGAACATGGCGGATCTCTCGGTTCGTCTCGCCGAGGTCGACCCGGGTCTGCGGGCGGCCTTCTCGGTGATGCTGCTCGTCGTCTTCGGGATCAAGGCGGGGCTTTTCCCGCTGTTCTTCTGGCTGCCCGACAGCTATCCGACGGCCCCCGGACCGGTCACCGCGATCTTCGCGGGGCTGCTCACCAAGGTCGGTGTCTACGCGATCATCCGCACCCAACTGCTCATGTTCGACACGCCGGAGTGGCTCGGCACAACCCTGTTGTGGGTGGCCGGGTCAACGATGGTGGTGGGCGTGCTCGGGGCGATCGCTCAAGACGACATGAAGCGCATCCTCGCGTTCCACATCATCAGCCAGATCGGCTACATGATCCTCGGGCTCGGCCTGCTCACCGTCGCCGGTGTCGCCGCCGCCGTGTTCTACGTGATCCATCACATCATCGTGAAGACCGCGCTCTTCCTGGTGGCCGGGCTCGTCGACCGTCGCGCCGGCACCAGCCGGCTCTCCGAGATGGGCGGCCTCGTTCGTTCGGCACCGGTGATCGCGGCGCTCTTCGCTGTGCCGGCGCTCAGCCTCGCCGGCCTCCCACCCTTCTCTGGTTTCCTCGCCAAGTTCGCACTCGTCGACGCCGGTCTTGAGGTCGACCGCTGGGGGATCGTCGCCGTCAGCCTCGCCGTCGGATTGTTCACGCTCTTCTCGATGACGAAGATCTGGGCTGGGGTGTTCTGGGGGGAGCGCGACCAGGAACCGACCCGCACGCCGATGGTCGATGGACGGTTCGGCGCGCCGGTGTGGATGGTGATCGCTACCGGCGGTCTCGTCGCGGCGTCGCTCGCCTTCTCGATCTGGGCGGGGCCGCTGCATGAGCTCTCACTCCGCGCGGCCGGGGACCTGATGGATCCGGCTCGCTACGTCGACGCTGTTCTCGGAGGTCGTCCGTGAAGTTGATGGGAGCGCTCGGGGTGTCAGGGCTCGGCGTGTGGCTGGTGGCCATCTGGTTGCTGCTCTGGAACGATCTCAGCGTCGCGAATGTTGTGTCGGGCGTCGCCGTCGCCGTCGCGGTGCTCAGCCTGTCTCGATTGCCGAAGTCGTATTGCGTCGGATCGGAGTCGGGCGACCGGCCGCGCGTCTCGATCCCGCACCTGATCTATTTCGGCGGGTATGTGCTGGTGAAGTTGGTGCAGGCCAACCTCGTGCTCGCCTGGGAGATCGTGACGCCGTGGCGCGATCGCATCCACACCGGCATCGTCGCGGTGCCGTTGCGCACCTCGTCGGACCTCGCCATGACGGTGGTGGCCAACGTGATCACGCTGACACCCGGCACAGTGACCATCGAGGCGAAGGGCACGCCACCGGTGCTGTACGTGCATGTGCTTCACCTCGATGACATCGAGCGGGTGAAGGCTGAACTGCTCCATCTCGAGGAATTGTCGGTGAGAGCGTTCGGATCGCGCGCCGCGCGGGCGCAACTGGGAGGTGGCTCATGATCGCCGCGGCATTTGTGCTGCTCGCCCTCGCGGGCATCTGCTTCATGATCCGGCTCTTCGTCGGCGACACGGTGGTTGATCGGGTAATCGCCCTCGACGGTCTGCTGATGGTGATCACCTGCGGGATCCTGGTGGAGGTGGCGAGCGACGATTCGGTCGCCAGCCTCGACACGGTGCTGGTGGTCGCCCTCGTCGCCTTCGTCGGCACCGGTGTGCTCGCCCGCTACGTGGAGAGGAGGGGAGCGTGATCGACACCATCGCTGGTGTGCTGCTCGTGTTCGGGTCGGCGCTCATCCTGCTCGCCGGTATCGGCGTGGTTCGGTTCCAGTCGGTGTTTGCCCGTATGCACTCGGCGGCCAAGGCCCCGACCCTCGGCATTCTCGCTATCGCCATCGGTGTAGCGCTGTCGGTGCGCTCGATCGCCGCGCTGGTTACTGCGCTGCTCGTGGTCGTGTTGCAGTTGGTGACCGGACCGGTTGGGACGCATCTGCTTGGTCGCTCCGCCTACCGCCAGCTCGCTCACGACTTCGACGCCGGCGACGAACTCGCCTCGGACGAGGCCCGAGACGCCGACCACTAGGGTCGGTTCATGCTCCCCGCCTCAGTCTTCGGCCGCACCGGACATCTCTCGTCGAGAGTCATCTTCGGGGGTGCCGCCCTCGGCGAGATGTCGCAGCGACGCGCTTTCGAGACCCTCGAAATCGCGCGCGCGGCAGGGGTCAACCACTACGACACCGCCCACTCCTACGGTCACGCCGAGGACGTCATGAAGCCCTGGCTGGCCGAGCACCGGTCCTCGATCTTCCTCGCAACGAAAACCGGTGAGCGAACGGGTGACGCGGCGCGCGCCGGACTTGAGGACTCGCTCCGGCGCATGGGTGTCGACCGGGTCGAGTTGATCCAACTGCACAACCTGGTGGAGAACGACGAGTGGGAG
>JAURCL010000037.1 GCA_030828465.1 Acidimicrobiales bacterium | reverse complement strand
GCTCGCTGGGGGATTCCCGACGTTTCGTTGCTGAGATTCGTGATCAGTTTCTCGGTGGTGCCGGTCTGAGCGCAGGCAGCTTTTGGTTTAGTGAACTGTTGGCGTCGCGGTGGACGCTCTCCCGTGATCGTCGCTGTTCTGATGCCGGTCGTTTACCTGTTCGCTTTGTCATCCGGCCCGCAGAGCTACGCGCGTTTCCGGGCTCCGATCATGCCGATCCTCTGGATGTTCGCTGCGGGTGGTCTCGTGGTGCTGGTGGGTGTTCTCAGGACGAGTTGGGCTCGACGACAGTGAGGGTGAACACCCCACTCGAGTGCACCGTGCACTCGCCGGTCAGCACCCCGGGGGCCGTGAACGACTGAGTCAGGGTCTCGCCCGCGCCCACGTAGAACACGCCCACCACATGCCCCCTGCTGTCGTCGTTGGTGATGCGGATCGACTCACCCACGCTGACCTGCAGTTTCGCGGGAAGGATGTCGATGCGCTCACCGGCGTCGATTCGTTCCCCGGTTCCCACGGGGATCACGAAGTCGTAATCGGCTGCGGCGTCGTCCTCGGCGGCGCTGAGTCCGGGACGGGGCGCGTCGTCATTGAGCACGGTGGCGCCGAGCGCGACACCTGCGATCAAGGCGATGGCTACCACGAACCCGAACCGCCAACGGCTCATGTTCGTCGTCCGTCGAGGAGGTCCTCGATGTCAGCGGCCATCTCGTCGATGTCGATCCCGAAGGGCCAGGTCATCAGGAGGAGGCCGGCATCATCCACGGCGTAGAGCGCGGTCGAGTGCGCCACTTCGATCGCACCATCATCATCGGTCGACACCAGATACGAGGCTCCGAATGGGGCCGCCACCTCGGCGAGCAGAGCGTCGTCATCGGTGACGAGGGCGCGCCCACCGGGGAAGAAACTTCCCACGTAGTCAGCGAGGATCGGTCCGTCGCGGTCGGGATCGACCGTCACCATTGCGACCTCGACTCCGGCGGGGTCCCCGGCGCGGCGCAGCGCGATCTTCAACTCCGACATGGTGGTCGGGCAATAGTCAGGGCAGTTGGTGTAGCCGAAGTAGACCATGAGCAGTCCGCCCGGTTGCGCCCTGAGAGTGAAGTCGTCCCCAGTTGTCGTGTCGGGAAGTGACAGGGTCGAGACATCGGGAGCCGGTTCTCGAACGAAGCCAGCGAACTCACGGGTGGCGCAGCCAGTCGACATCGTCGCGACTGCCGCAGTGGCCGCTATTACGGCGAGGAGTCGTCCGATGGAGGTCATGGGGTACCCAGTTCCTCGATCCACGCCGTGATGCTCGCGATCTGGGCGTCGTCGAGGTTGTTCGATGGCATTCGTCCCCGATACCCGGCGACGAGTTTCGCTCCCGGCTGAGTGATCGATTCATACAGGTAGTCGCTATCGGCGACGACGATTGACCCATCGATGAGTTCGCGATCGGACCGGTACAGCCCGACAAACGCGGGCCCCACCCCTCCTTGACCGTTCGCGCCGTGACAGGCCGCGCAACCGTTCGACCTCGCGACGTCTCGTCCGGCTCCGGCTGCGGGCGACAGCGTGATGGCTTCGTCGTCGGTTGTGGCGCAGCCCGCGAGCGAGAGGGCCAAGAGGAACGTCGCGGCGACCCTGCTCATGCCCGCCTCCGGCGCGGGAGCGCTCCCTCGGTGTCGTCGAGCGCCTTGATGAGGTCGGCGCGCGCCCGCGCGACGCGCGATCGGACCGTGCCGATCGGGCAGTCGAGCACGGCAGCCGCCTCGGCGTAGGGAAGCCCGAGCACCTGGGTCGCGATGAACGCATCGCGTCGGTCGGCATCGAGTTGCTCGATCAGTGAACTGAGTTCGGTGACCTCCCCCACGTCGATGTGGCGCGAGGCAGTTGCGGCGAGCTGTTCGTTCCGCCGTCGCTGGCGCATTCGCCGACGGGTCGCATCGGCGCAGGTCCATCGGGTGATCTGCCGAACCCAGTGGAGAAACGGCCCCTCGCCGCGGAACCGGGGAAGGCCGGAGAGCACGCGCTCCATCGAGTCCTGAATGAGGTCGTCGCGGTCCTCGAGATCACCGAGGATGGAGACGAGCCGGCGGATCTCGGGCTCGATGACGACGGTCAGCCGCTCGAGGGACTCGATCTCACCGGCGACCGATCGTGTGACGAGATCGACAAGATCGTTCGGTCCGGGTGGGGGAACCGCGGCCATGGTTCCAGTCAACCACGTTCCGGCTTCGGGTGCGCAGGGCGTTCGGTCACTCCTCGCGTCGTGGAAGTTGTCGCTCCCACCAGGTGCTGAGAGGGCCGTCCTCGGCGATGCCGAACGCTCGGTGAACCAGGCGGCCGCAGGCGTTGATGTCCCCAAGCGCGAGTGCGGAGACTGCGTCATCCAGGTTCCCCGCCGGCCAGGGCAGGTCGGCGAGGCCGCGGACGCCTACCCGCAGTGACTTTGGAGAGAGTCCGGTTCCCGCTGCCTGGGCCCACATGAGTCGGGAGGCGATGGGAGAGGTCAGCACGGCGGCGATCTCAGCGGGTCTCACCTCGGCGTGCGGTTCGAGACGCACGACAGGCACGGCCGGTACCCACGAGCCATCTGGATCGCTCACGGCTTCGAGCACCCGCGTCTGGGTGGCAACCAGGACTTTGGGGATGAGCGTCGATTCGGCCCAGCGTCGAAAGCGATCGGAGAGGACGTCCATGTCGACGCGTGGGGCCTCGAATCGCTGTTTCGCGAAGCGGGTCGGGCGGCGGCCCCACAGGCAGACTCCGGGGTCGATCAGCCCGCTGGTCACCAGAGGCGGTCCGGAGCCGGAATCGACGACGCTGCCGGCGAGGCCGTAGTACTCGTCCCGGAAATTCGCTCGGATTCGAGCGCGCTGGCCGATCGATCCGTCTACCGAGAGAACTTCCGGCACGGCCGGCAGCCCGAGTCGGTCGGTGACGATGCCGGTCCAGTCGATTGGAACTGGGTTGCCCGAGCGCTCGAGCACCATCGCACACACGGTGACCTGCGCGTCGAAAACGGGGGTCTCCGACCACCATGACCAGAGGAGTCGGCAGACCGCTTCGGTGTTCCGGCGGACGTGCTCCGCGTCGCGACTACTCAGGATCGACTGGGGAAGGATGAGGGCGACCCGTCCGCCGTCGGTCTTCGCGAGGGAGAGGGCGAGATCCCAGAAGCGTGTGGCGAGGTCGGCGTAGGGCGAGCCGGGTGCGGTGACGGCGGAGGGTCCTCGTCGCGACAGCGGACTCGAGAACGGTGGGTTGGCGATCACCAGATCGAAACTCGATCGCTCCCACGGGTATTCGAGCGCGTCACCCTCAATGATCGTCGCCGACCCGTCGAGCTGACTTCGGGTCGCGCGAGCCGTCGTCGGGTCGATCTCGCAGCCGACCGCCTCCACTTCGACACCCTGTGCCTTGAGGGTAGAGATCACGGCGGAGAGGAGTCGCCCGTCACCGCAGGCCGGATCGATCACCCGGATCGTCGGCGCCGGTGCTCTGATGCCGTCGAGGGAGGCAGCGACCAGGAGGTCGACGAGATGGTCGGGGGTGTACCAGGCGCCAGTGCTCGACCGGGCATCGGTTGCGCGCCTCACCACCCCGGGTGCCCCGCTTCCATTGACCGGAGCGTAGGGTTCGACCCGTGCCTGACCGGTACCTCGCTTTCCGCCGCGATGACTGGGCGACCCTGCGCGCCGCGACCCCGCTGACGCTCACCGAGGACGACCTCGATCACCTCCGCGGGATCAACGAGCGGATTGACCTCGACGAGGTCGCAACGGTCTATCTGCCCCTCAGTCGCCTGCTGAATCTCTATGTGAGCGCGGTGCAGGACCTGCACCGAGTGTCGGCGACCTTCCTCGGTGCGATCTCGCCGAAGGTGCCCTACGTGATCGGCGTGGCTGGTTCGGTGGCGGTCGGCAAGTCGACCTTCTCCCGCATCCTCCAGGCCCTCCTCGCCCGGTGGCCGGACCACCCTCGTGTGGATCTGGTGACCACCGACGGCTTCCTCCTGCCGAACCGGGTGCTCGAGGAGCGCGGTCTCATGGAGCGGAAGGGTTTTCCTGAGAGTTACGACACTCGAGCGCTGCTCGCCTTCCTACGTCAGGTGAAGAGTGGCGTCGAGTCGGTCAACGCTCCGGTCTATGACCACACGGTCTACGACATCGTTCCCGACGAAGTGGTCACCGTCTCGAGCCCCGACATCGTGATCGTCGAGGGGCTGAATGTTCTGCAGGTGGATCGCGCCGGCGCCGAGTTCGTCAGCGACTACTTCGACTTCTCGATCTACATCGATGCCGACGAGGCCGATATTGCCTCGTGGTACGTCGATCGGTTCCTCACCTTCCGCGCCTCGGTGTTCCAGCGCAGCGACAGTTTCTTTCGGAACTTCGCTGATCTGGATGATGACGAGGCGGTCGCGCTCGCCCGTGGCATCTGGGATCGGATCAACGGGCGCAACCTGCGCGAGAACATCGAGCCCACCCGAGAACGGGCCTCGCTCGTGGTCCGCAAGGGAGCCGATCACCGGGTGACCGAGGTCCTGCTCCGCAAACTCTGAGGTCACCCGTCCCAGGACGCGATGAGTGCGGGAAGCTCGACTATCGAGTCGAGCACCGGGAAGTCGTGCTCGGTGGCGTCGACGGTCTCGTGCTCCCAGGTGACGTGATACGGGATGTGAATCCCTCGGCCACCGAGTTCGATCGCTGGGAGCACATCGCTCGGCACCGAGTTGCCGACCATGACGAATTGCTCTGGATCGATCGCCCAGTCGGCGAGTAGCCGACGGTAGGTGTCGTGGTCCTTCTCGAGCACGACGCCGATCCGATCGAAGTGGTGCTCGAGTCCGGAGGTTCGAATCTTCCGGGTCTGGTGCACGAGGTCGCCCTTGGTGATCAAGACGAGGCGGTGTGAGCGGCCGAGATCAGCAAGCACCTCGGGCACGTGGGGGAGCAGCTCGACGGGTTCGCGGAGCAGATCATGAACGTGATCGACGAGGTCGCCGAGTACGCGGGAGGGCACAGCGCCCTGGGTGGCGGTGACCGCTGCCTCGATCATCGAGAGGCCGAAGGCCTTCACTCCGTAGCCGGAGAGCGCGATGTTGCCGAGCTCGACGGAGCGGAGGGCTCCGGCGAGGTCAACGCCCTCGGGAGTGTGCGGCCCGACCCACTCGAGGAACAGCTCCTCAGCGCGTCGGAAGTGGTCCTCGCTCCTCCAGAGCGTGTCGTCGGCGTCGAGACCGATGACGAGCGGCGAACTCACCGGTGGATCGCGTTGAGATAGTTGTAGACCGTGATGCGGCTCACGCCCATGGCATCGGCCAGGTCCTCCACCGCTCGGCGAAGGGTAAATGCGCCGCGCTCATCAAGCAGTCGGACAGCCCGTTGCTTGTCCTCGCGCGACAGGCCCGGCAGTGGCCCTCCGAGTTCGTTCTCCACTGACTCGATGAGCCGGTCGAGTGCTCCGTGGAGCGGGGGGACGCGGACCCCGGCCACCGTCTCACCCTCCCAGATGATGGGGAGGTCGGCTGGTTCGATGGCTTCTCGCCCGACGACCCGTGCGCCCATCGCTTCGAGCGCCGGTCGGACGGCAGCTACGACCGGGTGCTCGCCGCTCACGCCGACTCCCCGTCGCCTCCGGCGACCTCGATCGTGAGCCGGGTTGCGCCATTGGCGAAGGCGGTTCGGACCACATCGGCGACCGCCTCCGCGACGCTCTCGGAGTCGATCTCGCAGGAGGTTCCGAACGCCCCGAAGTCGACCTCGACCCCGCGGGCTGTCAGCGCCTCGATAGGCGCGGTGACGTGGGCTCCGGGCCGGCCCTCATGGAAGGGCTCCACCGTGAAGTCGAGACGTGCCACATCGTGATCGTAGGGGATCGGGGTGGGTGGCTTCCGAGCCGTTAGACACCCATCACGCGATGCAGCTCGCTCGATCGCGCGAGACAGTCGCGGCCGGCGGCGCCGAAGGCCTCGTTGAGTCGTGCGAGTGCCTGGCGGAACGACTGGTTCCATTCCTGCTCGAAGCGCTGACGGGCCGGTCCGTGCCAGACGGTGCCCGCGAAGGTCGAATCAACGGTTGACATCATCTGGGTGATCACGTCGATCTGTTGGTTGAGCGTTCTGCCGAGCTGGGCGAGTTGCTCTGGATCGGCACCGTAGATGGCCATGCGTCCTCCTCTGATCGGGCTGCTGATCGGACTGCGGGAATCCGATCGGGCGAGGGGGCGCGCGACCGTCAGGTCAGCGGAAGATGTTGCGGCGACCATCCAGACGCGGCTTCGGCAAGTCCCTCGATCAACGCGAGGGTGTGCGGCACCAGATCGCCCTCGTGATCCCACCAGAGCGGCCCCTGCCCCCGGACGCGGGGTGGCAGTTCGATCTGGACTCCGGCATCGCGAGGGAGGTTGACCGGGTTGTCGTCGTGGAGCCCGCGGAGCCGAAGCGGAATCTCCTCGAGGTCGGTGATCACTCGGTAGCCGGGGAGCCGATGCTCGATATGTCGGCTGACATGGTGGGCGAGATCGCGGTTGCGCCCCCCGAGCAGGAGCGATGAGAACATGCCGCGTCGGCCGAACCCGTGAACGGTCACGACGACATCGACATGGTCGATGAAGGCGGCAAGACGCTCTGAGTCGGCGGGGTTGAAGCGGGTGGACGGGACGTGGGTCGGATCCTCGTCGGTGTGGAGCACTCCGTAATAGGAGGCGCCGGCCCGTTCGGCCGCCGCGCGCGCTATCCGGTCGGTGGTGACCTCGAGCCGGCCTCCGTGGAAGGCCATGAACCCGAACGTCGACCGCAATTCGAGTTCCTCCACTGCTCGGCCTTCGGAGAGCAACGAGGCGAGCCCAGCGGTCATCACCCCATGCTCCCAGCGCGTGGCCGCTGTCGTAGCATCGAGATGATGTTGGTGTGGATGGATCTTGAGATGACCGGGCTCGATCACACCACCGACGTCATCGTCGAGATCGCGACACTGATCACCGACGACGAACTGGAGATTGTCGCCGAGGGACCCGATCTCGTTGTGCATCAGAGCGAGGAGGTGCTCGCCGCTATGAACGAGGTGGTGACCGGGATGCACACCGCCTCCGGTCTGCTCGAGGAGATCCGTTCCTCCACGCTCGGTCTTGAGGAGGCTGGGCAGATCACCCTCGACTTCATTCGTGAGCACTGCCCCGAGCCGGGCACGGTGCCGCTCTGCGGCAACTCCATCGGAACCGACCGGCGCTTCCTCGCCGCCTATCTGCCTGAGATCGAGGGCCATCTCCACTATCGCTCGGTGGATGTGTCAAGCATCAAGGAACTCGCTCGGCGGTGGAGCCCCGAGGTTCTGCACCAGGCGGTCCGGAAGCCGAACAGCCATCGGGCGCTCGACGACATCCGCGCCAGTGTCGACGAGCTGCGCCTCTACCGCGATCTCCTCTTCCGCGACCCGAGCGAGTTGGCCAGCGCGATCGCGGCTCGCGCGACCGACTCGCCGACCTGAGATCACCCGGGCCACACTGCCGGTATGCGCGCGGTCGTTGTCACCGAACCCGGTGGGCCTGAGGTGCTCCGGGTTATGGATGTGCCCGACCCGGTCCCCGGACCGGATGAGATCCGGGTTCAGGTGGAGTACAGCGCCTGCAACCGGGCGGACATCATGCAGCGACTCGGTGGCTACCCGGATCCGGTCCGCCGCGAGCATGAGATCCTCGGACTCGAGTACGCCGGTCGGGTCGAGTCCGTCGGTGAGCGGGTGACGCGCTGGTCGGTGGGCGACCGAGTGATGGGCATCGAGTCGGGGGCGTGCAACGCGGAACTCGTCGTGACCCACGAGCGCCTCGCCATGACGGTGCCCGATGCGCTCGACGATGTCGGTATGGGAGCGGTCCCCGAGGTGTTCACAACGGCGTGGGACGCGCTGGTCGCCCAGGGCGGGTTGACGAGCGGTCGTTGGGCGCTTGTGCACGCGGGGGGTTCTGGTGTTGGCACGGCCGCCATTCAGATCGCCAAGGCGATCGGGGCGCGCATCGCGGTGACCTGCTCGGCCCGTAAGGCTGAGGCGTGTCGCGACCTCGGCGCTGATCTGGTGCTCGAGCGATCACCGGCCGACTGGGCCTCCGCGCTCAAGGAAGCGGTGCCTGACGGCGTGGATGTGGTGCTCGATGTGATCGGCGGAGAGGAGGCTGATCGGAATCTTCGGGTGGTGCGACCGCAGGGCACGATCATGCAGGTCGGTCTCCTCGGCGGCGCGACGGCGACCGTGTCGACGGGGCTGATCTTGACGAAGCGGGTGCATTGGATCGGCACGACGCTTCGGAACCGGCCCCTCGAGCAGAAGATCGTTGCGGTGCAGCGATTCTGCGCGGAGATGCTGCCGCTGTTCGAGAGTGGCGCCCTCCGACCGGTGATCGACAAGGTGGTCGACGTCGACGATGTGGCGGAGGCCCATCGGCGCATGGAGGCCGATCTCAACGTGGGGAAGATCCTGCTCCGCATGTGACGGAAACTGCGAGATGTTCCCCCGACCCGTCTCCGGACGGGCATGGAACACACGACAGTCATCACCGAACGGATCGTCGCGCGGGCTCGGTGCGCCGATGGCACCGGCCGGCTCGCCAACCTGTTCTTCTCCGACGATGCCCACGACCTCGCCCGGGCGAAGGCCATCTGTCGGCGCTGCGTCCTCGCTGAGGCCTGCCTCGCCGGCGCGCTCGAACGGGCCGAGTACTACGGGGTGTGGGGAGGCGTGCTCGTCATGGAGGGGGTGATCGTCGAGGATCGCCCTCGACGCGGCCGACCTCCTCGCGAGCCACGGGCGGAACTGGTGGTCGACGAGGTGCCGATCCCGCCGCACCTGGTCGCCTGAACGGGGCTCAGCGGGCATCGTTAGCCTGAGGGCATGGAGCGGCGACGTGCGACGGTCGCGATCGGTATCGCCGCAGCCCTGTCGCTGTTCGCGATCTCCATCGGGGCTCCCCGTGTTCGCGACGCCGTCACCGATGATCTCGACGCGGTCCTCGATGAGCCCGGTGAGTACCAAGAGCCGGCTGGACCCGAAGTTGACCTGGTCGACCGCTTCCCCTCTGTTGAGTTGGAGACGGCCCTCGGGGATGTTGTCGACAGTGCCTCGCTCATCGGCACCCCGATGGTGGTGAATCTCTGGTTCGCCGCCTGCCCACCGTGTGCCCGTGAGATGCCCGAGTTCGCCGAGGTTCACGACAAGGTCGGTGATCGGGTCCGTTTTGTCGGAATCAACCCGGTGGATGACGCGGATCGGATGATTGAGTTCGCCGAGTCGGTCGGAGTCGCCTACGAGTTGTATCTCGACCCGCTCGGCCGATTCACCGATGCGCTTGAGACGGTGGCGTTCCCACTCACCGTCTTCGTCGACGCCGATGGCCGCGTCGTTGGTCGCGATGGCGTCCTTGATGCTGACGACCTCAGTGAGCGCATCGCGCGGTACTTCTCGATTCCGGTATCGAGGTCGGCGTGAGCCTCTCATTCCTGAGAGGTTTCGTGGCTGCGGTGAATCCGTGCGGGTTCGTGCTTTTGCCGACCTATCTGATGTTCTTCCTCGGCTCGGATGTCTCGGCGGCTGTCGGTGATCTCGGTTCGCGGCGCGCCGGGGTGCGTCGTGCGCTCGTGGTGAGCGCGGCCTTGACCGCCGGCTTTATGACGGTGTTCGTCGTCGTCGGCCTGGTGACCTACCACTTCACCTCGTGGATCCAACGCAACGCCAAGTACGCGACCATCGTGATCGCTGTCGGTCTCGTGGCGCTCGGGATCTCGATGCTTCGTGGCTACCGACTTCCAATCGCGGCGCCGCGCCTCGACCGTGGGGGTCGGTCGCGCGGTGTCGGGTCCATGTTCGTTTACGGCATCGCCTACGCCGTCGCATCGCTCGGGTGCACCATTGGGCTCTTTCTGCCATCGCTCTTTTCGGCCCGCGATGACGGACTGGTCGCGGCAACCGCGCAGGTCGCCGCCTACGGGGCCGGTATGGGGCTGCTGGTGACGGCGCTGACGGTGTCGCTGGCGGTGGCGCGGACCGGTCTCCTCGGCGTGTTGCGTGCGTCGATGCAGCGGGTTGAGCAGGTGGCGGCCGGCTTCGTGATCCTCTCGGGTCTCTACCTCGCTTACTACTTCTGGGTGGTGGATATCGGAGGTGGCTCCGATCCGATCGTCGAGGCGGTCGATCGCATCCAGCGCTCGGTGATCGACGCCCTGCAGCAGCGATGGCAACTGACCGCGGTAGTGCTCGGCGCTCTCGTGCTCGCCGCCGGTGTCTACTCGCGTCGGCCCGCGCGGGGTCGCGACTGACGGCCGGATCGGAGCCTCGACGGCACCACTCGCTACGTTCGGCGGGGTGAGCGACGAACCGATGAGATCGATTGATGTGCCGCTGCAGCCTGCTGCCACGGTAATGCTGATTCGCGATGGTGCAGCGGGCGTCGAGGTGTTCATGTTGCGCCGAACTCTGTCCGCCTCGTTCGCTGGAGGGCAATACGTCTTCCCGGGCGGCAAGGTCGACGGGGAGGACCACGCGGCCGAGCTCGAACCGGTCTGCGACGGACTCGATGACGCGTCGGCGTCCGAGCGGCTCGGCCTTGAGCACGGCGGCCTCGCCTGGCTGGTCGCGGCGGTTCGGGAGTGTTTCGAGGAGGCGGGAGTGCTGCTCGCTCGCTCTTCGGTGGCTTCCGAGGCGGTTCGGTTCGGAATCGATCTCGACAGCGAGGAGATGGCGGAGGCGCGGGAACGTGTCCACTCGGGTGAGCAATCACTCGCTGACCTCTGCGCGCGTCACGATCTGCGCCTCATGGTCGACCGGGTCGGCCTCACGAGCCACTGGATCACCCCGGTCGGAGAGCGCCGGCGCTTCGACACCCGATTCCTGGTGGCGGTCGCGCCCGCGGGCCAGGAGCCCCTCCACGACGGAGGCGAGACGATCGAGAGCCTGTGGGTCGAGCCCGCTGCCGCCCTCGCTCGCGCGGCCGCCGGTGAGTTGCAGATGTTTCCACCGACGGTCGCGAACCTGCGCTGGTTGCGCGGCTTCGACACCGCGGAGGAGGCGGTGGCCTCGGCGCTCAGATCGCCCCGACCCCATCCGATCCTTCCGCGGGTGCGTGTCGATCAGTCGGGGCGCGTGGTCGGCGTAGCCCTTCCGACCGACGACGATTACGAGCAGGTGCCCCTGCCCGAGTTCGTGACCGGCGGGCGCTGAGCGCGGGTCAGGCGTCGTCGAGGGCGGCGGCGACCGCCTCAAGCAATCGGGCGGAGCATCCCGACATGTCGACATCGGAGTCGCGTGGTGGCGCTACCTGCTCGACGATTTGACCGACGAGAGCGCGGAGCGCGACGGCGGCCGGACCCTGGCCCAACAGCACCACCGGATCGCCGTTGTCCCCGCCTGAGGCGAGGGCGGGCTCGAGGGGCACCGACGCGAGCAGCGGCACACCGATGTCCTCGGCGAGTTCCGCACCACCACCCGATCCGAACAACTCGTAGGAGTCACCGTGATCGCAGATGAAGGCGCTCATGTTCTCCACCACGCCGATGACTGGGAGAAACGAGCGCCTGGCCATGTCGGCGGCGCGCTGGGCGACTTTCTGGGCGGCGCGGGCCGGGGTGGTGACGACGAGTATCTCGGTGCGGGGGAGCATGCGCGCGAGGCCCATCTGGACGTCGCCGGTTCCCGGCGGCATATCGATCAGGAGATAGTCGAGGTCTCCCCAGTCCACGTCGTTGAGGAACTGCTCCACGGCTTTGGTGAGCATGAGTCCGCGCCACATGAGCGCCGTCGACTCCTCCACGAGGAACCCAGTGGACACCACCTCGAGCACACCAGCACCGATCTCGCGGCGGTTCGGGATGATCCTCGGTCGCCCGTCGACCTCGGCGGCCTCCATCCGGTCGGACATTCCGAGCAGCCGCGGCACAGAGAATCCCCAGATGTCGGCGTCGAGCACGCCGACGGTCGACCCGCGCTCGGCGAGCCCGGCGGCGAGATTGACGGTGACCGAGCTCTTGCCGACACCGCCTTTTCCGCTCGCGACGGCGATCACGCGGCAGCGGGCGGGGACGGCCGTCTCCGGTGCCTGTTCTTGGGCACGGCGGCGGGCCCGGCTCATTACTTCTGAGCGTTCCTCGGGAGTCATCTCACCCCAGTCGATGCGCACCGCGACGACCCCGGGGTGGACGCCGACCCGGTTCTCGATTTCGCGCTTGATCTCGGCGCGGAGCGGGCACCCACCGATGGTCAACTTGACGGAGACGGTCACGGTTCCGTTGTCGATCGACACATCGGGCACCATGCCAAGAGAGACGATGTCGACGTGGAGCTCGGGATCGATGACCGTTCGGAGCGCCGCGAAGACCTCGTCGGTGCTCGGCGGATCGGGTGGTGTCGAGCCGGCGCCTGACGCCAGGTCGTCGGGGCTCGCCATATCCAGAACCTACCGCTCCGTCTGGGGATGGGCCTGTCGAGCAGACCTTGCCGGGCGTGGTGGTCCTCCGGTTAGGATTTACATCAACGTCATAGGAGGAATGCCACGTGATCACCCTCACCGACAACGCAGCCGTCAAGGTTCGCCAGCTTCTCGAGGCTGAAGGCGCATCCGAACTCGCTCTCCGCGTCGCCGTGCGCCCCGGCGGATGTAGTGGCTTCTCCTACGAGATGTTCTTCGACGGTGATATCGCCGCCGACGACCAACAGGCATCCTTCGGTGAGGGATCATCAGTGAAGGTCGTTGTCGACCCGGCCTCAGCGCAACTGCTCGAGGGGGCCACCCTCGACTACAAGGACGGCCTCGACCAGTCCGGCTTCGCGATCACCAACCCGAACGCCTCCCGCACCTGCGGATGCGGCCAGAGTTTCTCCTGATCGCGCTGTGATCGGCGCGGTCGATGGCCGCGATGTCTGATTCAAGTCGCTGGCGACCATCGGTCGTGGCGGCTGCTCTGTCGGCGGTCGCAGTCGCCGCGGTCGGAGCGGTGGCGTTCGTTCAGTCGGTCGAAGCCGATCTCCTCGAACGCGTCGAAGCCCGGGCCACCGAAGTCGCTCCGCTGGTCGCTTCGATCTCCGTGAGCGGCCAGGACGTGACCGTCACCTGTTCCGAGCCGGTGCTCGACGTGGCAACTCTCGAGGCCTCCCTCGCGTTGCGAGGCGTTCGTCGGGTGGAGGCCGATCGGTCGTGTCGTTCGAGTAGGGCGCCGATCGTCGATCCCGCGTTGACACCGACGACGACCGCGGTCGATGAGCCGCTGACGACACCCGATGGCGTGGTCGTCGCGACGACGGTTCCGCCGGCGATCGAGGATCCGCCGACGGTGACGACGGATATCGCCGACGTGCTGGCCGCGGAGACCTCGCTGTCGTTGATCGCCGGCCTGATCGAGTTGTCGCAGGTGCTCGATGATTTGGCCGGTGAGGGCCCGTTCGTGTTGTTCGCGCCGTCCGATGAGGCTTTCGCGCGGGTCGATGCCGATCTTGTGGCGTCCCTCGGTCAGGATGCCGAGTCGGCGCGCCGCCTGGTGTCGCGGCACCTCGTGGACGCGCGACTCGACCCGACGGCGATCGGCAGCGATGATGCGAACTCGGTGGTGCTGGCGGCACGGGACGGCTCGGCGACGCTGCTCGATCCGGGAGAGACGCCCATCGTCGAGGAGGTGGCCGCGGTGGTAGCGGTCATCGAGGCCGACAACGGTGTCGTCCTAGTTATCGACCGGGTGCTGATCGCTGAGGTCGACGGCGTGCCCGATCTCGTGGTCTCCTGGTCATCGGCGGGTTTCACCGTTGCTGGGGCGGTCGCCGACGACGACTCGGCGGATGCGCTTTTCCGGTTGATCGGGGTCTCCCCGGTGATCGACTCGGCTTCGACGGTGGACGGGGACACCCTGGACGGTCTCAGTGGACTCCTTACCGCGATTCCTGAGGCCCTGTCGGAAGCGACGCTCGTTATCGAGTCGGACCGCGCCTCACTGACTGGCACCTATCGAGATGTCGATCTCGGGGAGGCGTTGACGGCGGTCGCGCTCGCTCGGGGTGTTCAGACGGATCTCGCCGCACCGCCACCATTCGGCATCGATGATGGTGTTCGGGTGGCGACTGCGCTCGATGATCTACTTCTCGCGGAGCCGATTGTCTTTAGTTCGGAGGGCACCGAGATCGACGAGGCGTCAGAGTCCACTCTCGATGAGATCGCTCGCCTGATCGGGGAGGTCCCAACCGCGTTCGTCGAGGTTCGCGGTCACACCGACTCCGATGGGGTGGAGGGATCGAACGTTCTGCTCAGTCGTGGACGCGCGGAGTCGGTTGTCGTGGCGCTCGTCGCCAGAGGGCTTGATGTTGCGCAGTTCGTCGCGATCGGTGTCGGTTCGGCCGAACCCGTTCTCCTCGACGGCGCTGAGGACAAGGCCCTCAGCCGACGGGTCGAGTTCGTCATCACGATGCCATGACCGGTGGGTCCTCGGTCGGTCGGGCGCCGCGTGTGGGAGGATTGGGACGCATGCCGTACACGTTGACCGCCGGCCTTCTCTGGTATTCCGGCGCGCTTGTCCTCGGGCTCATGCTCGGCTGGTTGCTTCGCTCGACCTCGGCGCTTCGGCAGGTGAGCCGCGCTCGACGGCAGGAACGGTCGTCCGTTCAACAGGAGTTGGATGATCTGCGGTCACGTGTGGGTTCGGAGGAGGAGCTGCGGCTCGAGCGCAACCGACTGCGACATGACAATGATCTGCTGCGAGAGCAACTCGCCTCGCGAACGGTGGAGACGGGCGAGGCTCCAGCTGAGGACCCCGAAAATGTCGAGCAGGTGGAGTCACCAACCCCAGATCTCGAGGAGGGAGCCCGGGTGCTCGGCCGCCGGCTCAGCTCTGATGACCTTCAGGTGATCAACGGGATCGGCCCGGTGATCGAGGGTCTCCTCAACGGGGTCGGCATTCGCTCATGGTCTGATCTGGCCGCTGCCGACATCGACACGTTGACCAGCACGCTTGCTGACGCCGGCTCCCGGTTCGCTCGGTACAACCCGGCGAGCTGGCCCGAGCAGGCGCGAGCGCTCATGGCCGGCGACTGGGCGCAATTCGAATCCCTCGGCTGAACGGGCGGCCGCGAGCCGCGGTCTAGGGTCGTCGTCATGGCGACGCCGATAGGTCCCTACACGCCAGTGGTCACCGCGGGTGACCTGATCGTTGTCTCCGGCCAGTTGGGGCTCGTCGACGGGGAGCTCGCCGATGGTGTCACCGACCAGACCGCAGCGGTCATCGCCAATCTCGAGGCTCGGTTGGCTGAGGTAGGCGCAACGCTCGGGGACGTCATCAAGACGACTTGTTTCCTGACCGACATGGCGACCTTCGCTGAGTTCAACGAGGCCTATGTCAACGGCTTTGGCGACCACCGCCCGGCCAGATCCACCATCGGTGTCGCTGGGCTTCCCCTCGGCGCCTCGGTGGAGATTGAGGCGCTCGCCCACCGCGGGCCGAAAGGCTGATCGCAGGGGCAGTAGGATCACGTCGTGGCTGGAGCTATCGCGATCGTCGTGGTGTTGGCGCTTTTCCCCGTGCTCATCTTGATGAGCGGCGGTGTCGCGAGCGCGGTG
>JAURCL010000036.1 GCA_030828465.1 Acidimicrobiales bacterium | reverse complement strand
TCGACGAGTTCGATGAGGTGCGCGAGCACCGATCGGGCGGCCGGGCGGTGCAGTTCCTCGCGGACCGATGCGTAGAGCACGCGGACCATCTCGGGAACGGTCGACGGTCCGTTCGCGTCGATGAACTCAATGATCTGCGCCGAGCGCGACTCGCGATGGGCGATGAGCGCCGTCACATAGGTCTCGGCGTCGTAGCGAGGCGGGCCATGGGTCGGCCAGAGCGAGCCATCACCGCGACCGGCCACCTTGCGAAGCGACGCCATATAGGCGCGCATGTCGCCATCTGGAGGCGAGACGACCGTGGTGCTCCACCCCATGATGTGGTCGCCGGTGAACAGCGCGCCCTCCTCGCCGAGGCTGAACGCGCAGTGGTTCGAGGTGTGACCCGGGGTCGGCACGGCGGTCATCGTGAGACCAGCGCCGTCCACCACGACTTCGCCGTCGACGCATCGAACATCCGGTGTGAAGGCGGTGTCGATCGACTCCTCGATCTTGATCTCCGCCTCGCCCGCATCGTCGCTCTCGGCATCCTCAACCGGCTTGCGCTTCGGCCCGAGCTCCTCCTCGCCGTCGAACATTCCCTCCGGACTCTCAACCTCGCCGTGCGGCCCGACCGCGATGGTTGGCGCGCCACTCTCGGCCGACAACCAGGCCGCCAGCGGCGAGTGATCCGAATGGCAATGGGTGACGAGGATCGCCCGCACCCGCTCCGACCGGACCACCTTCCAGAGCGCGTCGCGATGACTCACGAGATCGGGGCCGGGGTCGATGACGACGATGTCACCGTGACCGACGATGTAGGTGCCGGTGCCGTGATAGGTGAACTTCGACGGGTTCTCGGCGATGATCCGACGGATCAACGGGGACACCTGCTCCGCCTCCCCGTAGGTGACGTCGTCGAGGGTCTCGAAGACCGGTCCACTCACAGCGTTGCCCTCACCCGTCCGACTGTACGGCCCCCACCAAGGGCCGGTGGAGCGAGGGCCGCATCGATCTCGACCGGCACGTCCACACCGAGGGTTCGCAGCGCGGCCGCAGCCACCACCGCCGCCGCGCGGGCCGCGCCGTCGGCGATCTTGACAGCGACCGCTCGACCGTCGGGGAGGCCAGCGACGAAGACGCCCTCCGCACCGTCCTTGGCCATCAACCCGGGCACCGCGCGCATCAGCACCGAGACCGGTCGCTCCGGGCCGCCGACCAGTTCGGGGTGGCCGGTCATCGCCGACCAGACCTCGCCGCGCTCCGCGGCGATCGCAGATATCGCGAGCGCCAGACCGCCGATCGGCACCGCGTGGGTCGGCGCCCCGCAACCGTCGACACCGATATGCGACACCTCCCCAGTGAGGCGCGCCACCACCTGCGCGATGTGGCTCTGGAGCGGGTGATCCGGTTCGAGATGACCTTCGACCGGCCATCCCGCGGCGACACAGGTCGCGATCATCGCGGCGTGTTTGCCCGAGCAGTTCATCTGGAGCGACGTCCGGCCACCTCCGGCCGCGATCACTCGCTCCGCCTCGCCGCGGTCGTAGGGAAGATCGGGCGTGGTGGCGAGATCGGCCTCACTGCGACCGGCTGCCGCGAGCACCTCGCGCACCACTTCGAGATGCGCCGCTGAGCCATCGTGACTGGCAGAGGCGAGCGCAAGCCCTCGGCTGTTGAGGCAGAGTCCGGCCTCGAGCATCGCGGTCGTCTGCAGCGGCTTCAACGATGAGCGCGGATAGATCACCGTGTCGATATCGCCGACGAGCGCCCGGCAACCCGCAGCGTCTGCGACGACGACCGTGCCGTGATGAAACGACTCGTCGACACCGTTGCGGTCGACGGCCGCGACGATCCCGGTGGTCACGCCTCGCCGCCACCGCGCCGCCGGACCCGTCGGACGACGGGTCGAGGTTCGGAGACGGCGGTGAGCGGGCTGTCGATGACGTCGTGTCGAGCACCCCACTCAGAGATGAGCGCCTGGGCCATGGCAGCGGTGGGCAGGGCGAGCACCGCTCCGGCTGGACCGAGCAACGCGAGTCCGGCGAGCGCAGCCCCGAAGGCGATCGCCGGGTGCAGCTCCATGGTGCGCGCGGTCACCTTCGGTGAGATCAGGTAGTTCTCGAGCTGCTGGTAGACGGCGATCACCCCGAGCACGATCAGCGCTCTCACCGGGGAGTCAAGGAAGGTGATGAGCACCGGCAGGATTCCCGCGATGTAGGTGCCGATGACCGGGAGGAACTGGCTGACTAATCCGACCCAGAGCGCCAAGGCCACCGGTGAGCGCACCCCAGCGGCCGCGAACACCGCCCAGTGGAACACCGCTGACATCAGCGAGAGCAACAGCCGCGAGTAGAGGTAGCCGCCGGTCTTGTTGATCGCGAGTTCCCAGGCAGAGAGCACCCGGGCTTGGCGATCGGGTGGCAGGCGTGAGCAGATCGATCGACGCAACCGAGGACCGTCGGCCACGAGGTAGTAGCTGAAGAGGAGCACCGAGAAGGCGGCAAGCAGGCCGTTGAGCACCTGACCCGAGAGTCGGATCGCGTCATCCTGCTGCGAGTCGATGAACTGCTGGACAGAACCGTTCGGATCGTTGAAGTCGGCAATCACCTGCGCGGCATCGATCTCGGTGCCGAACCAGTCGTTGATCGTGTCCACGGTGTCAGAGATATACGTCTCGGAGTTGGAGAGCAGGTCGGCGATCTGGGTGCCAATCAGCGTGCCCATGGCACCGATGAACACTCCGATGGCGATGATGACACCAAACATGATCGTCGCCGTCGCCCGACCCCGACCCCAACCGTGTCGTCCAAGCCGGTTGACGCCGGGCTCAATGGCGAGGGCGAGGAAAAGCGAGATGACAAGGAGCAGGACGAGCCCCGAAATCCGGTGCCAGACATCGACAGCGACTCCCGAACCAAGCCAACCCAGCCAGAACACGAACACAACGGCGACGATCCACCGCGGCGGCCACCTGACCGGCTGGGAGGTGGAGCTGTCCGGGCTTTCCTCGGGCACGACTCCGAGCGTAGTGAGGGCCCGTGGGAGCATGTGACCATGGATTCAGAACCGGTCGACACCGTCGACGAGGGCTCGGCTTCTGAGCCAGCCGAGGTGGTTCGCGCTTGGTTGGCCGACCGAATCCGCGGGAGGATCGTCGGCGATGACGCCGAGACCCGTCAGGTCGAACTGTTCGAGGCGCCCGGGGAGCGGTGGTTCAGCGCCGACTCAGCGGTAGTGCGGGTGCACGCCGACGCCGCGATGTTCATCGGTGGACTCCGCGCCCTGCTGATCCAATCGATCCATCCCCTCGCCATGGCTGGAGTGGCCGCGCACAGCGACTACCGAGCCGACCCATGGGGCCGGCTGCAGCGGACCGCGGACTTCCTCGCCGCCACCACCTTCGGTCCCGCCGATCAGGCCGAGCAGGCCATCGCCATGGTGAACCGGATCCATGAGCGCGTGAAGGGCATCGCGCCCGACGGCCGCGAGTATTCCGCTCGCGATCCGCGCCTGCTGCTCTGGGTGCACGCCACCGAGGTCGACAGTTTCCTCGCCGCCCACGACCGCTACGGCGAGCGTCCGCTCGACCCCGACGGGCGCGATGAGTACGTCGCTCAGATGGCCCGGGTGGCGAGTGGTCTCGGCGTCATTGATCCGCCCACCGACATCGCCGGACTCGATGAGGTACTTCGATCCTTCCGACCGGAGCTCGCCTCCACGGAGGCCTCCCGCGAGGCGACCCGTTACCTCCTCCTCGAACCCCCGCTTCCCCTGTCGAGCCGCGCGGCATACGGGCTGCTGGCGGCGTCCGCGGTCGGCCTGTTACCGCTGTGGGCGAGGCGTCATCTGCTGATCCCCTACCTCCCGGTCACCGAGCGGATCGCCGTGCGCCCGGCCGGCGAGTTGATCACTCGAACGATCAGGTGGGCGCTGCGGAACGACCGGCCCTACGAAGCGGCTCACTGAGCGCGCCTCGGTCGGCCACGTCCACCCGTTCAAGGCCAAGCCACCCCGCCATCGACGTGAGTTCGGCGGCGATGCGGCCTGCGGAACGCTCGGCGAGGCCTCCCGCCTCAGCGTGGGCTGACAGAACGCGGAGGGTGCCCGATGCCCTATCCGCTTTCAGGTCGAGTCGGCCGACGAGTCGATCGTCGACGAGCACCGGCAAGACGTAGTAGCCGAAGATCCGCTTCGGCGCCGGGGTGTAGATCTCGATGCGATACCTGAAGCCGAAGAGTCGTTCGGCACGATCCCGGTTCCACACCACCGGATCGAACGGGCTGAGCAGCGCGCAGGTGTCGATTCGGCGGGGTATCGAGGCGTCGGGGTGCAGATAGGCAACCTCGGACCACCCCTCCACCTCGACCTCGACAAGACGTCCCTCCTCGACAAGTCGCCTCACGACCGGCTTGCAGTCGATCTGTCGTTGCCGGTGATAGTCCGCGAGGTCGGAGAGTGTCGCGACGCCAAGCGAGCGAGCGGCCAACGCGACGAGTTCAGCTCGAGCGTCGGCCTCCTCGGGCGTCCGTCGTTCGAGGACCTCCCGCGGCAGCGCCCGATCGGGAAGGTCGTAGAGGCGGGCGAAGTCTCGGTCGCGACGGGTCGCCGTGAGGCGTCCCTCCCAAAAGAGATGCTCGAGTACAGCCTTGGCGTCATCCCAGTCCCACCAAGGCCCCTTCGGCCCTCGTCGTTGCCGGAGGTCGCCGGCAGTGAGCGGACCCTCTTCCGTGATGCGGTTCAGCACCGTGTCGACGAGGTCGGGTCGCCGACGCACCACCTGACGAATGCCACCCCACCGATGGGGCGTTCCCATCTTCCAGCGATGCAGATGGTGATGGGCGGTCGGCACATGGGAGGCCTCGTGGACCCAGTACTCGAAGAGTTCCCCATCGGCGGTCGCAGCCGGGATCAGGTCGCGCGGATGCGGACCAAGCCGAGCAAAGAGCGGCAATTCCTGACTGCGCACCAACACGTTGACCGAGTCGATCTGAATGAGGCCCATGTCGTCGAGTGCGCGCCGGAGGTGGCGACGGTCGACTCGACCGGTCGGCCGGGAACGCGCGAAGCCCTGGGCGCCGAGTGCGAGACGACGCGCCTGGGCGATGTCGAGATGGACGGAGGGGCCGCCCATGGTCGTGATCAGTCGGCGACGGTGATGGTGACCGACTCGATGACCACCGGGGTGGTCGGCTTGTCGCCGGGGCCGGTCGGAACGTTCTGCATGCGCTCGATGAGCTCGACGCCCTTCACCGTCTGCCCGAAGAGGCTGTAGAGCGGGGGCAACTGGACGCCGCTCGGGCCGCTGATGAGGAAGAACTGGCTGCCGTTCGTGTTCGGGCCGGCGTTGGCCATGGCCAGCGAGCCGAGCTCGTACTGGCCGGGCTTCGGCAACTCGTCGGCGAATCGGTAGCCGGGGCCGCCGGTGCCGGTGCCGCCGGGGTCGCCGCCCTGGCAGACGAACCCGTTAATGATGCGGTGGAAGATGATCCCGTCGAAGTAGTGATTGAGAGCGAGGAACACGAAGTTGTTGACCGTGAGCGGGGCATTGACCGCGTCGAGGGCGATCACGAGATCGCCGATGGTCTCACCGCCGATCGAGACGGTCATGGTCGCGCTGTAGCGCTTCGAGGAGTCGATCCCCATCTCGGGCGGTTCGGCGAACTTCTGCTGGCGGGGGGCGGATCCGTCGAACGGGGGGAAGGGAGTCGGCATGCCCGCACCCTACCGGTGCCACACCGTGAGGCCAGAATGGTCGGGTGAGTCGCCCCCGAATCGCGCACGTGTGCTCCACCTGCGGCACCCATCATCCGAAGTGGACGGGGCAGTGCACGGGCTGCGGTGAGTGGAACACCCTTCTCGAGGAGGTCGTGTCCTCCAGTGCTGATCAGCCGGTTGCGAAGGTCGGCGCGGCGTCGCGTCCGATTCCGATCGGGGAGGTCGACGCGATCGCCGGCGAGCCACGGCCGACGGGGCTCGCCGAGTTCGACCGTGTCCTCTCCGGTGGCCTCGTGCCGGGTTCGGTCACCCTTGTCGGCGGTGAGCCAGGTATCGGCAAGAGCACGTTGCTACTCCAGGTGGCTCACTCGTGGTCGGGTCCGGTGCTCTATGTCTGCGCCGAGGAGAGCGCCCAGCAGGTTCGGCATCGCGCCGAGCGGCTCGGCTCCGCCTCCGAGGGGCTCTGGCTGCTTCCCGAGACCGATCTTGGCTCCGCCCTCGCGGCCATCGACGAGGTCTCTCCCACGTTGATGATCGTCGACTCGGTGCAGACGGTCGCCGACCCGTCATTGCCTTCGGCCGCCGGTTCGGTGGCGCAGGTGCGAGCGGTCACCCAGCGGCTCGTGGGCGAGGCGAAACGTCGCGATCTTCCGGTAGTGCTCGTCGGACACGTCACGAAAGAGGGTGATCTCGCCGGACCCCGAGTGCTCGAGCATCTCGTCGACACGGTCATCACCTTCGAAGGCGAGCGCCACCACGCCCTGCGGTTGGTGCGCGCCGTCAAGCACCGCTTTGGCTCCACCAACGACCTCAGCGTCTTCGAGATGACCGGTGATGGCCTTCGCGGCGTGGCTGATCCGAGCCATCTCTTCCTCGCCGACCGGCGAGTCGGAGTGGCCGGCTCGGTGGTCACCCCCACCCTCGAGGGCCGGCGACCCATCGTCGTCGAGATCCAGGCGCTCACCACCCCAGCGCCTCCCGGCGTTCCTGCGCGCCGCACCAGCCAAGGCGTCGACCAAGCGCGACTCGCCCTGCTGCTCGCCGTGCTCAGCCGCCACGCCGGGCTGCCGGTGCACGAGCACGATGTCTACGTGTCGACCGTCGGCGGGGTTCGGCTCACCGAGCCGGGCGTCGACCTCGCGATCGCGCTCGCCATCGTGTCCGCGATCGTCGACCGTCCGCTTCCCGCGGGACTCGCCGTGTTCGGTGAAGTCGGTCTCGGCGGCGAGATACGTCAGGCCTCTCGACCCGATCGACGCCTCGCCGAAGCGGAGCGGCTCGGATTCGACCGAATCCTCGTGCCCGAACGCACACCCTCCGACGACACGTCCTCTCGTCTCGTGCGCGTCGAGGACATCGCTGCCGCGCTCGCCGCCGCTGATCTGATCGTCTGATCACATCGTCTCCCGCCGGAAGGCGTCAAGGAACGGCCCGTACACTTCGAACATGCCGGAGCGTCGCCCCCTCGCCAACGAGCCACTCAGGCTCGCCTTGGCACGGGTTGCTCCCGGCACGCCGCTCCGGGATGGGATCGATCGAGTGGTCCGATCGAAGGCAGGAGCGCTGCTCGTGCTCTCCGACGAGCCCGAGGTGCTCTCGATCTGCACTGGGGGGTTCCTCGTCGACGCGCCGTTCTCGCCTCAGCGACTCTCCGAGTTGGCGAAGATGGACGGGGCGATCATCATCTCCTCGGACGGGGGTCGGATCGCGCGGGCCAACGTCCATTTGGTGCCTGAGCCGACCGTGCCGACAAGTGAGACCGGCACCCGTCATCGCACCGCGGAACGGGTGGCCCGATCACTCGACGTTCCCGTGGTGAGCGCCTCGGAGGAGATGGGCGTCATCAACGTGTACGCCGGAGGCGCGAAACACCAACTTCAAGAGACCGGACGCCTGCTTGACCGGTCGAATCAGGCGCTGCAGACCCTCGAGCGCTATTCCGAGCGGCTCTCCTCGGCGATCGCGAGCCTGACCGCTCTCGAGTTCGAGGATGTCGTGACCGTTCGCGACGTTGCCGTCGTGATGCAGCGCGGCGAGATGGTGCACCGGATCGCCGAGGAGATCGAGGTGCTCATCATCGAACTCGGTGTCGATGCGCGGCTGCTCCGACTCCAACTCGACGAGCTCTACGGGGAGATCGACGACCAACTCGATCTCATCGTCGCCGACTACCTCCCGATGGCCCGAGACACCGAGGACACACTCGCCGAACTGTCCCGGCTCGATGACGACGGCCTCCGAGATCTGCGCGTGGTGGCGAGCACCCTCCATCGCGGCGACCTCTCCGATCTCGACCTCGAACTGGCCCCGAAGGGCCTCCGAGTGCTTCGTCGCGTGAACCGGCTCCCCGAGGAGCTGTCGTGCCGGATCGCCAACCACTTCGGTGAGTTCGCCCGGCTGCAACGAGCCACGGTTGCCGAGTTGGCCGAGGTGGACGGGGTCGACGATGCCCTCGCCACACAGATCCGCGAGCGGCTCACGCGGGTGACCGAGACCTCGATCCTCGACCAATACTCCTGAGCGAACCCCGATCGAAGCGACGGTCGGCGGGCCGCTCATTAGCCTGAGGGCGTGGCCGGGTTGAGGATCGCTCTCGCTCAGATGAACCCGGTGGTCGGTGACCTGCAGGGGAACGTCGATCATGCCCTCGACATGTATGCCTCGGCGGTGGACCTCGGTGCCGATCTCGTCGTGTTCGGCGAGCTGGCCATCTGCGGGTACCCACCGGAGGACCTGCTGCTCAAGCCACGATTCGTCGCCGATGTCGATGCGGCTCTGAAACGTTTCGTCGCTGGAATCGGACCCTGCCCGGCGGTGATCGGCACGGTGACCGGCACAGCGGGCGCTCTGCGCAACTCCGCGGCGGTGGTGTGCGACCGTTCGGTGGTCGGCGTCTACGACAAGCGCGACCTTCCGAACTACGCGGTGTTCGATGAGCGCCGCTACTTCCGGTCGGGCGACGCGCCGCTGGAACTCTTCGAGGTGGCGGGCGTCCGCATCGCCGTGTCGATCTGCGAGGACATGTGGGGAACGATCGGACCTCATGCCGAGCTCGCCGCCGGAGGTGCGCAGGTGATTGTGAGCATCAACGGATCGCCGTATCACCACGACAAGGACACTGAGCGCGAGGAGATGATGGCGGGACGGGCCGGTTCCCTCGGTTGCCCGGTCGTCTACGTCAACCAGGTCGGCGGTCAGGACGAGCTCGTCTTCGACGGCGGATCCTTCGCTGTCGATGCCACCGGACATCTCGTGGCGCGTTCACCGCTCTTCGTCGAAGACCTCCGCGTCATCGATATCGAGGTCGCCGAACGAGCGGACGAGCCGACTCTGCCGGTGATCCCGGTCAGTCGGTCCGCGGAGCGTGCTCGACCCGCGGTGTCCGATCCGGTCGCCCCGGCGATCGACGGCGACACCGAGCTCTACGAGGCGCTCGTGCTCGGCACGCGCGACTACTGCCGGAAGAACGGCTTCTCCGATGTGGTGATCGGCCTCTCCGGGGGAATCGATTCGACCCTCGTCGCCTGCGTCGCGGTGGACGCTCTCGGTTCGGAGCACGTCCACGGTGTCGCGATGCCGTCGCGCTACTCATCTGATCACTCCCTCAGCGACGCGCATCTGCTCGCCACGAACCTCGGGATCGACATCAGGACGATCTCGATCGAGCCGGCGTTCTCCGCCTTCGAGTCAATGCTGGAGCCGTCGTTCGCTGGTCGTGAGCCCGGTCTCACCCAGGAGAACCTCCAGTCGCGGTGTCGAGGTCAGATCCTCATGGCCCTCTCGAACGAGTTCGGGTGGATGGTGCTCACCACCGGCAATAAGAGCGAGCTCGCTGTCGGCTACTTCACGATCTACGGCGACTCGGTCGGCGGCTACGCGGTCATCAAGGATCTGTTGAAGACCCGCGTCTACGACCTGTGTCGATATGTCAACGCGCGAGACGGCCGCAAGACCGTGCCGCTGTCGGTCATCGACAAGCCGCCGTCAGCCGAACTGCGTCCGGACCAGCGCGACGATCAGAGCCTGCCTCCCTACGACGTGCTCGACCGGATCCTCTCCGGATACATCGAGCAGGACCTCACCACCGAGGATCTGATCGAGGCTGGATTCGACGCAGACATCGTTCGCCGGGTCACCCGCTTGGTCGACATCGCCGAGTACAAGCGTCGCCAAGCACCGCTCGGCGTGCGGGTGACGCGCAAGGCCTTTGGTCGTGACCGCCGCGTTCCGATCACCAACGCGTATCGCTGAGGCCACTTCGAGTCGTTGTTGTCACGCGCAACAGGGTGGTGCAGGCGAACTGATCACCACGTTCTCGAGTTGGGTTTCGTGGTCGGAGGTCTTGACGTAGACCTCCCATCGGTGGCCGTCCGGGTCGACGACCCAAGTCTCGGTTTTGCCAGCAAAACAGCAGATGGTGTCCTCAACGCCGGTCGTTTCGAGTCCGCGAGCGGACAGTCGGGCCTCGATCTCAATCACCTCATCGGCTGAATCCACCTCGATCCCGAGATGGTTGACGTCGTGACCCGAGTCTCCCTCCTCACGCCCGCCGCGCTCGAAGAGCACCAGCTTGAGTGGTGGCTCACTCAGCGACCAGTTCGCATAGCCCTCCTTCAACTTCGACGGTCCCTCACCGAAGAGCTGGGAGTAGAAGTCGATCGATTCGTCGAGGTCGGTGACGTTGAGCGCGAGTTGGAGCCGCATCCCGTGAGTGTTCCAGTCGTATTGATATCTGTCAATATGTTTGAATGATGCGAGTTATCGAGCAGCTTCCCGAGACCTCGTCACGAGCGGCCGTAGCCCGGCTCGCTGCGCTCGCGGACCCGATCCGTCTTCGGCTGCTGGTGATGATCCGGCATGCACCGGCAGGGGAGATATGCGCCTGCGACCTGCCCGACGCCGTGGGCCGCGCGCAACCGACGGTGAGCCACCATCTCGCCGTGCTGGTTCGCGCCGGACTTGTGGTTCGAGAACAGCGTGGCAAGTGGGCATGGTTCTCGGTGGCGGAGGACGAGGTTGAGTCGCTCGACGCGATCATCGGTGCGGTGGTCCGATGAGCGAGACCGACCCGCTCGGCTGGTTCGGTCGTTGGCTCTCGTTGTGGGTCGCCCTCGCCATCGCCGGGGGCGTCGCGCTCGGCAGGGTGCTCCCCGTGATCCCCGGCACGCTCGCCGACCTCGAGTACGCGAACGTTTCCCTTCCGGTCGCGTTGCTCATCTGGCTGATGATCCTGCCCATGATGGTTAGGGTCGACTTCTCCTCAGTCGCGCGAATCAAATCCGAGCCCTCCGGGCTTGTGATCACCACCGTCATGAACTGGTTGGTGAAACCATTCTCGATGTTCGCAATCGCATACCTCTTCCTCCGGGTCGTGTTCTCGGGGCTCATCGAGGAGTCCCGAGCGGATGAGTACCTCGCAGGAGCGATCCTGCTTGGCGCCGCACCCTGCACAGCGATGGTGTTCGTGTGGAGCCTGCTGGTGCGCGGTGACTCCACCTACACCGTCGTCCAAGTGGCCCTGAACGACCTCATCATGCTCGTCGCGTTCGCTCCGATCGTGATGGTCCTGCTGGGCCTCTCCGACATCGCGGTGCCTTGGTCAACCGTTGCGCTCTCCGTGGTGCTGTTCGTTGTGACCCCCGTCGCTTTGGGCCGCGCGATCCGAACGCGCGTCATCGCGTCGCGAGGTCGAGACTGGTTCGAGACGAGGTTCATGGACCTGATCGCGCCATTGACCCCGATTGGACTGATCATCACACTCGTTCTGCTGTTCTCGTTCCAGGGGGATGTGCTGCTCGATGATCCTCTGCACATCGCGCTCATCGCCGTACCGCTCTCCGTGCAGACCATCGTCGTCTACGCCGTCACCCTTCAGTTAATGCGGTGGCGCAGGGTCCGACACGAGGTCGCAGCTCCGGGAGCGCTCGTTGGCGCCAGCAACTTCTTCGAACTGGCCGTCGCCACAGCAATCGCCCTGTTCGGTCTCGGTTCAGGGGCTGCCCTCGCAACCGTCGTCGGGGTTCTCGTCGAGGTGCCATTGATGCTCGTGCTCGTCGAGCATGCTCGCCGAGCAGCACGACGATTTCCCACGGCGCTGTCAGCCTGACACCATCGATCACCCATGCTCACCTTCGACGACGACCTTCGCGAGCGGATCGCTGACAACCTCTCGCGACACCGTCGACGCGAGCACCAACTCGATGGCCGGCGACACGCCGCAGTTGCCGTTGTCATCTGCGACTCCGACCCGCTGCTCCACGACGGTGATCCGACGCTTCCTGAGGGCACCTCGCTCGACATGGTTCCGGGGGACACCGCTGGCCTCGATGGTCGAATGGTCGGTGTGGCGGGTGGCGCCGCGTTCCTGCTCTGCCGCCGAGCCGCGCGGCTCAGCTCGCACTCCGCGCAGTGGGCCCTGCCGGGCGGGCGACTCGATGACGGTGAGGGACCGGTCGACGCAGCCCTCCGCGAGGTCGACGAGGAACTCGGAGTCCGATTCGATGAGGACTCGGTGCTCGGGCTGCTCGATGACTACCCAACCCGATCGGGTTATGTCATCACCCCGGTTGTGGTGTGGGGTGAAGCGGACCCCGATCTCCGACCCGCGGCCGACGAGGTGCAGGCGGTCTTTCGGGTGGGTCTGCACAACCTCTGTCGTGAGGACTCGCCGCGCTACGTCGACATTCCCGAGAGCGACCGGCCGGTGGTACAGGTGCCGCTCGGAAACGATCTGATCCACGCCCCGACCGGTGCGGTGTTGGTCCAATTCCGATGGGTCGCGCTCGACGGTGAGATGGACCGTCGCGTCGATCGTCTCGAGCAACCGGTGTTCGCCTGGCGGTGAGGACTCAGCCCGGCGGATGTCCGTGGAGGGTGACCGAACCGATGGTCTCCCAGACACGGCTTGAGCCGTTACACCGGCCGATGATCGCCGCTCCGGTCGGCAACTCCGCAACTGCCACCTCGCCGGCGAGTTGACGGGCGCGCTGCAGACGTTCCGGAGACCAGGTCTCCGTCTCGGTGAAGACGGCGAAGGGTGACACGAGACCGAGACCGATCGTCAGAGCACCACCGCGCGGATCGGTCATCGGATCGCAGAGGGCGGCGGCGCTTCCCGCGACCGCGGCGAGCACACCTCCGCGTCCGAGTACGCCAGTGATGGCTTCCCAGAGCGGGGTGTTCGTCATCACCGCGCGGAGATGGATCGGCGAATCACCCACCAGCCAGACGGCCTCAGACCCCTCAGCGATGACGACGAGGTCGTGGTTGGAGGCATCCGGTCGGGTGATCGCCATGAGCGAGTCGATCTCGACGCCGATCCGCTCCCCCCAGACACGCGCCTGATCAATCAGTTCGGCAGGGCGTTCAAACGCGTCGGCCGTCGGCACCACCGTCACGCGGGCAAACCCGGCCAGCAGTGCGCGGTCGAGATCATCGTTGGCGCTGAAGGGTCCCCCACCGAACAGCGCGACCGTTCCACCGTGATGCCCGCTCACAAACCCGACACTATGTCGCGGTCACCACCGCCCGGAGCTGATGGCCGCCCAACTCGTCGCCGCTTACCGATCGGTAACTAGGTTGCCTTCATGGCGGGCTCCTCAGGTCTCACCAGAGTCGGGGTGGTCGGCTCAGGCATCATGGGTGCCGGCATTGTCGAAGTGGTCGCCTCCGCGGGTTTCGAGGTCGTCGTCCGCGCCCGAAGCGAGGAGGGTGCGGCCGCCGTGGTTTCCCAGGTCGATTCACGTCTCCGGCGGGCCGTCGAACGGGGACGACTCCAGGCCGCCGAGGCCGACGCGATAGTCGCGAGAATCGGCCACACCTCACATCTCAGCGAGCTCGCCGGCTGCGACCTCGTGATCGAGACCGTCGTCGAGGATCTCGAGGTCAAGAAGCGTCTGGTGGCCGAACTCGACACCGTGCTCCCCGATAACGCGGTCATCGCCACCAACACCTCAACGCTCGCCGTCGTCGAGCTCGCCGTTGCCACCACCCGACCCGACCGGGTGTGCGGCCTCCACTTCTTCAATCCGGCTCCCGCTATGCCTCTGGTTGAGGTCGTCGCACCGGTGACGGTGGCGGAGTCGACCGTCGAGATGGTCGAGCGTTTCGCGGCGGACTGTGGAAAGGAGTCGGTCAGAGTCGCCGACCGAGCGGGCTTCGTAGTCAACGCGCTGCTCTTCCCCTATCTGAATGCCGCAATCGCCCTCGCCGAGCGCGGGGTGGCCAGCCGAGTCGACGTCGACCGCGCCATGCGTGGGGGGTGCAACTTCCCGATGGGACCGTTCGAGTTGCTCGATCTGATCGGTCTCGACACGACACTGCGGATACTCGAGACCCTGCATCGCGAGACCGGTGATCCCTCCAGTCTCCCGCATCCCGAACTGCGGCGACTCGTGGCCGCCGGTCACCTCGGTCGCAAGACCGGACGGGGCTTCCTGGAGCACGGAACGTGAACGGTGATCGCTCCCTCGACAACCACCTGACCCCAACCGCCGCGCTTCCCGTGTTGCGGCGACCGGTGGAGCCCGAGCCGAGCGAGTGGGCCATACCCACGGCGGGCCCGACCGATGAAACCGACATGGTCGCGATCGGCGCCGATCTCGCGCCGGGAACACTGCTAGCCGCGTACCGGTCCGGCCTCTTCCCGATGCCCGTCGATCGCCGCCGTATCGGATGGTTCTCTCCGGATCCGCGCGCGATCCTCCCCCTTGACGGGCTCAAGGTGTCGCGTTCGCTGCGACGAAGCCTGCGGCGCTACGAGGTGCGGTTCAACACACGGTTTACCGAGGTGATGGAGGCCTGCGCCGATCCGCGAAGGCCGAGCGGTTGGATCAACCAGGCCTTCATCGACGCGTACTCACGGCTGCATGAGATGGGCTGGACCCATTCGGTGGAGACCTGGCTGGATGACGAGCTGGTCGGAGGCCTCTATGGCGTTCGCATCGGTGGATTCTTCGCCGGGGAGTCGATGTTCCACCGGGCGACCGACGCCTCCAAAGTCGCGCTCGTCCACCTCGTGCACTGGCTCAACGCGACCGGTGGCACACTTCTCGACGTGCAGTGGACCACCGACCATCTGGTGTCCCTCGGCGCGATCGACGTCGACCGCCCGGACTATCTCGATCTTCTCCATGAGGCGGTCGCGTCGTGAGCGCCCGACGTGAGCCCGACCGCCCCTGGATGATGCGGACCTACTCGGGTCACTCGACCGCCGAGAAGTCCAACGAGCTCTACCGAACGAACCTCGCCAAGGGCCAGACAGGGCTCTCGATCGCCTTCGACCTGCCGACGCAGACCGGATACGACCCCGATCACGAACTCGCGGCCGGGGAGGTCGGCAAGGTCGGAGTGCCCGTCGCCCACCTCGGCAACATGCGAACGCTCCTCGACGGCATCCCGCCCGGCGACATGAACACGTCGATGACGATCAACGCGACGGCGGCGTGGTTGCTCGCGCTCTACGTCGCCAACGCCGAGGAACAGGGCGTTGATGCCTCCGCGCTGCGCGGAACGACGCAGAACGACATCGTCAAGGAGTACCTGAGCCGCGGGACGTACATTTTCCCACCAGAGCCGTCGCGGCGGCTCATCGTCGACATGATCATCTGGTGCCACGAGCACGCCCCGCTGTGGAACCCGATGAACGTCTGCTCGTATCACCTCCAGGAGGCGGGAGCGACCCCGGTTCAGGAGATCGCCTACGCGATGGCCACCGCGATCGATGTGCTCGACGCGGTCCGCGACTCCGGTCGGATTCCGCACGACGAGTTCACAAGGGTGTTCGGCGCGATCTCGTTCTTCGTGAATGCCGGCATCAGGTTCGTCGAGGAGGTGTGCAAGCTCCGCGCCATGACCGAAATGTGGGAGACGATCGGCCGCGAGCGCTACGGCATCACCGATGAGAAGGCCCTCCGCTTCCGATACGGGGTGCAGGTGAACAGCCTCGGACTCACCGAGGTGCAGCCGGAGAACAACGTCCAGCGCATCGTGCTCGAGATGCTCGCCGTGACGCTGTCGAAGCGGGCGCGGGCGCGGTCGGTGCAGCTCCCGGCGTGGAACGAGGCGCTCGGTCTGCCGCGGCCCTGGGACCAGCAGCTCTCCCTGCGCACCCAGCAGATCCTGGCCTACGAGACCGACCTGCTCGAGTACGGCGACATCTTCGACGGGTCGCATGTGATCGAGTCGATGACTGCAGAACTCCGCGAGGCGGCCCAAGCCGAACTTGATGACGTGTTGGGGCTCGGTGGGGCCTTTGCCTCGATCGAGACCCTCAAGTCGCGGCTGGTCAGTTCGATGACGGATCGCACCCGACGGATCGGAGCGGGTGAGCAGGTAGTCGTCGGGGTGAACCGGTTCACCGAGAGCGAGGTCGCTCCACTGGGCGGGTCGGAGGCGATCTTGCGGGTCGACCCGGCGGTCGGGCAGATGATGGTGGACGAGGTGTCCGCTTGGCGAACGAGCCGCGACCAGGGCGCGGTCGATGAGGCCCTCGACGCGCTCCGTGCCGCAGCGACCGGCGATGGATCGATCATGGAAGCCTCGGTCGCGCTCGCCCGGGCGGGA
>JAURCL010000035.1 GCA_030828465.1 Acidimicrobiales bacterium | reverse complement strand
CGGCCACCGAGTCAATGACCACCGCATCCATGGCACCGCTTCGCACCAGGACCTCGGTGATTTCCAAGGCCTGCTCTCCGGTGTCAGGCTGGGAGATGAGCAGTTGGTCGACATCGACTCCGATGGCCCGCGCGTAGATCGGGTCCATGGCGTGCTCGGCGTCGATATAAGCGCAGGTGCCCCCATTGCGCTGGGCCTCGGCGACAACATGCATGGCGAGGGTGGACTTACCCGAGGACTCCGGGCCGTAGATCTCGGTGACACGGCCTCGCGGCAGTCCGCCGATGCCGAGGGCGAGATCGAGGGAGAGGGCGCCGGTCGAGATCGCCTCGATCGCCATCGAGCCCTTCTCTCCCATCCGCATGATCGAGCCCTTCCCGAACTGCTTGTCGATCTGAGCGAGGGCCATGTCGAGTGCCTTGTCGCGGTCATTGCTCATAACGGCTGTCTCCTTGGTGGTGTCGATGGGCCTCGGCCCGTGTGCGGTGCCGACCAATCGATCGGCGTCGGCGAACCTATGAAGGGGGTGTGACAGCGGCCGAGGCCCGGTCACCGGTGAGTCGTCGGATGGGAACGACAACAATGTAACTCATCGAACATGCGTTCGCAAGCACTGATCTTGTTCGATCACCTCGGCCGAGGTTCCGGCGCGGTCAGAGCCTGCCGTCGCTGCGACCGGCCATCTCATCGGCGTCGGGTCGCCGCATGAACAGGTCGACCGCCTGCCAGAGAGTGAACGAGATCGGGTACCAGATCGCCGGTCCGGCGAGAGCGATCACGCCGACGATCACGACGATGGGAACCGTCGGGATGTCGGGCAGGGTCACCGCGACCGCCACGAGGATGGCGATCAGGATCGAGAGGAACGTGAGGATGATGTTGGCCGTCGTCGCCCCGAGCTCGAAGGCCTCGTCGCCGCGTCGATACGGATGACGGCACCGTCGGCAGCGGTCCGTCCGCGCGAACCACCCCGTGAAGTAGGCCTTGCGGTCGCCGCACCACGGACAGCGGCGCGTCAGCCCGCGGGCCATCAGTCGCGCGAAGCCCGGGAACTCGGTGATCGGCGTCGACACCGACCCGTCGACGGAATCGGTGGTGGATCGATCGGGGGTCGAGTCGTCGGGGGCCGACACGGCGCTGAACCTAACGCATCGCGCGCTCGCGCTTCAGGCACACTGGTGGCGTGCAACGCTCGTTCTCCGCCGTACTGCTCCTCGTCGCGGCCATCGCCATTGGAATGAGCATCGGCGCCTGGTGGCTCGATCGAACGGTGTTCTCCCCGAGCCCCTCCCCCGATCTCGCCGAGGCGGTGCTCGATGACGCCGAGATTCGCCTCGAGATCAACGCGTTCATTTCCGCGCGCACGGCGGGCGTCCTCGAGACCACCCCCGACGCGCTCGGCGCGTTCCTCGAGGAGTCGGTGCTACCGACTCCCGGTGGCGCGGCGGAGCTCGCCGAGTTCGTCCAACGGGCCCATCTGCGGGTCATCGGGAGCAACGACGACTCGATCGTGATCGTGCCGAGCGAGCTCGTCCGGATCGTTCGCGATGAACGGGCCTACGGGGCCGAGGCCGCCACCGTGCCCGTTCCCGTCATCGGCACCTTGAAGACCTTCCACACCACAGCCGGATGGATCTTCCGCATCGCCGGAGGCATCGGCGTGCTCACTCTCCTCGCCGGCCTCCTCACGCGCCCCTACCGGTCGGAGATCGTCCGGGCCATCGCCGAGCTGCTGATGTCGATCGGCGTCTGGATGGTCGTGCTCGGCTACGCAGTGCCCGTGCACGTTGTGCCGGCCATCGATAACAACACCTGGACGGGTCTCGCCCCGCGGCTCGCTCTCCGCGTCGCGCCGACCACCATCGGCGCCGCCGTCGTGCTCGTCGTCGGAGGACTCGCGCTGCTGCTGGCCAGTTTGAGTGGGGGCCGGCGACGCCAGTGGTCGTCACCGATCCCGGCCATGCAGAACCGCGACCAGCACCGCTGGAGCTGAGAGAGAACGCCCTCAGCCGGTGAGCTCGGCGACGAACTCCCCGAACACGTCGGCGTAACGCATCGCGTCCGCGTCGGAGTGCATCACGGAGATCAGCCACTGCTCATCGAGGCCCGGGGGGAGCAGCACGCCGCGATTGATGCCGTGGATCCACTGGGCGAAGGCGAGGTCGAAGTCGGTTGCCTTGTAGTCGCGGTAGTTCCGAACTCGCTCGCGCGACCAGGTGACGCATCCCTTCGCGCCGAACTCGACGGTGTGCGCCGGGATCCCGGAGTCATCGATGATCGACTGGCATGCCTCGACGAGCCGATGGTTTCGGTCGACGGTTTCAGCCACGACCTCACGGGTGCAGGCCTCGGTGAGCGTCGCCTTGACCGCCGACATCACCAGCGGGTTGCCGTTGTAGGTGCCAAGGTGGAGAACGGTGCCGTCGGTGATGTGCTCCATGAGGTCGGCCCGGCCGCCGAACGCGCCAACGGGGAATCCCCCACCGATCGACTTGGCGAGCGTGATGAGGTCGGGGCGCACACCGAGCTGGTTCGTCGCGCCCCCGTAGCCCGCGGTGATGCCGGTCTTCACCTCGTCAAAGATCAGCAGGGTGCCGTGGCGTTCGGTGATCTCACGAACCGCCTCGAGGTAGCCGGGATCGGGCAGGCAGATACCGATGTTCTCCATCACGGGCTCGACGATGAAGCAGGCCACGTCGCCGCCGGAGAGCGCGCGATCGAGGGCCTCGGGATCGTTGTAGGGAATGACGATGACGTCGTCGATGGTGCCCTTCGTGATACCCGCTGACTGCGGGACCGAGTTCGGGCGGTCGGCGGGCCCGGCGAGGTCGAGCGGCGGCTTGTTGGAGATCATGACCTCGTCGTGGTGGCCGTGGTAGCCGCCCTCCACCTTCACAATGCGCTCGCGACCGGTCACCCCGCGCGCGAGGCGGATCGCGTCCATCGTCGCCTCGGTGCCCGAGTTCGTCGGACGCCACATCGGGAAGCCATAGCGGTCGCGGAGGATCTCCCCGACCTCTCCGTTCAACTCGCACGGCGTCACGTAGAGCGTGCCCGAGTCGAGTTGCTCGGCGACCGCCCGACGCACAGCCGGGTGCATGTGCCCGGCGAAGAGCGCGCCGAAGCCCATGTCGTAGTCAACGTAGACATTGCCGTCGACATCGGTCATGTGCGCTCCCGCCGCGTGCCGCACCACGATCGGGTGCGGGTCATAGGCCTGGAAACTCGACGGCACCCCCGCCGGCATGACGAGGCGAGTGCGATCAGTGGCCGCTTGCGAGCCGACGGTCCGCTCCGCGTAGCGGGCGATCTCTCGCTCGGTGATCGTCTTCGCGCGGGCGACGAGACCCGTCTCGGCTTCCGTCGTCGTCATGTCGACTCCTCGTGACATACGTGCGACCCACCTCGGCGGCAGTGTCGCGCGATACCCCTGCGGCATCGCGATGGCGAGAAACTACCAGAGCCCCCGCGGGGGCGACGGCGGCGGCTCAGCTGCGCGGGACTTGGATCCAGGGAAGGTCTTTATCGACACGAGGCTCGCCGGGAAGCCCGAGCACCTGCTCACCGATGATGTTCTTCAGGATCTCGGAGGTTCCGCCCTCGATCGAATTGGCCCGCACCCGGAGGAAGGCGTACTGAGGGCTCTTGGAGGCGCCCGTCGCGTCGAGCTCGGTGGGTCGCCGGAACGTGTAGTCGTAGTCGACCATGCCGGCCGCTCCGAGCAGATCAATGCAGAAGTCGTAGAGCTCCTTGTTGAGGTTCGCAAATTCGAGTTTCGCGACCGATCCCTCGGGCCCGGGGTTGCCGGATCGCAGCGACTCGGCGGCGCGGAGGTTGGTGAGGCGAGCGACCTCGCCCCGCACCCACATCTCCATCAGTCGGGCCTTGCGGGTTTCGGTGCGCTCACTCTCGTCGAGGCCGGACCAGATGCGGACCGCGTCGTTCGCCGGTCCGCCACGCACCGGCTTCGATGAGCCCGCGCCTCCCGAGCCGATCGCGGTGCGTTCGTTCATGAGCGTGGTGAGCGCGACGCGCCACCCCTCGCCCTCGGCGCCGATGCGCTGGTCATCGGGGATGCGGGCATCGGTGAGGTACACCTCGTTGAACTCGGCCTCACCGGTGATCTGGCGGAGTGGACGGACCTCGACACCCGGGGCGCGCATGTCGACGGCGAAGTAGGTCATGCCACGGTGCTTCGGTGATTCAGGGTCGGTGCGCGTGACCAGCATCCCCCAGTCGGCGAGATGGGCGAGCGTGTTCCACACCTTTTGACCGTTGACGATCCACTCGTCGCCGTCGCGCACCGCGCGGGTGGCGAGCCCAGCGAAGTCGGAGCCGGCGCCGGGCTCGGAGAAGAGCTGGCACCAGCGCTCCTCACCGGTGAACATCGGTCGCAGGAACCGTCGCTTCTGCTCATCGGAGCCGTGGGTGACGATCGTTGGGCCGGCGAGGGCCTGGAAGAACGATGTCGGGTCGGCGGCGGCGGCGCCAGCTGCGCGCATGCGCTTCTCGATCTCGCGATTGAGATCGGGACGTGACCCGAGTCCGCCGAGCCCTTCAGGGAAATGCACCCAGGCGAGACCCGCGTCGAATCGCGCGCCACGGAACTCTCGGTCATCCATGGTCCTCGGGTCGTGCTCGGCGAGGAAAGCCTCAACCCGCTCGACGACGGCCTGCATCTGAGTGTCGGTGCTCATGGTCGTCATTCTCCCAGAGTGGGCGGGTGGGGAACGACCCTCGACATGGCAGACTAGTTCCCGCACATGGTGGGCGTAGCTCAGGTGGTTAGAGCGTCAGGTTGTGGCCCTGAAGGCCGGGGGTTCAAGTCCCCTCGCTCACCCCAGGGCCCGGGCAGTTGGGCGGTGGTTGGCCTCCGCCTACACTGCCCGGGCTTCGACCGCCTCTAGCTCAACGGCAGAGCAGTGGACTCTTAATCCATTGGTTCTGGGTTCGAATCCCAGGGGGCGGACCACGCGCGCCGCTCCGGCTCAGCCGGCGAGCGGTGAGGGCAGCCGGCTGGTGACGGCCTCGCGAACTTGATCGTCGAAGCTGCGCACGTGCGCTTCAACGAGAGCCGCGACACGATCCGCATCACCGGCTCGGAACCCCTCGAGGATCTCGCGATGCTCGTCGACGGCGTGACGGGTGTCGGCCACCTCGGCGAGGTACATGTGCCAGACCCGATCGCTCTGGGCGTAGAGCATGTCAAGGGTGTCGGTCATGAACCGGTTGCCCGCCGCCGACCAGATCAACTCGTGGCATCGCCGGTCGACGTCAAGGAGGTCCTCGGGGGCGAGGCCGGGCCGGTCGGCCCCGGCAATGACCTCGGCCATCTCGCTCCATTCGGCGGACGTGCCGCGGTGCGCCGCGAGGCGCGCGGCGTAGGGCTCGAGGATCGCCCGAGTCTCGTACAGCATCGATAGTTCGCCGACGTCGATCGACGAGACGAACATGCCGCGCCTCGGGATGACGGTGACGAACTGCTCGCGGGCGAGTCGTTGGAGCGCTTCGCGAATCGGGGTGCGTCCGATGCCGAACTCGACTTGGAGGGTCTCCTCGCGGAGCACGTCACCGGGCGCGAGATCGAGTCGGACGATTCTCCGGCGGAGGCTCTCGTAGGCCTGTGTACTCAGGGGCACGTTCGTGATACATTCATGATATATCAGGTCCGGTCAGGTCGCACCCACAGGGTCGACACCCGGACGCAAAGCCACAGACAACAGGGGGATTCCCGTGGGTGACACCGTTCCCAGCAACGCCAAGTGCGTGATCATCGGAGCCGGCATCGTCGGCAACTGCCTCGCCGGGCACCTCGCCCGTCTCGGCTGGAAGGACATGGTCCTGCTCGATAAGGGCCCCCTCCCCAACCCCGGAGGCTCAACCGGGCACGCCTCCAACTTCATCTTCCCGGTCGACCACAACAAGGAGATGGCACTCCTCGGCGTTCAGTCGGCGAATCAGTACCGCGACGTGCAGCGCAGCGTCGACTCCGGCGGCATCGAGGTCGCCCGCACCGAGGAGCGCTGGCAGGAACTGCAACGCCGCATGACCAGCGCCCGCGCCTGGGGTGTCGACGCTCGACTCCTCACCCCAGCCGAGGTCAAGGAGCTCGTGCCGTTCGTCAATGAGCAGATCATCCTCGGCGGCTTCTACTGCCCCTCCGTGTCCGTCGTCGACTCCCTCGACACCGGAACCATCTTCCGCAACGAGGCCATCGAGAAGTCGAATCTTCAGGTGTTCGCCAACACCGAAGTCATGACCCTCGAGACCGTCGATGAGCCCGCCACCGGACGCAAGCGCATCACCGCCGTCGTCACCGACAAGGGTCGCATCGAAGCCGAGTACGTGGTCATCGCCTGCGGGTGTTGGTCGAACCGCATCGCCAACATGGCCGGCGCCACGATCCCCCTCGTGCCCGCCGTCCACCAGATGGCCGATGTTGGGCCGATCGACGTGCTCGTCGAAACCAACTCCGAGATCGACTACCCGATCGTCCGCGACATGGACACCTTCTGCTACGAGCGCCAGTCCTCGGGCTCGATGGAAGTCGGCTCCTACGCGCACCGCCCGATCCTCCACCACCCCGACTCGATCCCGTCCAATGAGGAAGCGGCCCTCTCCCCCACCGAGATGCCCTTCACCCAGGACGACTTCGACCCGCAGATGGAGCAGGCGATCGAGCTGATGGACATGCTCGGAGACGCCGAGATCAAATACGCCATCAACGGCCTCCTCAGCCTCACCCCCGACGCCATGCCGTGCCTCGGTGAGACCGTCGAGGTGAAGAACCTCTGGTCCGCCGCCGCGGTCTGGGTCAAGGAAGGCCCGGGCATGGCCCAAGTGGTCGCCGAGTGGATGACCTACGGCTACCCGCGCGTCATCGACCCGCACGGGGCCGACCTCGCCCGCTTCTACCACCACGAGCGCAACGACGAGCACATCTGGGACCGAGCCTCAGAGCACTTCAACAAGACCTACGGCATCGTCCACCCGGCCGAGCAGTGGGAGTCGCGTCGCGCCCTGCAGACCTCCCCCTACTACTCGCGTCAGCAGGACCTCGGCGCCTTCTTCTTCCAGGCCCGCACCTGGGAGCGCCCCCAGTGGTACGAGTCGAACGCCGACCTCGTCGAGCGCTACTCGGTGGCCGACCGCGAAGCCGAGTGGGACCGCCGCTGGTGGAGCCCGGTCACCGTCGGCGAGCACCTCAACATGCGCGAGAACTGCGGCATGGTCGACCTGTCGGCCTTCCAGATCTTCGATCTCACCGGCCCCGGTGCTGTCGAGTTCGCCGACTACCTGTCGGTCAACAAGATCGGCCCGGTCGGACGCGCCACCTACACCCCGTGGCTCACGCCCGATGCCGGATTCCACTCCGACCTCACCATGCAGCGCATCGGCGAGGACACCGTCCGCGTCGTCACCGGTGTGTTCGACGGTGGCCGCGACCTGGCGTGGATCCGTAACTACATGCCGACTGACGGCTCCGTGACCGTCACCGATCGGACCCTCGAGATCTCGACCCTCGGTGTGTGGGGGCCGAACGCCCCGGCGTTGCTGGCCACGCTCACCTCGGCCGACCTCTCCCACGAGGGCTCCCCGTACGGCTCGCTCGTCGACGTCGATCTCGACTGCGGCGGCACCACGGTGCCGGCCAAGTTGTTCCGCATCTCCTACGTCGGCGACACCGGCTGGGAGATCTACGTCGACTGGGACAACGGCCCGGCTCTGTGGGACGCGCTCATGGCGAACGGCCGCGACGCCTTCGGCCTGCGCCCCACCGGTGGCGGCGTCTACGGCACCTCAGGTCGTATCGAGAAGGGCTACCGACTCCAGGGGGCGGAGCTCGAGAGCGAGTACAACCCGCTCGAAGCGGGTCTCGCCCGCCCGAAGGTCAAGTCGGCCGACTTCATCGGCAAGGCCGCCTATCTCGCCGCGCGCGACAAGGGCGAGCCCGAGGTGGTCATGTGCACCATGACCGTGGAGGACTCCACCGACTCCCAAGGTCGCGTGCGTTACCTCCAGGGTGGCAACGAGCCGATCCTCGACGCCGACGGCAACCGCATCACCGACAGCCACGGACGGGTGTCGCGCGTGACGACGGCCGGCTACGGCCCGTCGATCGGCAAGCAGATCCTCATGGGTTACCTGCCCCGCGAGCTCTCCGCCCCCGGCACCGATCTCAAGGTGATGTACTTCAACGAGATCTATCCGATCAAGGTGGTCGGCACCGGAGGCCCGTTCGATCCCGACGACAGCCGTCTGAAGGGCTGAGCCGTGCGGATCCTCGTCTGTGTGAAGCGGGTGCCAGCGCCCGGTTCCAAGATCAACATCACCGCCGACGGCCAGCGGGTCGACGACACCAACCTCGGCCACACCACGAGCCCGCACGAGGAGTGCGCGGTCGAGGCCGCGAGCCAACTCATCGAGGAGCACGGCGGTGAGGCCGTCGTGCTCACCCTCGGCGGGGTCGAGGCCGAGGAGCAGTTGCGCTACGCCGTCAGCGTTGGCATGCATAGCGGCGTGTTGCTGGCCACCGACGGCGGCGAGTGGGATCCCCAGCGCACCGCGGCGGCCATCTCGAGCGCCATCGCCAGCCTCGAGGCCGATGGCGGTCCGTTCGACCTGGTGCTCTTCGGTAACGAGTCGGCGGACTCGAGCGGCTTCCAAGTTGGGATCCGAGTGGCGCACGCCCTCGGACGCCCGATGGTGAACGGCGCCAAGGGCCTGCGGGTCGACGGCGGCACCGCCCATGTCGAGCGCGAGGCCGATGCCGGGCGAGAGGCCTACGAGCTCCCGATGCCCGCTGTGGTCGGCGTCAAGGAGGGCATCAACCTCCCCCGCTACCCGACGATGAAGGGACGCCTCGCCTCAAAGAAGGCCGGGGTGGTCACCGTCGAGCCCGCCGGAGAGGCCGGTGGACTCGCGATGGTCACGCTGAAGCCACCGGCCGAGCGGACCAACGAGACGGTCATCCTCGGCAACGGTCCCGAGGCCGCCGCCGCTGTCGTCGATGTTCTTGAGGAGATCGGAGTCCTGTGATGGAGGGAACCACGCTCGTTGTTATCGAGCACGACCGGGGCGCGCTCGCCGAGGCGTCCCTCGAGGCGCTGGCCGCCGCTCGTGCCCTCGGATCCCGCGTCGAGGCACTCACGATCGGCGCCGATGCCGACGGCCTCACCGACACGCTCGGCGCCCACGGCGCGAGCGTCCACCATCGCGCCAACCACGAGATACTCACCGACTACGCCCCCGAGGCATGGGGTGAGGTCGTGGCGTCAGCCGTGCGAGCGATGTCGCCAGCGGTGCTCCTCGCCTGCGGCACCGACCGCGGCAATGAGGTGCTCGCCCAGGCCGCCGCCCGGCTCGACCTCCCCTTCGCGGCGAACTGCACCGAGCTCTCCCCCGGAGACGCGCTCTCCATGACCCGCCTGCGCTGGGGTGGATCGCTGCTCGAGGAGGCGACCCTGAACGCGTCAATGTGGATCGTGTCGGTTGCCCATCACCTCCACGAACCCTCCGAAGCACCGGCGGAGTGCTCCACCTCCGAACTGTCGGTTGATCTCGACCCGTCGCTCGCCCGCTCGCGGGTCACCGCTCGGGTCGAGCGTGAGGCTGGCGTCACCCTCTCGTCGGCCCCGGTGGTGGTCGGTGGCGGACGCGGAGTCGGCTCCCCGGAGGGATTCGCTCCGCTCGCCGAACTCGCCGCTGAGCTCGGCGGTGTCGTTGGATGCTCTCGCGCGGTCACCAACAACGGCTGGCGGAGTCACACCGATCAGGTCGGCCAGACCGGCACGCGAATCGCCCCCGACGTCTACATCGCCTGCGGCATCAGCGGCGCGATCCAGCACTGGGTGGGCGCGATGGCCTCGAAGAACATCATCGCGATCAACACCGACCCGCAGGCCAACATGGTCACCAAGGCGGGACACGCGGTGATCGGCGACCTCCATAAGGTGATCCCGGCGATCACCGAGGAGATCCGGCGCCGACGCGCCGGCTGACGAGCGGGCGGAGGTCAGCCGAGCAGCTGCTCGTGCCAGAGCCGCGTGTCGGCGACGGAGTTGAAGGTGAACGAGTGGATCGCCTCGATATCCAGCGCCTCAGCGTGAGCCGCGACCTCGACCACCATGTCGGTCGGGTCGAACCCGCCGGGTGACATGAGCGCCATGACCGTCGACCGGTTCTTCGACAGGTAACGGAGCGAGGCACCGATTCCGAGGCGCGTGCCAACCGTCATCAGACGGGTGCGGTCGACCACCCCGGGCAAGCCGAGTCGGATCGGCAGATGCATACCGGCAGCGCGCTCGGCGCGAAGCCAGTCGAGGATCTTGTCGGTGTCGAAACACATCTGGGTGGAGCACCACCCCCGAACCCCGGCCTCGTCGAGCACCGCCTGCTTGGCGAGGAGCTGCTCGGAGGCGACCGAGGCGTCGAACATCGCGTGGCCGTCCGGGTAGCCGGTCACCCCAATGGCCGACATGCCGTGGTCATGGGTGACGAGGTCGCGGAGGAAGGCGAGCGCGCCCTCATAGGGTCCGGCGGGTTCGGGCGCGTCACCGGCGACGATGAACATCTCATCGACGCCCGACGACTTCAACCATGCGGCCAGTTCGGCGGTGTGCTCCGGCCCCTCGACCAAGCGGGCGGCGATGTGGGGAACCGGCCGGTGCCCGAGGGCCACGAGCCGGTCGGTGATCTCCCGGGTAGCGGGGATGCCCTTCGCGGGTGAGCAGGTGACCGACACGTTGGCTCCGGACGGCAGATCGTCGATGGCCTGCTCGACCGACTTCATCGGGATGAGCTCGTAGTGGAGACCCGTGACGAGCTCGCGGACGGCGGGGTCGTCGACGGCGAGGGCGGCCGTGTCTCGGCCGCGTCCCGGAATGAGGCGTTTGAGGGTGGTGAGCACGGTCGCTCCTCTCTAGGCGAACTCGTCAGGGATCTCGGCCCGACGTCGCTCCACATAGTCGGTCAGTTCCTCGGCGATCGCGTCGTCGAGCGGGGGCGCCTCATAGGAGGCGAGTTGTTCCTTCCAGATGCGGTTGGCGCGCTGGGCGGCGTCGAGGCCGCCTTCTTCAGTCCACTGCTCGAAACTCGAGTTGTCCGCGGTGGTCGAGCGATAGAAGGCCGACTCGAAGTTGGCCAGGGTGTGCGCGGTACCGAGGAAATGGTTGCCGGGTTCGTTGTCGCGGATCGCGTCGACCGCTTGGCCGTTCTCGGAGAGGTCGAGACCCTGCACGAGCTTGTGCATCGCGCCGAGTTGGTCGCAATCGAGCACGAACTTCTCGTAGCCGATGGCGAGCCCGCCCTCGAGCCAGCCCGCGGCGTGAAGTACGAAGTTGACTCCGCCGAGCACGGTCGGCATGAGCGTCGCCATCGACTCGTAGGCGGCCTGGGCATCAGGCAACTTCGAGGCGCAGAGCGACCCACCGGAGCGGAACGGCACGTTGAGGCGACGAGCGAGGGCCGCGACCGTGTAGAGCACGATCGCCGGCTCGGGCGTCCCAAAGGTCGGCGCTCCGGTCTGCATCGACATCGACGAGGCGAACGACCCGAACACCACCGGCGAGCCCGGCCGCACCAACTGCGCGAAGGTCATGCCGACGAGGGCCTCGGCGAGGGTCTGAGCCGCCACACCGGCCGGGGTAACGGGAGCCATCGCGCCCGAGAGGATGAACGGCGTGAAGATCGAGGCCTGATTGTTCTCGGCGTAGACCTCGGCGGCCTCGAGCATCGTCGCGTCCCACACCAGCGGTGAGGAGGCGTTGATCAGGCTGGTCATCACTGTTCGATCGGCCAGGTCTCCGCCGAAGGCGATCCGAGCTAACTCGACCGAGTCGGCCGCGCGCGAGCCGGCGGTCACCGAGCCCATGAACGGCTTGTCGCTGTACCGGAGGTGGGCGTGCACCATGTCGAGATGCCGCTTGGACACCGGCACGTCGACTGGTTCGCACACGGTGCCGCCCGAGTGATGCAGGTAGGGCGACATGTACGACAACCGAACGAAGTTCTCGAAGTCGGCGAGGGTGGCGTACCGGCGGCCCGAGTCGAGGTCGTGGACAAACGGTGAGCCGTAGTTCGGGGCGAACACCGTCGCGTCGCCGCCGATCTGCACATTGCGCTCCGGGTTGCGACCGTGCTGGGTGTAGACGGCCGGGGCGGTCGCGGTGACGATCGAGCGGCAGAGCCCTCGCGGGAAACGCACCCGCGTGCCGTCGACCTCGGCGCCAGCGGCGCGGAAGCGCTCGATGGCGGACGGGTAATCGCGGATCTCCACACCGACCTCTTCGAGGATCGTGTCCGCGTTGTGCTCAAGTAACTCGAGACCCTCGGACGACACGATGTCGAGCGGGGTCAGCGAACGGGTGATGAACGCCGCCGCCCCGGCCGACGCGTTCGCGCGAGCGGCCTTGCGGGCCGAACGCCCTCCCCCACGGCGTCCCGATCGCTCGGGGCCGGCGGTCTCGGTACTGGTATCGGCATCGGTCATGCCGGAACTCCTCTCGCTCTGCGTCTCGGTCGCCCCGATCCCGAAGCGGGGCCGGAGGCGGATGGTTCGGGAAGGTTGATCGTCGCGGCGAGATGCGGGGTGGGGTCGGTGCTGTGCGGCACCCCCATCGCGGCGACGAAGAGCTCTTGGAAGCGTGGCTCGGTTGCCGTCTCGATCTTCACGATCTCGTTGGCGGCATCCTCGAGCTCGGTGCGCCTGCTCCGCGACAGGAGGGCCTGGACGGCTCCGGTGCCGGCGGCATTGCCGACCGAACGGACCCGATCGACCGGACAGTCGGGGACCAGTCCGAGGACCAGCGCGCGCAGAGGGTCGATATGGGCGCCGAAGGCACCGGCCAAGCGGACGTCGGTGATCTCGGGCCGACCGGCGTGCTCCACGAGAAGGTCGATCCCGGCGCGCAGCGCGGCTTTGGCGAGCTGGATCGCCCGAACGTCGTTCTGCGTGATCGCGATTCGGTTGCCCCCCGCCTCGGAGAGCACGTAGCTGAAGGTGCGTCCGTCCGCCACCACGCGAGTCGTGCGCTCGGCGAGCGATCCATCGATCACGCCGTTTGAGTCGATCACCCCCGCCAGGTACATCTCGGCGATCGCGTCGATCACGCCGGACCCGCAGATGCCGCTCGGGCCGGTGGGACCCGTCGCCGCTGCGAACCCGTCCTCATCGGACCAGAGGTCGACGCCGATCGCCCGGAAACGCGGCTCGAGGGTGTCGCGGTCGATGCGCACGGTCTCGATCGAGCCGTGCGTGGCCCGCTGACCGCTACTCAACTGGGCGCCCTCGAAGGCTGGGCCGGTCGGGCTGGAAGCCGCGAACACCCGCTCGCGATCCCCGAGGACGATCTCGGCGTTGGTGCCGATGTCGACGAGCAGTTGGGTCACCTCGGAGCGGTGCGGGCCCTCGGCCAGCACCGCCGCGGCGGTGTCGGCACCCACGTGACCCGCGATGCACGGCGCCACATAGCAGCGCGCGTACGGCAGGGTCAGGTCGAGGTCGCTGGCCCGCGTGACGAGCGCGCGGTTGGTGGTGAGCGTGAACGGCGCTTGTCCGAGCGGTGTCGGGTCGAGGCCGAGCACGAGGTGATGCATGATCGGATTCCCGACGAGCACGACCTCGAGGACGTACTCGCGAAAGCTCTCGATCTGGTCGACGAGTTCGCCGATGAGCCCGTCGACGGCGGTGCGAACCGCCGCGGTGAGCTCCGCCTCACCGCCCGGGTTCATCATCACGTACGACACGCGGCTCATGAGATCCTCACCGAACCGGATCTGGGGATTCATCCGACCCGCGCTCGCGAGCACCTCGCCGGTGGAGAGATCACAGAGATGCCCAGCGATCGTGGTCGACCCGATGTCGATCGCCACGCCGAGCAACACGTCGACGAAGCCCGGCCACACGGCCACCACTTGGTCTCCCTCGTCGACGACGACTGTCACCGCTCCCGAGCCACGGTCGATTGCAGGTTGGAGCATGGGCAGAGCGCGCAGCGGGACATGCGGGGCGGTTCGCCCGTGCTGGTCGCGGACCGAGAGCCGGACCAGATCGGCGAGGCTCCGGTCGTCACCGAGTTCGGGCTCGGGCACCTCGACGAACCAGGCGGTGAACGACGGATCCACGGTGAACGCCGGGAGGTCAAGGTCTTTTCGGACCACCTGACGATGCACCTGGCTCTCGGCCGGAACCTCGATCACCACATCGCCGCAGACGCGGGCCGCGCAACCGAGTCGGCGTCCGGCGACCAGCGGTCGCGCGCCCCGGTAGTCGGTCTCTATCGAGGCCCGTGGTCCAAGCGCGTCTTCGGCGACCTCCATCCCCCACTTCGCGTGAACACCGGTGGACACCTCCACCTGGCAGCGCCCGCAGATGCCGCGGCCGCCGCAAACCGTGTCGAGATCGACGCCGAGCGAACGGGCGGCATCGAGTACGGACGTTCCCTCCTCAACCGAGCCGTTGAGGCCCGATGGGGTGAAGACGATCCGATGCCCGGCCATGTCAGAAGCCGCTCACTCGGAGCGCCGCCTCCTCCGACCCTCGCGGCCCCCGCGTCCGCCCTCGGCGGAGGGGTCGCGATTCTCTCGGATCCATGCCGCGCAGTCGCGGTCGGTTCCCATGAGTACGTCGGCGGCCATGACCGCCGACTTCACCTCGGCGTGCATGGGGTTCATGATCGCCGAGGTCATACCTGAGGCGATCGCCATCGACAGGAAGGTTCCGGTGACGACGTGCCGGTTCGGCAGACCGAAGCTCACATTCGAGGCGCCGCAGGTGGTGTTGACCCCGAGTTCCTCGCGGAGCCTGCGGATCAGGGCAAAGGCCTGACGGCCCGCCGTGCCCATCGCGCCAATCGGCATGACGAGGGGGTCGACGACCACATCGGCCGCCGGGATCCCGTGATCAGCCGCGCGTTCGACGATGCGCTTCGCTACTGCGAATCGAACATCGGGATCCTCCGAGATGCCGGTCTCGTCGTTGGAGATCGCCACCACCGCCGCACCGTGACGAGCGACGAGCGGGAGCACCCGCTCCATGACCTCGTCCTCACCCGTGACGGAGTTGACGAGCGCCTTGCCCTGATACACGCCGAGCCCCGCCTCCAGAGCCTCGATGATGGACGAGTCGATCGACAGGGGCACGTCGGTGATCGACTGCACCAGTTGCACCGCTCGCGCGAGGAGCGCCGGCTCGTCGGCGAGAGGGATACCCGCATTGACGTCGAGCATGTGCGCGCCGGCGGCCACCTGCGCGAGGGCGTCGGCCTCGACCCGGGAGAAATCGCCGTTCTTCATCTCCTCGGCGAGGAGCTTTCGTCCGGTCGGATTGATCCGCTCTCCGATCATGACGAAGGGGCGACCGAATCCAATCACGACCTCTTTCGTCGCTGAACTGATCACGGTGTCGGTCATGGTTCCTCCTCGGGGGATACGTCGGGTGTGTCGTTCTCGTCGTCGAGTTCCTCGAGGGCGAGAAGCTCGGACTGCGGGACATCGTCGTCGCCGATGTCGGCCTCGAATCCGCCGACATAGGCGAGCCGTCCGAGGTGCTCGCGCGCATAGCTCGCCTCGAGCCGGGCCGCCTCAGCCTCGGCGGCCTTGGCGGGATCGCCGTCGATCGGAACGGAGATGCGGCGCCATTGGGCCACATCCTCGTCAGCGGTGACGATGCCAGCCTTTCGCTTCGCTCGGTCGATCGCGCGCTGGAACTTCGCCGAGAGCGCCACCTGATGGCGATCGCGCCCGCGCTGTCCGTTCACCTGGGCCGGGATGTCGCGCCACAGGATGGTTACGACCTCAGCTCCCCCTCGCGGCATCTCAGACCCCCGCCCCGCTCAGTCCGACGGCGACGGCCTCGCGGAGGTGCTCACGTCCGGTGACGATGATCTCAAGCGGGAGGGCGAGCCGACGGGCGGCTGCTTTGGCTGCCTCGCGCACCTCGGCCTCGTCACCTTGGGTGAGCAAGATGACGCGGGTGTAGGCGGCGAAGTACGTGTCGCGGAGTTCCGGGTGTCGGTCCAGACCGAGACCCGCCCACACGAGGGCATCGAAGTGCCGTGCGAGGAAGTCGGTCAAGAAGAAGGTGCCGAGCTCGGCGGAGTGGAGTTCGTCGAACTCATCGAGTCCGCTCAGGAACGCGTAGCAGTGGGCACCCGGGAGGCGCCGGACATCGCGTGGCGTCGAGTCGATCCACGCGTCGAGGAGGCGGGAGTACTCCTGCTTGGCGAGGAGCTCCAGCAGTCCGCTCCGGGCGACGTTCCGCGCGACGTCCCCGACGTCGGCGTCGGCGTCGGCCAGCGCCG
>JAURCL010000034.1 GCA_030828465.1 Acidimicrobiales bacterium | reverse complement strand
GACCCGATCGTGCGCCGAAACGCCTGGTTCAACATCGAGGTGCTCGGCGCCCGACTCTCCGATTACCTGCCTGACTTCTACGGTCCGATGTCGGACGCCGTGAACGCCGAGGACGAGAGCGACCGGGTGCTGTGCGCATGGCCCGTCGACCCATCGGTCGACGATCCGCGACCCGCCGGTCCGACGGAACGGATCGAGATCCCCACCCCAGAGGACATCGTCGTGCTCCGGCGCACCGACCCGGCTGCCGCGCAGGCCTGGCGCCGACGCGTCCGCGAGGAACTCGGAGCGGCCCTCGCCGCGGGTGCTGTGGTGACCGGCTTCACCCGCGAGGGCTCCTACATCCTCGAGCAGCCCGTCTGATGCGCGCCGGTCGCCTCGAGTTGCGACGGGTCCGCATGGACCTCGTCAGCCCGTTCAGGACGAGCTTCGGTAGCCAGACCGATCGCGACATCCTCCTGCTGCGCTTCGAAGGCGTCGACGGAGAGAGCGGCTGGGGAGAGTGCGTCGCGCTCAGCGAGCCGGTCTACTCCGCCGAGTTCGTCGACGGAGTCGAGCTGGTGCTCGAGCATCATCTCTGGCCGCGGCTCCGGGCGGCTGGCGATCTGACCGCCGCCGACATCGCCGAGATCCTCGAACCGGTTCGCGGTCATCCGATGGCCAAGGCAGCCGTCGAGATGGCCGCCCTCGACGCCGAGTTACGCGCGAACAACACCGATCTGCGGACCCACTTCGGAGCAACCCGCGACCGGGTGCCGAGCGGAGTCAGCGTCGGTATTCATCCGACGATCGATGATCTCCTCGCGGCGGTCGACGGCTACGTCCGCGACGGCTACGCCCGTATCAAACTGAAGATCGAGCCCGGCTGGGATATCGAGCCGGTTCGCGAGGTCCGAGCGCTCATCGGGGCCGACATGGGCCTCCAGGTCGACGCCAACACCGCCTACGGACGCGATGACATCGATCACCTCTGCCGACTCGACGAGTTCGACCTGCTGCTCATCGAGCAGCCGATGGCCGAGGAGGACCTCATCGGCCACGCCCACCTCGCCGCGGCCTCCAGCACCCCGGTCTGCCTCGACGAGTCGATCGTGTCCGCCCAGACCGCTCGGGACGCCATCGAACTTGGCGCCGCCGAGGTCGTCAACATCAAGCCGGGACGTGTGGGTGGCTACCTCGAGGCGCGGCGAATCCACGACCACTGCCTCGACCTCGGCGTGCCGGTGTGGTGCGGTGGGATGCTCGAGACCGGGATCGGCCGCGCGGCCAATGCCGCCCTCGCCGCACTTGACGGGTTCACCCTGCCCGGTGACATCAGCGCCGCAGCCCGCTTCTGGGCTCGCGACATCGTGCTCGACCCGATCACCGTCGAGGAGGGCTCCGTCGCCGTCCCCGACGCCCCGGGGCTCGGCTACGACCTCGATCTCGACGAGCTCGAACGGGTCACCTACCGGACGAGACTGCTCGACTGACCACCGGTACGCTCGCCCCATGGCCGCGCACCCGTTCCTCTCCGATGCCTGGATCGAGGCGGCCCGCGAGGTGCGGGAGTCGTTCGCCGATCGGCTCCCCGCCCCCGTCGCCGATGTCAGCGTCAACTTGGTCGTCACCGACGGACCCGATGGGGCGACCGTCGAGGCGCACCTCGACACCCACTCGGGAGCCCTCGACGTCGACCTCGGACACGTGGACGCCCCCGACGCGACCATCACCGTCGACCACGAGACCTCCCGCGTGCTGCTCGTCTCGCGCGATCCGGCGGCGGCGATGCAGGCCTTCATGTCCGGTCGCATCCAAGTCGAGGGGGACGTGATCCGGGTGATGGCCCTGCAGGCGGGACCGGCCGATCTCGAACTCGCCGAGGAGATCGCCACCGCCCTTGAGGCGATCACCGACTGACGCTCAGAGCGCGTCGAGGGCCGCCGAGAGCGTCGACGCGGTCCAGCCGGTCGGCGACTCCACCGACTCCCCGACCGTCCACGGATGCATGCGCTGGACGAGACCTCCTATGACCGAGAAGGTCTCACCGGTGAAGCGGCAGGCCTCCGAGGAGAGATAGGCGACAAGCGGTGAGGCATTGGCCGGATCCCACGTGTCGAACGCGCCTTCGGTGGCCGCCATCAACTCGGGAAGACCGGGGCTGGCGAGGGTGAGGCGAGTGCGCGCCCCGGGCAGGATGCAGTTCGATACCACCTCGTATCGAGCCAACTCCTGGGCGGCAATCTGGCTGAGGGTGGCGATGCCCGACTTGGCGGCCCCGTAGTTCGATTGGCCGGGATTGGCGAAGAGTCCCGAGGTGGACGCGGTATGCACAAGCGCACGGCGGCGGCGCTCCCCCGCGTGATACCGCTCGCGCCAGTGTCGCGCGGCGAAGTGGGTCATGGCGAAATGACCCTTGAGGTGAACCCTGACCACCGAGTCGAAATCACCTTCGCTCATCGACACGATGGCGTGGTCTCGGAGGAACCCCGCGTTGTTCACGACGACATCGAGATCACCGAAGGCGCTGACCGCCGCGGCCACCACCGACTCGGCCCCCGCCCAATCGGCGACGTCATCGCGGTTGGCAACAGCCGCACCGCCCGCCGCCACGATCTCATCGACCACCTCCGAAGCCGGGTCGCCGTCCCCACCGACGCCGTCGGGCGAGGTTCCGAGGTCGTTCACCAGCACGCTCGCTCCCTCGGCAGCGAGCAGGAGCGCGTGGGCGCGACCGAGACCGCGACCGGCACCGGTCACGACGACCACACGACCGTCGAGCGCTCCCATGGGTCCACCGTAGTGACGGCGGTGGCGCGCGAACGCACCGCCGCGGCCCGCCGACACTCAGACCGCGACGATGTCGACCTGGGTGCCGCGCGGATAGATGCCGTCGACCTCGGGGGGCTCCCCCTCGATGAGCACCTCGGACACGATGGCGTCGACGGCGCCGAGCACGAGTTCCACCTCGAACCCGGCGGCCAGAAGCTCGGCTCGCGCGTCGGCGAACACGATGCCTTCGGCGAGCGCGGGGAAGATGATGACGTCGGGTCCCTTCGACACGGTGACCGCGATCGCGGCTCCCCGCTCAATGAGCTCGCCCGCAGCAGGGTTCTGCTCGACGATCTGACCCGCCTCGGTCTCCTCGTCAAAGTCGCCCTCACGCTCCACGAGCACGAGACCGAGATCGACGAGGCGCGCGCGGGCGGGGCCCGTGAGGATCCCGACGAGATCGGGCACGGTCCTCGGTCCCGGACCGGCCGACACCCGAAGGGTGATCGCCGTGCCAGGTTCCACCGGTGTTCCGGCGACCACCGTCGGATCGTCGGTGGCGACCCAGGACACGACGACACCGACCGGAATGGACTCGTCGTAGACGGGCTCTACATAGGCGGTCAGACCGAGTGCCGAGAGCGCCGTCTCGGCGTCGGAGGATCGCGCGCCCGACGTGTCCGGAACGGCGCGAAGGGTGGGACCCTCGCTCACCACGTAGGTGAAAGGCTCACCCTCGGCGAGTTCGACGCCGGCGGCCGGACTCGTCGAGATGATCGTGCCAGGCGTTGGGACCGCGTCGCTGCGCTCGAAGAGCCGCTCGGTCGTCCAACCGAAGGGAGTGATCGTGTTGACCGCCTCGGCCTCGGTGACCCCACGGAGATCGGGGACGACGTAGATCGGCGTGACGAGAAGGAGCCGAGCCAGTAACGCCGCAAGCACCACCGCCGACCCCGCCGCCAACGGGAGCAGCCAGCCCGGTCGACGGCGACTGATGCGGACCTCCCCGGTCGCGTCTTGAACGGCCGGAGCCCGTACCGCAGAATCCTCAGCCCCGCGATCCGATGTCGGCACCTCGGCCTCGGTCCTGCCCGGGGCGGGTTGGCCCTGCCCCAAGGTGGGCTCGTTCGCCGCACGGGTGGTTGGCAGTTCGCTCGTGGAGGCGCCGGCCACCGATCGGGCGACCAGCGGCAGCGGCTCGGGCCGCGGCAGGCGAGGCGCTACGGCCACCAGCGCTTGATGGAGTGACTCAGCGCTCCATCGCTCAGAGGGGTCGGGCCGGGCGGCGTGCTCGAGCACCGCCGCGAGGGGTCCGAGATCGGCCGAGGCGGGCATGAGTCGGTCGACCCGTTGGGCGAGGGTCGCGACCGTCGAGCCGGCGTCGAAGGGCACCGACCCGGTGACCGCCTCGACGAGCACCAGACCGAGGGCGTAGATGTCGGCGGCGGATGACGGGTCGAGGCTGGTCGCCTGCTCGGGGGCCGAGTACCGCACCACATGGTTGTCGAGTGACGACGGATCGATCCAGGCCCGGCGCCCAAGCAGACCGGCGAGGCCCAAGTCGACCAGCCGCGCGCGCCCCTCGTCACCGAACATGATCTTCGATGGGGTCACCTCGGTGTGCACCAACCCCCGCGAGTGAGCGAGGTGGAGCGCTCGGCAGACATCGAGTCCGAGGGCGAGGGCCTGGGACGGACTGAGGAGTCGACCCCGATCGAGGAGGTCGCGGAGGCTCCCCCCAGTCAGCGCCTCGGTGACGATGCAGCCAGCCGCCCCTCGGTCGGTGTCGACCATCGCGGTGGCGAGCACGGTCGCGATGTTGGGATGGTCGAGGGCGCGCACCGGGCGGATCGCGCGCCGGAACTCCTCGGGGAAACCCGGGTCGGAGCACAGGGCCGGGTTGACGACGCGGACGGTGACCGCGCTGCCCGACGAGCGCTCCACTCCGTCGATGACGGTCGCGGTCGCTCCGACCGAGACCACCCCAGTGAGATGGAAGCGGTCGGTGATCTCCGACCCTCGGAGCAACGAGAGGTCCACGGCCACAGGACGCTAGCGGCGGCCGGATCGCCGTGGGGGTCGGGCCGGCCGCTCCGGTTGGGTCCCCCGACGAACCTCGGCCATGATGGTCGCGTGAGCGGTATCGACCCCGAAGCGACCGCGGAGACCGAACCTCCGGCGCCCTCCCGACGACGGGTCGACCCCGCCCTCCTCCTCGTCAGCGCGGTGATCGCGATCGGGCTCGTGCTCGTGACCCGCGGCTTTCTGGTGTCGGTGACCGGTGACGAGCGCAGCGACCTCCCAGCGACCATCGAGAGCGTCACCCCCGTCCCCGATGCAGAGCAGGCCCTCGCCCAGACGAACGTCTTCGTCGACCTCGCCCCCGGTCACACCGGGGTGCTCGTGATCGACGGGGTCGAGATCCCGACCGTGGACCTCTCGGAGGTGCAAGCGAGCCCAGTGGAGCCCGGCGAGCAGGTTTCGGTCCCCCCGGTGACGGTCTTCGAACCGGGCAACTCGACCCTGACGTACACCCCGTCGTCGAACGGTCCAGTACCTCGCTTCGAGCCGGGCGTGCACCGAGTCGAAGTCATCCACTGGCGGATCGACGAGGGTCGGCAGCGAGCCCGCTCGTTCACCTGGCAGTTCGCGGTCGTCTGACCCGCAGGCGCGCGGCCCGCTATCGGGCCGCGTCAGGTCGGGATCTCGCCCGATTCGAGCAACTCGTCGAAGCGATCCGCCGAGACGACCGGGATACCGAGCGACTCGGCCTTGGTGAGCTTGGATGCCCCAGCTCCGTCACCGACCACCAGGGCGTAGGTCTTCGCGCTGACACTTCCCGGGGCTGTGCCACCCCGGGCGAGCACCGCCGCCTGAGCGCTCTCGCGGGTGTGACCCGGGACCGTGCCGGTCACGACCACCGCGCGGCCCTCGAGGGTGGCCGGCAGATCGGAGACGCTCGGGCCCTCCGAGACACTCAGATCCACGCCGTGGTGATCGAGCCGATCAACCAGATCGCGGTGGGCCTCGCGAGACCACCAGTCGGAGACCGAAGCCGAGATCACCTGGCCGACCCCCGCCACCTCGGCCCGGCGCTCCTCTGATGCCTCGAGCACCTCGCGCACCCCACCGAGCGCAGTGGCGAGACTCTGAGCCGCGGTCGGACCGAGATGCTTGATGCCGAAGCCGGTGAGCACCCGCCAGGCGGGTCGGCCGCGTGAGCCATCGATGCCCCCCACCAACTTCTCGGCGCTCACCCGCGCGAAACCCTCCAGGGACTCCACGTGATCGGCGGTGAGGGCGTAGAGATCGGCGACATCGGCGACCAGTCCGGCAGCCGTGAGTTGGGCGACCGTCCGCTCGCCAAGACCCTCGATATCCATCGCCCCTCGCGACGCCCAGTAGATGATGCGCTGGTCGCGTTGGAACGGGCAGGTGGCTTCGACGCATCGGGTGTCGGCCTCACCCTCGGCGCGCTCCAGAACGCTCTCCACCGGACAGGGACACACGCTCGGGAACTCCCACGCTGCGAGCCCGTCGGGACGCTCCGAGAGCACCGGGCCCACCACCTCGGGGATGACGTCGCCCGCTTTGCGCACGACCACGAGGTCGCCCGGGCGGACATCCTTCAGGCGAACCTGATCTTGGTTGTGCAAGGTGGCCATCGTCACCGTCGAACCGCCGACGAACACCGGCTCGAGCACCGCGAAGGGGGTGGTACGCCCAGTGCGACCAACGGAGACCTGGATGTCGAGGAGACGAGTGGTGCGCTCCTCGGGAGGGAACTTGAACGCGATCGCCCATCTCGGCGCCCGCGACGTGTGACCGAGCGCCGCTCGCTGGGCGAGGCCGTCGACCTTGATGACCACTCCGTCGATGTCGTAGTCGAGATCGTGCCGATGCTCCTGCCAGTGCCGGCAGAGCGCCGAAGCCTCATCGAGACCCTCGACCACCCTGACCTCTGGATTGACCGGGAACCCGAGGGAGGCGATGAACTCAAGGGCCTCGTGATGGGAGGCGATCTCGGGACCCCCGACCACCTCACCGAGCTGATAGGCCCACATCGACAGGCGGCGACGGGCGGTGACCGACGGGTCCTTCTGTCGGAGCGAACCCGCCGCCGCATTGCGAGGATTCACCAGAAGACGATCGCCGGCTTCGGTCGCCTCGCGGTTGAGCGCGTCGAACACCGACACCGGCATGTAGATCTCGCCGCGAACCTCGACCACCTCGGGGGCACCGGCGGGGAGCCGCTCGGGAACATCAGCGATGGTGCGCACGTTCGCCGTGACGTCCTCGCCGACCCGCCCGTCGCCTCGGGTGGCCGCGTGCACCAGCACCCCCGCCTCGTAGCGCAGGCTCATGGCCAGCCCGTCGATCTTCAACTCGCAGACCAGTTGGGCCTCGGAGCCGTCGAGGCCGCGAACCAGCCGCTCGCCCCAGGCCGACAGCTCGTCGGCGTCCATGGCGTTGTCGAGGCTCATCATCGGTACGGCGTGGACCACCGGTGCGAACGTGGCCGAGACCGCCCCACCCACCGACGACGACGGGGAGTCGGCGGAGGCCAACTCGGGGTGGTCTGCCTCGAGCTCCCTGAGGCGCCGCACCAGCGCGTCGAACTCGCCGTCGGGAAGCTCGGGGGTGTCGAGCTCGTGATAGAGCCGATTGTGGTGGGCGACCAGCGCACGCAGACGGCCGATCTCGTCGGCCGGCGACTCCTTCGGGCGACGTTGGTCAGCGGCCACGGCATCGCTCCATAGCCCGAGTGTAGATAGGGGGTGCGCGGCGGCCCGAGCGTCTAGGCGCCGAACACCAACCGGGTCGCCGAGGCCTGATCGCGCACTCGACTGGAGATCTCGCGGAGCGACCGGCAGATGTCCTCAGCAACCGACGGGGTGTGCCCCGCCAAGCCGCTCCGCGGACTCAGCAGGCTCTGACGGCGCAGCAACGACGGATCCGAGCCCCGCCGAACCAGATCGCACCAAATCGAGCTCAGCGTGTGCCATGAGCGAGTCGCCGTCACCCCGATCGGACCGTCGGAGGAGATCGCGCCCCACGCGATCCACCCGCCCCCGTCGAGGAAGCGGTCGATGTAGCCGGCCACCTCGACCACATCGGCCCGGGCCGGCAGCGAGATCACCTGCGGACCGGCCTCGAGCAGCGAGGGCCAGTCGGCGTCGAAACAGCAGTGCACCCCGACCGCGGCACGGTCCTGAACCACCGCCATCGTCCCCGAGAGCAGATCAGCGGCCGTATCGGGCGGCAGCGGGAAGTCGTGCTCCATCAGGTCAGCCATCAACGGCTCGTCGAGCACCATCAACTGCGGGGAATTCGGAAGCGCCCCCTCGAGGGCCGAGCAGAGCGCGTCAGCGTGCGCGCGCACCGTCTGGGAGGCCACCCGGAACGCGAGATCCACCGGGGCGCCGGCTCGAGTGAGCGACAGGCCGAGGGTCACCGGTCCCACCAGCTGCCACTTCACCGGGCGGGCGTCGATCCCCTCAGCCGACGCGACATCGAGAAAGGACCGGAACCCGGCGAAATTGTCCGAGCGCAGGTCGGTGACTACCGGAGCCTCCGGGTCGAGGGCGGCGACATCGACGGCGATCGTGCCGTACTGACCGAGGGTCACTCCCCGCGCGCCGACGATGGCCTGCGCGACGAGTTGCTCGGCCGGGGAGCGCCTCGGGAGGCGAGGCACCACCGCGATGTCGAAGTGGTCGAGGGAGAAGCGAGCCGCTGACTCACCATCGCGGTGAGGAAGGCTGCCGACACCGAGCGTCGAGCCGGGCCGACTACCGCCGAGCACCCCGCTCGCCTCGGCCTCCGGGGAGTCGACCGCCGCCATCGACAGATCGTGCCATGACAACCGCGCCAAGCACGACCCGGACCCGACAGACTGTCGACGTGGTCGAGACCGGGGAGAGAACGCCCAAGCGCCGTCGGGCGCCATGGTTCCCCGCCGCTGCCGTCGCGCTCTGGATCGCCGTCGCCGTTGTGGTCGGCGCCGGCCTCGACACCCTCCGAACCGATGACGGGCCGCTGGTCGGAACCGGACCGGCACTCGAGATCGTTTGGATCGCAGCAGCCCTAGCGCTCGCGATCCCGTCCGCCATCTCGTTGACCCTCGCGCGAGCGCTGACCCCCCTCGCCCCCATCGTCGCCGTGGCAATCGCCCTCGAGCGGACCGACGCCACCACCGTCGGGGGGATCGCCCTCTCGCTCGTGGCCACCCTCGCCGTGTGGTCCTCGCCGATCGGCTCGCACCACCTACAGGCCGGCGCCTACGGCGCCGAGCGACGCTTCCCCCTCCGACCACCCACCGGCTACGTGGTCGCCTCCGCCCTCGCCTGGTGTCTCACCGTCGGTCTCGGCATCGTCGCCGCGCGGGCCGAGGCGACCACCACCACGGCGATCACCGGTGTCCTCGCCATCGTCCTCGCCCTCGCCTCAGCCCCGCGCTGGCATCGGCTCTCCCGACGCTGGCTGGTGCTCGTCCCGACCGGGATCGTCGTTCACGATCCGCTCGTGCTCGCGGAGACGCTCATGCTCCGGCGATCCGAGGTAGCGACCCTCGCCATCGCCACCGACAACTCCCCCGCCGATCTCACCGGCGGGGTCACCGGCCCGACTCTCGAACTCGCGACCGTCGACTCGGTCACGGCTGTCCTGGCCACCGGCCCTCGACGACCCGGGGGCCAAGCGATCCACCTCAACGCTGCTCGGGTGGCCCCCACCCGACCGGGGGCGGTGCTGCGCGCCTGGTCTCAGCGACGGGCCACGCCGCCGCCGAGCACCCAGCGATCCTCGAGGTCGTAAAGCACCACGCTCTGGCCCGGAGCGACGCGACGCTGCGGCTCCTCCCAGTCGATTCGGATCACACCCGACTCATCGGTCGCGACACATCGCGCCCGCTGGGCCGGACCATGGGCGCTCACCTGCGCCCGAACCTCCCCTACGACCGCTCCGTCGACCCAACTGAACGAATCGACCTCGACCGAGCCGCGCATGAGATCGGCTCCATCACCCACCACGACGACCGGCTCGGGTTCGGCCACCACGTCGACCACATAGCGCAGCGGGCCTCCGCCTGGCAGGCCGAGGCCGCGTCGTTGGCCGATGGTCACCAACTCGACCGAGGGGACCTCGCCGAGCTGCCGTCCTTCGGTGTCGACCACCGGGGCCGATCGGAGCGGGATGCGGTCACCGAGGAACCGCTCGCGGCCACCGGTTGAGGTGATGAAACAGACGTCCTGACTGTCGGGCTTGTCCGCGGTGCGCAGACCGAGCCGTCGGGCGTGGTCGCGCACCTCGGCCTTCGAGAGGTGCCCGATCGGGAACACGGTCCGCTCCAACTCCTCGGCGTCGACCATGTGCACGACGTAACTCTGGTCCTTGTCGCGATCAGCGCCGCGAGCGAGTCGCGGACGACCCTCGGCGTCGCGCTCCAGCCGGGCGTGATGACCGGTCGCGACGGCGTCGAACCCGAGCACACGGGCCCGCTCGCTCAGGCGGTCGAACTTGAGATGCCGGTTGCACTCGATACACGGATTCGGGGTGATGCCCCTCGAATGCGCCTCGACATAGGGCGAGACCACCCGCTCGTCGAAGTCGTCGGAGAAGTTGAACACCACATGATCGAGTCCGAGTTGTTGAGCCACCCGACGCGCGTCGTCGACATCGGCGACACTGCAGCAACCTGTGTCGCTATCGCCGCCCCAGAGCCGCATGGTCACCCCGACGACCTCATGGCCCTCCTCGGCGAGCAGCGCGGCCGCCACCGAGGAGTCGACCCCTCCGCTCATCCCGACGAGGATCCGCACCTCAACCCGCTCCTCGAAGCCGCGCCACCGAAGACACGACAGCTCGGGCCGCCGCGTCGACCTCCTCCTCGGTGCTCGTATGGCCGAGACTCAGCCGGAGGGCACCGCCGGCGATCCCGCGAGGAACCCCCATCGCGGCGAGCACATGCGAGGGCTCCATCGCGCCGCTCGCGCAGGCCGAGGCCGCCGACGCGCAGACCCCCTCGGTGTCGAGCAGAAACAGCAAGGCCTCGTTCTCGATTCCCTCAAAGCACAGGTGCACGACCCCCGGGACGCAGGCGGAGCCGGGAACGGTCTCGTGTGCATCCACAGAGGACGAGATCGACTGCACCAGACGCGCGCGCAGCGCGCCGACGCGCGCCGCCTCAGCTCCGCGCTCGGCGTCGGTCTCGGCGAGGGCGACCGCCGTGGCGACGATGCCGGCGACGTTCGAGGTGCCGCTCCGTCGCTCGCGCTCCTGCCCGCCACCCCGGATGATCGGCGCGGGCGAGGCGCCACTGCGGGCTACGAGCACCCCGACCCCCTTCGGACCTCCGAACTTGTGAGCGCTCAACGAGAGCATGTCGACCAGCGGCGTCACCTCTCGAAGGTCGATCCAACACGCGGCCTGGACCGCGTCGGTGTGGAGCCATGCCCCCGGCGCCTCGCGTCGCACCACCTCGGCCACCGCCGCCATGTCGGTCACCGTGCCGACCTCGTTGTTCACGGTCATCACGCTCACCACAGACACCGCATCGCTCGATCGCACAACCTGCGCGAGTTCCTCGAGATCGACATGTCCGGTGGCGTCCACCCCGACCGCCACCCCACCCGAGGCGAGTACCGGGTCGAGCACCGCGTGATGCTCGACCGCCGACGTGACAGCGAGACCCCCGCGCTGAGCGACCGATCCGGTGACGGCCTGGTTGTCGGACTCCGTACCGCAGCCCGTGAAGATCACCTCGCCGGGGAGCACCCCGAGGACGGCCGCCACCTGTTCGCGGGCCTCGTCGACCGCTCGACGCGCCGTTCGGGCGAAACGGTGCGATCCGCTGGGGTTCGCGAAGCAGTCGGTGAGGAACGGGGTCATCGCCTCAACCGCAGCGGGGCGCATCGGCGTCGAGGCGGCGTGATCAAGGTAGAGCAGCCCGTCCACGAAGCGAAGACTACGGTGCGGCGGGGTGAAGGGGTACGACGAGTCGACCTACGGACGAGCCTTCGCCGACGTCTACGACGACTGGTACGGCGATGACCCCCGCGCCGATGACCTCGTGGCGAGCGTCGCCGCGTTGACCCGCCCTGCCGAGGGTCCGCTCGTCGAGCTCGGCGCCGGCACCGGACGACTCACCGCTCCGATCGCGGGCCGACTCCCCGACTGTCGGGTGATCGCGATCGATTCGAGTGCCGAGATGCTCGACCGCCTCCAAGCTCGCGGGGGATGCGAACGGGTGGAGCGCATCCTCGGCGACATGCTCGACGACCTGCCGGACGGGCCGCTCTCGTTCGTGCTCGCCTCCTACAACACGGTGTTCAACCTGGTCGGCGAGGGCCGTCAGCTCGAGCTGCTCCAACGGATCGCGGCGTCGCTCGCCTCGGGCGGCTATCTCGCGATCGAGACCGAACCGCCCGTCGGCGACGAACTCGACGACGACTCCACCGCCGACTCCTCGGTGACCGTTCGACACATGACGGCCGACACCGTGGTGCTGGCCGTGTCGAGACATCTCGGCGATCGGCGCCTCGAGGGACACTTTGTCGAAATGACGGACGGTGGCCGCACCCGCCTTCGACCGTGGAGCATCCGCTGGTTCGATCACTTCGAACTCGCGACGATGGCCGATGCCGCCGGGCTCGAGATCGCCCATCACGGCGCCGACTGGCCGACCGACGCGGACGCGTTCATACCCGGCCCACCGGCGGATCCGCACGGGCGCCGCGTGACGATCCTTCGTCGTGCCGATTCGGGTATCCGCGCGTAGCGGGACCGACCCGCGCCTATCCTGCTCATGTGAGCCAACTGCGTCTCAACCAGTTGACCGGCCGCTGGGTGACGATCGTGTCGGAACGGGCCCAGCGTCCCACCGACTTCGCACCCCGATCCGCCGTGGTCGACGGCCCCCCGGAGCGGCCCTGCCCGTTCTGCCCCGGAAACGAGGAGTCGACGCCTCCCGCCCTCGAGACCGTGGACTCATCGGGGTCTTGGCAGGTGCGGGTCATCCCCAACCTCTACCCGGCCTTCACCGGCGACGATGGCTTCGCCGTCCATCACGAGGGCCCCGTGCACGTCACGGCCGAGGGCACCGGCATCCACGAGGTCTTCGTGTACACACCCGACCACACCGCCGGTCTCGACGTCCTCGACGACTCCGGAGCCGAGCAGTTCATGGCCGCGCTCAAGCGCCGCTTCGTCGAGCACGCCTCAGCCGAGCACATCCGCTACACGCAGGCGATCGTCAACCACGGCCGCGAGGCCGGTGCCTCGATCGCTCACCCCCACGGCCAATTGATGGGCCTTCCATTCGTGCCCGGTGAGATCCTCGACGAGGAGCGCGCCTTCGCCCGCTTCGCCGGAGGCTGTGTGCTGTGCACCACGGTCGAGGCCGAGCGGTCGACCGGTGACCGGGTGGTCATCGACGCCGACGATGTCATGGTCATCTGCCCCTACTGGAGCGGCACCCCCTACGAACTGCTCGTCATCCCGAAACGCCACGACCTCCACCTGCAGGACACCGACGACACCACCCTCGGCGCGATCGGCCGCGGACTGCGCGACGCCATGTCATCGCTCAACCGGGTGCTCGGTGATGTCGCCTACAACGTCGGCTTCCACTCCGCCCCGCACCAGCACTCCGGGGAGTACCACTGGCACATCCACATCTGGCCGAATCTGGTGACCCAGGCCGGATTCGAGCGCGGCACCGGCGTCATGATCAACGTCGTCCCGCCCGAGCAGGCCGCCGCCACCCTGCGCGGCGTCCAGGCCACCGTCTGACCGATGGCGGGAATCACCGTCTCCGTCGAGATCGACGCCCCGACCGATCGGGTCTGGGAGGTCGTCGAACCGGTCGAACGCCACGTCGACTGGATGGCCGACGCGGTCGCCATCCGATTCACCGGCGAGCAGACCCGCGGTATCGGCACGACCTTCGAATGCGACACCAAGGTCGGTCCGATCACCCTCGTCGACAAGATGGAGATCACCGACTGGGAGCCCGGCGAGCGGATGGGCGTGCGTCACAGCGGTGTTGTGACCGGCTCGGGCCACTTCACGCTCGAGCCGATCGACCTCGGCCGACGCACCCGCTTCACCTGGACCGAGGAGCTCGTGTTCCCCTGGTGGCTCGGAGGGCCGCTCGGCGCGCTCGTCGGCGGGCGGGTCGTGATGGGCGCCATCTGGCGGCGCAACCTGCGGGCCCTCGCCCGCATCGTCGAATCGACCTGAGCCGCCGCGCTCAGTCGAGTCCCGCCGCGCGGGCGGCCGCTGTGACCGCCGCCCCGAGCACGATGACCGCGATCAGCGGGGCGCGGAGACGGGCCGCCAGCACGGCCGCGAGCACCCCGGGCAGACGGGCGTCGAGCACCAATTCGTCGCCAACGCTCACGGTGTCCTTGACGATCAGCGCTGAGATGAGCGCTGCCGGCACGAGGGCGAGACATCGCTCGACCACCGCCGGAAGCGAACGCCCACCCACGATCACCAATCCGGTCACCTTGAACAAATAGGCCGCGCCGGCGAGGGAGAGGACGAGCAGCCAGGTCATGGTCGCCTCACTCCGAACAGCACCCCGGCCGAGGCGACGAGGATCGGCAGTCCGATCGGAAGGATCGGCACCGTGACGAGGCAGAGCAGCGCCCCGGTGGCGGCGGCCGCACGACCCCTCGCCGTCTCGAGGTGGGGCATGACCATGGCGACGAAGCCCGCGGGGAACGCCGCGTCGAGCCCGAACATCTCTGGATCGACCGCGCTGCCCGCGAGTGCCCCGATCAACGTCCCGATGTTCCAGAAGACGTAGACGGAGGCGCCGGTGATCCAGAACGCCCGACGACGCTGTTGAGGGGTCGGTTGGGCGGTCGCCATCGCAGTCGACTCGTCGATGGTGATCTGCGCCGCGACCAGACGGGTGGGGAGCGCTCCTGACAGATGTCGTGACATGGTGAGCCCGTAGACGGCGTTGCGCGCGGCGAGTAGCACGGCGCCGCCGAAGGCCGACAGGGCCGACCCCCCGGAGGAGACCACGCTGACCGCGAGGAACTGGGAGGCTCCCGTGAAGACGAGGAGCGACATGACGCAGGTCTGGGCGACCGAGGCCCCGGCCGATACGGAGCCAACCCCGAACGCGATGGCGAAGACGCCGACCGCGGCGCCGAGCGTTACCGAGGCGGCGATGACCTGGCGGTCGTCAGGGGGCGTCGGCACCGAACCACACCATGGCGAGCGGTGGGAGATCGAACACGACGGAGTGATCTCGGCCCTGCCAGGGGACCTCCTCGGCCACCGCTGAGGAGGCGGAACCCCGCGCCCCGCTCCCCCACAGGTCGGTGGAGTCGGTGTCGACCAGCACCCGCCACTCACCTCCCCAAGGCACACCGAGGCGATACCCAGGGCGGGGCACCGGAGTCCAGTTCGCCACGGCGGCCACCGCTGAGCGCCCGTCGCGGGCCCATCGCAGCAGGGCGTACACCGAGTGATCGGCGTCCTCCACCTCAAGCCATTCGAAGGCCGTCGGATCGTCGTCGCGCTCCCACAGCGCCGGATGCCGATCGGCCGTCTGGTTGAGCCGCGCGACCAGGTCGCGGACCCCCCGATGCGGCTCGTGGTCGATCAGCGACCAGTCGAGGGCGCGGTCGTGACGCCACTCCGACCAGGGCGCGAATTCGGATCCCATGAACAACAGCGGTGAGCCCGGAAGCGCCCACTGCCAGGCGTAGAGGAGGCGGAGGGTGGCGAACTTCTGCCAGTCATCGCCCGACATCTTGGCGAGCAGGCTGCCTTTGCCGTGGACGACCTCGTCGTGGCTGAGCGGGAGGACGTAGCGCTCGCTGAAGGCGTAGAGGAGGGTGAACGGGAGCTCCCCGTGGTGGTGACGGCGATGCACCGGCTCCCTTCGCGAGAACGAGAGCGTGTCGTGCATCCACCCCATATTCCACTTGTGGGTGAAGCCGAGTCCGCCGGCATCGGCGGGCGCGGTCACCCCCGGCCACGCGGTCGACTCCTCCGCGATCATGAGCACCCCCGGATGGGTGGAGCCGACCACGGAGTTCACCTCCCGCAGGAAGTCGACATTGACGAGATCCTCGTTGCCGCCGAGTTCATTCGGGATCCACTCCCCCGCCTCCCGGGAGTAGTCGCGATAGAGCATCGAGGCGACAGCGTCCACGCGGAGTCCGTCGATGTGGAACTCGTCGATCCAGTAGAGGGCGTTCGCCACGAGGAAGTTCCGCACCTCATCGCGCGAGGTGTTGAACACGAGCGTTCCCCAGTCCGGATGCTCGCCGAGACGGGGATCATCATGCTCGTAGAGGGCGGTACCGTCGAACCGGCCGAGCGCCCAGGAGTCCTTCGGGAAATGCGCTGGGACCCAGTCGACGATCACTCCGACACCGGCCCGGTGCAACCGGTCGACAAACCGGCGGAAACCATCGGGGTCGCCGAGTCGAGCCGTCGGGGCGAAATAGCCGGTGACCTGATACCCCCACGATCCACCGTAGGGATGCTCGGCCACCGGGAGCAGCTCGACATGGGTGAACCCGAGGGCGGTCACGTGCTCGATGAGGGCCTCGGCGAGAGCATCCCAACTCTCGAGACCGTGTCTCCATGAGGCCGCGTGCACCTCGTAGACGCGCAGTGGTGCCTCGCCGCTCAACACCGCGCCGCGCCGTGCCATCCACTCGTCGTCCGCCCAGTCGAAACCCCATCCGGCGGCCACATCGTCGGGGATCACGCTCGCGTCGCCGGGCGGGCACTCGGTGCGCCTTGCCATCGGATCGGCCTTGAGCACCTCGCGACCGTGGCTGCCGGTGACGAGGAACTTGTAGTGGTGGCCGGCCCGCGCCTCAGCGACCACCGCACACCACACGCCCGATGAGGCGACCGGAGCCAGCGGGATCGGAGCCCAGGAACTGAAGTCACCGATCACCGAGACCGCAAGCGCATTCGGCGCCCACACCGCGAACCGCACGCCATCGGCCGTCGCCTGCGGGCCGAG